>JANXOM010000282.1 GCA_025353585.1 Deltaproteobacteria bacterium
GCCCGCGCCGCGCTCGGCACCGTGACGGCGCTCCGCCGCGGTCCTCGCCTCCGCGGGCTCGCCCTCGTGGCCGCGTGCACGATGGTCGATGCCGTCGGAGCCGCCGCCGCGCCCGCGGTCTACCGCCGCCTCCATCCGCACGCCGCCTCTTGACCGATCCGCAGGCGCTCGTCGCGCAGCTCGGCCTCTACGCCGGCAGCTTCGCCGTGGGCGCGCTGTCGAGCGTCATCCCGTTCGTCGTGGTCGACGTGTTCCTCGTCGGCGTCGCGCTGGAGCTCGGCGGCACGCCAGAGCTCGCCGCGCTGGTGGTCCTGGCCTCGCTCGGCCAGCTCGTCGGCAAGCTGCCGATGTACTACGCCGTGCGCGGCGCGGTGGCGCTCGCGGGCACGCCGTCGGCGAAGACGCGCACGCGGATCGAGCGGCTGCGGCGCTGGACCGCGCGCTTTCGCGGCCGGCCGCACCTGGTGCTGGTGGCGAGCGCGCTCACCGGCATCCCGCCATTTTCGATCGTCGCGTCGGCGGCGGGCCTGCTCGGCATCCGCATCCGCGCGTTCGCCGCGATCGTCTTCGGCGGGCGCGCCGTGCGCTTCGCCGTGGTCGTCACCGTCGCGCTCTGGTGGCGCTGAGCGGGCGGACGAAGCAGCTACGCGAGCCGGATCCAGCGCGCCTTCGCCGCTTCGATCTTGCCGGCGAAGGTCTGCGGGAAGTGGCGGAGCACGTACGAGAAGGCCTGCTGGATGAGATCCTTGTCGATCTCCTGCGGCACTTCCATGTTCTGGTCATGCGGGTCGGGCTTGACGCCGAGGCGGACGACCTCGGTGAGCCGGAGCACGTGCAATCGATTCACGAACAGCGCGTGTGCGATGCCGATGAACAGCTCTTCGACGGTTGGGTCCAGGGCCATGGGAAGGCCAATGGTTACCATGCCTAACGGTCGGCTTCTACCCGCTTTACCGCCGTGGTCAGGCCGGCCAGGCGCGCGTTCGGGACGATCTCGTAGCCGCTGACGTCGGCGTTGGTGAGCACCACCACGTCCTCGTGCCAGAGCGGGACGATCGGCACCTCGCGCGCCACGATCCGCTGCACTTCGGCGTACAGCGCCTTCCGGCGGTCGCGGTCGAGCTCGCGGCGGCCCGCCTGCGTCAGCCGGTCGACCTCCGCGTTCCGGTACCGCCAGCGGTTGTTCGTGTCGGGGTCCTGGGCGGTCGGGATCCGCGCGGAGTTGAAGTACGTGAAGTAGTAGTCCGGGTCCGAGATCTCGGCCGTCTGCATCGACGCGAGCTGGAACTCGCCGCGCTTGATGTCGGCGAAGAACGTCGCGAACTCGAACGCGCGAACCTCGACGTCGAGGCCGACCTCGCCGAGCTGGGCCGCGAGCACGCGCGCGATGGCGAGCCGGAACGCATCGGACGACGTCTTGTAGACGAGGTGGGCGCGGACGCCGTGGGCATCGGGCGGCAGGCCGGCCGCGTCGAGGAGCGCGCGCGCGCGCGGGAGGTCGCGGGTCCAGCGCGGCACGTCCGGCGCGTACGCCCAGTGCGTGGGCGCCAGGAGGCCGCTGGCGAGCACGGCGCGGTTCGCGAGCTTCGCGGCGATCAGCGCCGGGCGATCGATCGCGAGCGCGACGGCCTGGCGCACGCGGACGTCCCGCATCACCGGGTCGTCGTTGTTCATCATCAGGTACGTGAGGATCACGCTCGGGCCGCTCTGCACGTGGACGCGCGGCCGCTCGGCCACGTCGTCGACCAGGTCGGCGCGCACGCTGTTCTGGATGAGATCGGCCGAGCCGCCGACGAGCATGAGGATGCGCGCCGACTGGTCGGACACGTAGCGGATCACGACATGCGGCGACCTCGGCGCCGCGCCGAAATAGTACGGATTCGCGTCGAGGTAGGCCGTGTCGGCGGTGATCGCGCGGACCGCGTAGGGCCCGGCGCCGACGGTGCCGAGCGCGGGATCCGAGTGGAACGACACGATGCCAAAATCGAGGTCGGACATGAGCGTGGCGAGCGTCGTGCGCAGGTGGAACCGGACGCAGCGCTCGCCGCACAGGTCGACGAGCGTGTAGCGGTCGGTGAGATCTTTGTGCGACTTGCTCGGCGAGCCCTCGGCGAGGACGGTCGCGTACGTCTGCGCGACGTCGGCAGGGGTGACGGCGGTGCCGTCGGAGAAGCGCGCGTCCGGGCGCAGCGTCACGTCGTACGTCAGCTCGTCGACGCGCGTGATGGCGGCCGCGAGCGCGAGGCGCGGCTCGAGCGTCGGCGTGTCGATGGTGGTGAGCCCCGGCGCGACGAGGCGCACGAGCTTGCTGTCGTAGTTGTTGCTCGCGAAGCGCGGGTCGGCCGTGGTGATCGCGGTGTCGCTGAGGACGACGAGGGTGTCGTCCGGCGTGCGGCGGGTGCGCGCGGAGCAGCCAGCGGCCGCGAGCGCGGCGACGAGCGTGATAGCGTGGAGGCGTGATGGCATCGGGTGCCGTGCTGCTCGCCGGCGTGCTCGCGCTGGCGACGGCCAGCGTGACGAGTATCGACGTCGCCGATGCGCGCAAGCAACCGAAGTCGGCCGGCAAGGGGAGCGGTAGCGGCGCGGCCGCTCCGGTGGCGGCCCCCGGCGCCGGGTCAAACGCCGCCGCCGGCAGCGCCGACGATGACGAGGAGAGCGGTGGCAGCGGCACGCACACCACCGCCCCCGGAGACAAGAAGGCGCGCCCGGCCTGGCTCCGCGACCGGCTCGCCGCGGCCATCGCGAGCAAGCCAACGCTCGGGCGCGCGAAGATCGGCGTCGCCGTCCTCGACCTCGCTACGGGCGAGGAGGTCTACAACCACGACGCGGACGCCGGCCTCAACCTCGCGTCCAACACGAAGCTCCTGACGGCGGCGGCCGCGCTTGCCACGCTCGGCGGCGGCTTCCGCTGGCGCACCGCCGTGTACGCCGACAAGCTCGACGACGCCACCGGCATCGTCGAGGGGGACCTCTACATCCGCGGGCGCGGCGATCCGCTGCTCTCGGTCAACGACCTGCGCAGCCTCGCCGACGACATCGCCGCCCGCGGGGTCCGGACCGTCACCGGCAAGCTCAGCGTCGACACCTCGTACTTCGACGGCGTCACCGAGCCGCCGCACTACGACGAGCAGAACGGCGAGCACGCCGGGTTTCGCGCGCCCGTCGCGAGCCTCGGCGTCGCGCGCGGCACGGTGACGGTCGTCGTCACGGCCGAGCCCGGCGGCACGGCCCGCGTCACCCTCGAGCCGGAGACCGAGCAGGTCCACCTGCGCAAGGTCTCGGTCACCACCGTCACCACCGGCCGCTCGCGCGTCAAGGTCGACCAGGTCGCGGGCGCGAAGGGGCGGACCGAGCTCGACGTCAGCGGGCAGATCCGCGCCGTCGACGGCAGCTTCGAGCAGCGCCGCCGCCTCGACGATCCCGCGCGCACGGCGGCCGAGATCCTGCGCCGCGAGCTCGCCACGCGCGGCGTCAAGATCGCCGACCGCAGCTACCGCGTCGCCGTGGTCCCGCCCGCCGCGAAGCTCGTCGCCACGCACGACAGCGCGCCGCTCGCGCTCGTCATCCGCGAGATGAACAAGCTGTCCGACAACTACGTCGCCGAGACGGTGCTCAAGACGCTCGGCGCCGAGACGCGCGCCTCCCCCGGGCCCGCGTCGTGGGCGGACGGCACCGCCGCCGTCCGCGCGTACCTGGGGACCCTCGGCATCGCCGCGGGCAGCTATCGCGCCGACAACGGCTCGGGCCTGTTCGGCGCGAGCGACGTCTCCGCGCACCAGCTGCTGAAGATCCTGGCCGCGGCGTACCACGACTACCGGATCGGCCCCGATCTCCTCGCGTCCTTGCCCGTCGCCGGCGTCGACGGGACCCTGGCCAAGCGCTGGCACGACCATCCCGCGCGCGGTCGCGTCCGCGCGAAGACGGGCACGCTCGACAAGGTGATCGCCCTGGCCGGCTACGCGGGCGTCGACGGCGCCCACCAGCTCGCGTTCGTCATCATCTCGAACGACATCCCCGGCGGCCAGCGCCCCGCCGCGCGCGCGCTGGCGGACGACATGGTCGATGCGCTGGTCGCCTACCTCGCGCCGTGAGGCGTAGCCGTTGCTCGGTTCCGCCGCGGGTGGTACCAACGCGTCATGGCCGAGCTCAAGGGATCCAAGACGCACACGAACCTCAAGGAAGCCTTCGCGGGCGAGTCGCAGGCGAACCGCCGCTACCTCTACTTCGCCAAGGTGGCGGACGTCGAGGGGCACCCGGACCTCGCCGGCCTCTTCCGCGACACCGCCGAGGGCGAGACCGGCCACGCGCACGGTCACCTCGACTACTTGAAGCGGGTCGGCGACCCGGCGACCGGCGAGCCGATCGGCGACTCGCAGAAGAACCTCAAGTCGGCGATCGCCGGCGAGACCTACGAGTACACGCAGATGTACCCGGGCTTCTCGAAGACGGCTCGCGAAGAGGGCTTCGAGGAGATCGCCGAGTGGTTCGAGACCCTGGCGCGCGCCGAGCGGTCGCACGCCGGCCGCTTCCAGAAGGGCCTCGATCAGCTCAACGTAAAATAAGGTACAAACCAGGCATGAGCCTGGTGCGACCCATTTCGCGGCACGACATCAAGGGACCGGCCCTCTACGCGCCGATCCGAGACGACTTTCGCAAGCACATCATCGCGCTGAAGAAGCCGCGGCGCGTGCTGGTCGGTGACCGCGTGTCGCTCCTCTTCGAGAACCGACACACGGTGCAGTCTCAGATCGAGGAGATCTGCCGCGTCGAGGGCCTCACCTCGGATGCGCAGATCGTGGCCGAGATCGCCACGAATAACGAGCTGATGCCGACGGACTCGTCGCTGTCGGCGACGCTGTTCGTCGAGCTCGCGCCCGACGCCGATGCCGTCAAGGCGCTCGGCGACCTGGTCGGCCTCGACGAGCACGTCGTGCTCCATATCGGGCCGCACGCGATCCGCGCCGCGTTCGAGCCGGGCCGCTCGACGGACGCGAAGATCAGCGCCGTGCAGTACACGCGCTACCCGCTGACGCCCGCGGTGAAGGCCGCGCTCGCCACCCCCGGCACGCCGCTCGTCATGGAGATCGACCACCCGAACTACCGGTTCCGCGTCGAGCTGCCCGAGGCCACGCGCGCGACGCTGGCGGCCGACTATGCGTAGGTGGGGGACCGTCCTCGCGGTCGCGGGCGCGGCGTGCGGCGGGACCCAGAAGCAGGTCGCGCGCGAGCAACAGGCGTTCACCTGCCGGGACCGCATCGTCAGCTACGTCGCGACCCACCACATCGGCGCCGACGAGCTCGGCGTGCAGATGAGCTGCAGCGACGGCCCGAAGATCAAGCGCTGGAAGATGGACCGCAGCGGCCAGCGCGCCGAGGACGCGCGCGCCATCACGCCCGGCGAGTTCGAGGACATCTGGAAGCAAGTCGACGGCACGGGCTGGCCGAACCTCAAGGACTGCACGAACGGCACCGGCGGCAAGCAGGATCCCGTCTACACCTTCGACGTGAAGGACGACCAAAACGCCGCGTCGTTCGCGTGCCAGTCGCGCTCGATGCCGTATCCGTACAACGACCTCGTCGACCCGCTCGACCAGGCCGCGGCGCTGGGGCGGGGCGCGCTCGGCGACGACGAGCCCGCCGAGGCCAAGGCGCTCGACAAGAAGAAGCCGAAGTCGTGACGTTCGTCGTCACGGGCGCGAGCCGCGGCATCGGGCGCGCGATCGCGCGGCGCCTCGGCGCGACCGGCGCGGACGTCGCGCTGTGGGCCCGCGATGCGGCCGCGCTCGCGACCGTGTGCGCCGAGATCGGGCCGCGCGCGCACGCGTACGCCGTGGACGTTGCGGACTCGGCTGCCGTCACCGCCGCCGCGGCGCGCGTCCGCGTGGAGCTGCCGCCGGTCACCGTCCTCGTCAACAACGCCGGCGCCGTGCTCCGGCGCGCCACGGTGGACATCACCGACGCCGAGTGGCGCCGAGTCCACGCGACCAACGTCGACGGCACGTTCTACGTGACGCGTGCGTTCCTGCCAGATCTGACACGGAGCGGCGGACGCATCATCAACATCGCGTCGCGCGCCGGGCGGGAGGGCACGCCGATGCTGGCCGCGTACTGCGCCGCGAAGCACGCGATCGTCGGCTTCACGCGTTCGCTTGCCGAAGAGCTACGCGCTGCTATGGTCAGCGTGAATGCGATCTGTCCCGGCAGCGTGGATACCGAGATGCTCCGCGAGGGTATTCCCGGCGCGAGTCCGGACATGACGCCCGATGACATCGCCCGGACGGCGGAGTTCCTCGCGCTGCACGCACCGCGCGCGTTGACCGGTTCTTGCATCGACGTCTTCGGTTAGCCTGGTCGAGATGCCCGATGAGTGACGCCGCTCTCCAACCCGACGCGCTCGCCGAGCTGCCGATCTTCCCGCTCCCGAATTGCGTCCTGTTGCCCGGCGGTCTCTTGCCCCTCCACATGTTCGAGCCGCGCTACCGCGAGCTCACGCGAGACTGCCTCGCCGGCCACCAGCTCATGGCGATCGCCCGCCTCCGCCCCGGCTTCGAGGGCGCGCAGTACGGCAAGCCGCCCGTGTACGAGCGCATGGGCGTCGGGCGGATCCTCTGCTCCGAGGAGCTGCCGGATGGCCGGTTCGCGCTCGTGCTGCGGGGCGTGGCTCGCGTGGAGCTCGCCCGCGAGCTCGACACCGCGTCGCCGTATCGCCGCATCGAGGCGCGCCTGCTCGACGACCAGCGCGTGGATCCGCTGGACGCGCTCGACCACCAGCGCCGGTTGATCGCGCTGTGCGACCGGCTCGCGGAGGTCATCGACCAGGGTGGCCCGCAGCTGCGCGAGCTGGCCCGCGGGGCCGACTCGCCGGGCCGCTGCGCCGATGCGATCGCGGCCGCGCTGATCATGGACCCCGACGCGCGGCAGGAGCTGCTCGAGGCGACCTGCCCGCTGTCCCGGCTGCAGCGCACGCTCGGGCACGTGAGCCACCTCCTGTGCGAGCTGGCGCCGTGCGATTCTTCGGTGAATTAGCGCTACCCTGAAGCGGCCATGGCGGGGAGCTCGGACGACCACGGCCTTGTCGCGGCCCGGTCCGGGGCCCCCGTCGAAGCCGCGGGCGTCACGCTCATCGCCGTCGCCGACGCGCTCGCCTACGCGCATCGCGAGCGCGTGATCCACCGCGACTTGAAGCCGGCGAACGTGCTCGTGGGCGACTTCGGCGAGACGGTCGTCATCGATTGGGGCCTCGCCAAGGATCTCGCCGCGACCGAGACGCCCGAGGTCCCGCTCGCCGCGCCCGGGCTCTCCTTCGCCGCGCCCGGCGACAGCGGCGGGGAGACCGCGTACGGCGCCGTCATCGGCACGCCGGCGTACATGCCGCCGGAGCAGGCGCGCGGTGAGCCGGTCGACGAGCGGGCCGACGTGTACGCGCTCGGCGCCCTCGCCTATCACGTGTTGTGCGGCCGCGCGCCCGTCGAGGGCACCAGCCTCGACGAGCTGCTCGCGAACGTCATCACGAAGCCCGTGGTGGCCCCGCGGGCGTGCGATGCGCAGATCCCGCTCGATCTCGACACCATCATCCTCAAGGCGATGGCGCCCGTGGCCGCCGACCGCTATCCATCCGCCGTCGAGCTCGCCGCCGATCTGCGGCGCTTCCAGACGGGCCAGCTGGTCGGCGCGCACCACTACACGCCGTGGCAGCTCGTCGCTCGCTGGATCCGCCGCCGCCGCACCGTGCTGGCCGTCGTGGGCGCGGCGCTCGCGATCCTCGTCGTCGGCGGCGTGGTGGCGGTGAACAATGTCGTGGTCGAGCGCGACCGCGCGGCGCTCACGACGCGGGCGCTGCTCGTCGAGCAAGGCCGGCGCGAGGCGCTCGACCAGCATCCGCTGCGCGCCCTGGCGCTCCTCGCCGAGGCGATGCGGCTCGGCGAGCGCGGCGGCGATCTGCCGTATCTGCTCGGGCGGAGCGTCCCCCTCGCGGAGACCATGCAGCACCGCCTGACCCTGCGCGACGCGAGCATCGACACCGTCGCGTTCAGCGCCGACGAGCAGCGCATCCTGACCGGCTCGACGGACGGCCGCGTCCGGGTCTGGGATGCGACGTCGGTCGCCATCCTCGCGAACATCGACGTCCAGGGCGGCGGCAATCCGATCGAGCTCGGGCCGAGCGAGCGCTTCGCCGTCGCGCACACGACTCCGGACCGGCGCGGCGATCTGACGTCGACCGTCTGGGACCTCGCGACCGGCAAGCCGGGCGCGCCGGTGCACTCGGTGTTCACGCTCTACGACGACACGGGCACGCGGGTCTGGCGCTTCGGGGGCGACAGCACGCTGGAGGCCGCCGGCCGAAAGGTGCTGATCACCGTCGCGATCGAGCCCCACATCATCGCCGCGCGCGCGCACGGTCCCGACGCGCTCGTCATCACCGAGCACGACATGGTCAGGCTGCACGACGACGGCGCCTCCGTCACGGAGGTCAGCCGACGCGCCATCGACCTCGCCGCGGACGCCGAGGACGCCGCGATCGACGCCCAGCTGGACCACGTCGTGACGGTGAACGGCGGGCGGCTCGACCTCGTATCGGCGGCGACGGGCGAGCTCGTCGGCGCGTATGCCGGGCTCACGAGCGGCCGCGTGGCGATCCGGGATGACGGCTCGCAGGTCACCACGGCGGGCGAGGACCAGAAGCTGACCCTCCCGTGGGGACCGCCGAACCCCCTCGTCCCCGACCCGACGCACGAGCTCGTGCCGTGCAGCGGGTCGCCCCGCGCGCTCCACTACAGCGGGGACGGCCACCGCCTGATCGTGGAGTGCCCGGACACCCAGCTGCTCGTGTACGACGCCGACACCAGCGCGATCCGCGCGACGCTCTCGGCCGAGCTCGCCGTCGTCGGGTCCGCCATCTCGCGCGACGGGTCGCACGTCCTGGCTGCGCTGGGAGATGGGAGCGTGGCCGTCTGGGACACGTCGGGGACCCGGAACCTGGCCCAGCTCCCGCTCGCCGCCGATGACCCCTCCGCCGCTGCGTCGGACTGGACGACCGGTGTGTGCGTCGCCTACGACGCGCGGGACCGCCTCCTCGTGTTCGCCAGTACCAGCGTCGGCGTCGAGGGTCGCGCGGCCCGGGTCGCGCCCTTGTCGGATGCGTACGGCTGCACGCTGGACGCGCGCGGCGAGTGCATGGTCCGGCTCGCGGCGCCCGCCGGGTCGAAGGTCCTGCAGACGTACGACCTGGCCGACCCGGCGACGCCTCGGACGACCATCCCGATCACCGGCGGGCTCGGCCGGTTCGCGGTCGCGGCGGGCGGGCGGCGCGTCGTCGCGCTCACCGCTCAGCTCGAGGTCACCGTCTATGACGACGGCAAGCTCGCGGGGACCTGGCCAGCCCCGAACGGCATCGCGGACGACGACGTGTTCGCGCTCGCGACCGATGGCCGGCGCCTGCTCGTGACGGACATGGTCAACGGGCGGGCGGAGATCCTCGACGTCACGACCGGCCGCGCGCGCGCCCTGCCGGTGCCGGAGCTCTCGTTCGCGGCCTGGGCGGCGAGCGACGACGAGATCATCACCGGCACGAGGGATGGCGTCGTCCAGCTCGTCCGCGCGGCGGACGGCGTCTCCCTCGCGCGCTTCGCGCGGCCGAGCCGGGTCCGCGACGCTGCGCTCGCGGCCGATGGGGCCGATCTCTTCGTCGGGACCGACGACGGCGTCGTCCGACAGTGGCGCGTAGCCACCGGCGCGCTCGTCCGCCAGACCCAGGTCGCGCACGACGCGGTCAAGCAGCTCCGCCTCGATCCACGCGGCGAGCGCTACGCGACGATGGGCCAGGCGGGCGACGTGAGCGTGTGGAGCATCGCGACCGGGGCGCAGCTCCAGCACCTGGCGACGTTCCTGCCTCCGGTCGTCAACCTCGCGTTCAGCCGCGGCGGGGACCGCCTCGCCGTGCTCGCCGGCGGCGTGGCCCGGCAGTACGACACCCGCGTGGATGGCCACACACCCGAAGAGGTCCGCGAGCTGGTCGCGCGGTTCGTGCCGTTCGTCATCGAGGACGGCCACCTCGCGCCGAAGCAGCGCCTCGAGTAGCGGGCTTTGCGGGCTTCGCGGGCTTGGCCCGCTTCACGGCGGGGACCGGCGCGACCGGGGCCTCCCCGGTCACGACGACCGGCGCGACGACCGCGTCGCTGCGCTCGCCGACGTAGCTCGGGAAGCGCGGCACGCCGTCGTCCGAGAGCTCCTGGTAGCGGAACGTGATCACGGTCCCGATGGCCGGCGGCGCCTCGCGCTCCGCGTCGGACAGCCCCGTGCCCACGTTGAACCGCGTCCCGTTCGCCAGCTCCACGACCAGCGCGCCGAGCCGCTTGCTGTGCTTGCCCGCGCCCTTCGCGTGCCCGACGACCGTCGCCTCGGCGTCATGGAACGTCTTGACCTTGAGCAGCGTCCGCGACCGGCCGACCTCGTACGCGGACGCGGGCTCGCGCAGCATCAGCCCCTCGCCGCCGAGCGCCTCGACGCGGGCGAGCTCCTCGCGCAGGTGACCGACGCTCGTGCAGACCACGTGCTCGAGCGTGCGCGCGTGCGGCGTCTGCGACCGCGTCAGCACCTTCTTCGCGTGGGCGAGCCGCTGCTCGAACCCACCGAGCGCGTTCGGCGCATCGAACACGACGTAGGTGACCTCGCGCCAGTCGCGGTTCGCGGCGCCCGAACGCACGATGCTCGTGGTGCGCTGGAACTTCTTGCGGCCAACCCACAGCTCGCCGTCGAGCGTGTCCGCCGGCAGATCGGCCGTGAACCAGTCGGGCGCGACGAACGCATTCCCGAGCCGGGAGACGAAGTTTTCGCCGTCCCAGTACGCGCGGATGCCGTCGAGCTTCTCGCTCATCAGCCAGCCCGTCGGGTCGTGCTCGGTCTCCCACTTGTGGGCGAGCAAGACGGGTGGGGCCGTGGTCGCGACCGCGCGGACCGGGACCGTCGTCAGACCGCCCACGCGGGTCGTCTCGGCCGCATCGCCCAGGAACGCGCGCAGGTGCTTGCAGCTGCGCTTGTCGACGGCGGCGCCCTGGTTGCGCCACGCCGGGCACGTGCAGGCGTACACCGCGCCGGTGCGCCTCAGCGTGTACTTGCTCGACGAGCCCTGGACCTCCACCTCCTCGCCGTCCGCGAGCGTCTTCGTAACCGCCACGGTTACTTGATGATCGGCAGACGCGAGGCGCGCTTGGGCTTGGCCAGCACGGCCTCCGCCATCTTCAGCGTCACCTGCGACGCGAGGCCCATGAAGCGCGCCGCGTTCTCCGAGTCCGGGCTCGCGATCACGATCGGCACGCCCGCGTCACCGCCGAACCGAATGCGCGTGTCGATCGGGATGTCGCCGAAGAACGTCGTGTTGATCTCCTGCGCGAGCCGCTTGCCGCCGCCATGCGAGAAGATCTCGTCGGTGTGACCGCACGCGGGGCACTTGTAGTAGCTCATGTTCTCGACGACGCCGAGGATCGGGATCTCGACCTTCTCGAACATCGCGATGCCCTTCACGACGTCGACGATCGCCACCTCCTGCGGCGTGGTCACCATCACCGCGCCGGTGATCGGGATCAGCTGCGAGAGCGAGAGCTGCACGTCGCCGGTGCCGGGCGGCAGATCGCAGACGAGGTAGTCGAGGACGCCCCACTCCACGTCGCCGAGGAACTGCTGCAGCAACCGGTGGACCATCGGGCCGCGCCAGACGACGGCCTCGCCCTTGTCGACGAAGAAGCCGACGGAGATGACCTTCACGCCATGGTGCATCGCGGGGATGATCTTGGAGTCGGCGCTCGCCTGCGGGGGCACCTCGGGCGTGCCGAGCATCGTCGGGATCGACGGGCCGAACACGTCGCAGTCGAGGAGGCCGACCTTCGCGCCGTGCCGCATGAGCGCCATGGCGAGGTTCACGGCGACCGTGGACTTGCCGACGCCGCCCTTGCCGGCGGCGACCGCGATGACGTTCTTGGGGCCCTTCAGGAGGTTCTTGTCGCCGGGCGGCGGCGTGAACGCCGTCACGACCTCGGGCACCACGGTCACGTGCTTCGCGCCCGCGTCCTTGCACGCCTTCTCGACGCGCGACACGAGCTCGCGGCGCTGGCCCTGCGGGTACCCGTGCGTCGGGATGTCGATGCGGACGAGCACGTCCTCGCCGCTGACCTCGACGGTCCGCACGATCCGGTAGGCGACGATGTCGCGCCCGAGCGCCGGGTCGACGACCTTGGCGAGGGCTTCCTTGATGCTGGCTTCGTTCATGGGAGATGGTCCGGGCGCCGTGCGTTGGGGTCGCGCGCGGCTCAGGCGAGATGCCCGAGCTTTGCTTTCTTGGTGTCGAGGTAGCTCTCGCTGTCCTTGGTCGCGGCGACCCAGTGCGATTCGTGGGCGTGGACGGGCATGCCGGCGGCGACGAGCCCGGCGATCTTGTCGGGGTTGTTCGTCATGAGGCGCACCGACGTGACGCCGAGCTCCCGCAGGATCTGCGCCGCGACGTCGTAGCTGCGGCCATCCGCGGCGAGGCCGAGCTCGAGGTTCGCCTCGACCGTGTCCTTGCCGTGATCCTGCAGGTCGTACGCGCGGATCTTGTTGCCGAGGCCGATCCCGCGGCCCTCCTGCACGAGGTAGACGACGACGCCCCGGCCCTCGGCCGCGATCCGCACGAGCGCGGCGTCGAGCTGGGCGCGGCAATCACAGCGCAGGCTCCCGAGGACCTCGCCCGTGTAACAGGAGCTGTGGACGCGCGCGAGGACGCTCTCACCCGTGACGTCGCCCATCACCATGGCGACGTGCTCTTCGGGGCCGAGGCCCAGCGCGGACGCGCCCGGGCCGGCCGGCTCGCCGGTGCGGTAGACCACGATGCGAAACTCGCCGTGCGGCGTCGGGAGCCGTGCGTCGGAGTACCGCGTGACCATCGAGGCCTGTATGGCCGGCGCGCCCCCGAATGTCAACGCGCTGCGCGGGGCGGGAAGAGTGCTAAGGTGCCGCAGCCATGGCCGTCCGCCCTGTCGTCATCTGGCCCGACGATCGTCTCCGCCAGGCCTCCGTGCCGGTGGCCGCGGTCGACGACTCCTTGCGCGAGCTGTTCCGCGATCTGACCGACTCGATGTACGCCGAGAATGGCCTCGGGATCGCGGCGCTCCAGCTCGGCGATCCGCGCCGCATGTTCATCGTGGAGCCCAAGCTGGCGGGCCGCACGGAGAACGATCCGCCGGTCGCGTTCATCAACCCGGAGGTCCTGTGGACGTCGGACGAGACCGAGGACAGCGAGGAAGGCTGCCTCTCGTTCCCCGATGTCTACGTCAAGGTCGACCGCCCGCTGCGCGCGCGCGTCCGCGCCATGGGCCTCGATGGCACGCTGTTCGAGATGGAAGGCGAGGGCCTGCTCGCTCGCTGCATGCTGCACGAGAACGATCACCTGACCGGCAAGCTGCTCGTGGACTTCGTGGGACCGCTGAAGCGCCAGATGATCAAGAAGAAGATGCAGAAGCTGAAGACGGCCGAAGAAGAAGACCGCGCCTAGTCGTCTTTGGCCGCGGCCGCCGCGGCCGGCGCGGGCTCGGCGACCCAGGGCTTCGGCTGCCAGACCAGGCGCGAGATCGTCGCGCCCTGCAGCACCTTGCGGTTGCGCTCGTCGTTGAGCGCCATGCCGCTGCACGCGCGCTCGTAGACGACGGCCACGTGTTCGCCCGGGTGAAAGCACGTCGCGACCTCGTCGCCCTGCGAGCCCCAGCACTCGCAGCTCATGTTCGACAGATCCGAGAGCGCGCCGCCGACGTGCCAGCCCTGCGGGCTCGCGATCTTCGTGCTCGTCACGTGGATGTTGAAGAGCGTGCCGTCCTCGTTCGGCACCACGTAGAACAGCTGGTCGTCGGCGGCGCCGGCGCTGCGGTACACGTCGAACACGAGCGACATCCCGTTGTTATCGGGCTTGACCGAGTAGCCGGCCGCCGCGAGCTCCTTGCGCAGCTCGACGAGCGTCACGCGCGACTTGCCGTCGAGGCCCGCGAGGCCGGCGTCGGTGACCGCGAGGGTCGGCACGGCGGCGACGGCGACCGGGGGCGGGAGCGGCGCCGGCGGCTTCGGCGGAGGCACCTTGCTACCGCCGCCACAGCCGGCGATCAGCGCGCACACGAGCACGAGACGAGTCATGCGGGTAGTGTACCCACGTAATGAGCGACCCACATGAGCGGGACAGCGTGTTCGTGCGCGGCCTCGAGTTCGAGGGGAACCACGGCTACACCGCGGCCGAGCGCCGCGGCACGCGCCGGTTCCGCGTGAACCTGACGCTCGAGCTGCCGCTCGCGGCGGCGGCGGCCTCGGACAAGATCGTCGACACCGTCGACTACTGGAAGATCAGCGAGATCGTCGTGGCCCTCGGCACGCAGTCGACGTTCAAGCTGATCGAGGCGCTGGCCGGCGCGATCGCGGCGAAGATCCAGGACCGGTACCCGATGGCGGCCGTCGCGATCGAGCTCGAGAAGCTCGCGCCCCCCTGCCCGGGCGTCCCCGCGGCCTGCGGCGTGCGGCTGCACTTGCCCGCCCGCGCGTCGTGATCCTTCACACGATCGAAACCCTTTACCTCGCCCCGGCGGCGTACTAAAGCCGCGCCATGCTCGAGCGCGACCCCAAGACCCTGGCCCGGCTCCAGACCGTGGTGACCGCGCTCATCGAGCACCGCGTCTCGACCTCGCTCGCCGAGCTCGAGAAGGCGATCGCGCGCTGGCGCAGCGGGGCCCACAGCGCCCTCGCCGCCCACGGCGCGGTCCTGCGCCACGCGGCGCGCTGCGAGCGGACGGTCGAGCGCGTGACGGCCGCGGCCGGCGATCGGCCCGAGGGGATCTTGCGCGACGCCGTGGACGCCGGGCTCATGACGGCGGAGGAGTTCGTCGAGCTCGTCGGCAAGGCGCCGGCCGAGATCCCGTCGATCGATGCGCTGCAGGACGAGGACGACGCGAGCGCGCCCGACAAGCGCAAGACGCTCGAGGCGCTCTTGCAGCGCGGCCCGGTGCTCGTGCACGTGGACGCGCGCCGCTCCGAGGTCGCCGTGCCGACGCGCTTCCGCGCCGACGCGAGCCTCGTGCTGCGGTTCGGCTACACGCTCGCGCCGCCGATCGCGGACCTCACCGTGGACGAGAACGGCATCGGCGGGACGCTGACGTTCTCCGGCTCGCCGTTCCGCGTGGTCCTGCCGTGGACGGCGGTCTACGCGGCGATGGTCGAGGGCGAGCAGCGCGGCACGGTGTGGCCCGAGGACGTGCCGGAAGATGTCCTGAGCGGCAGCGGCGGCGAGCCCGCGACGTCGTCGATGCCACAGACGAACACGCCGATCGCCGCCGGGGCCGGGGCCGGGGCCGGGCTGACCTCGCTGGCGAGCGCGCCGTCCACCCCGACGATCGTCGAGGACGAGCCTCGGGCGAAGCGCGGCAGCCACCTCAAGCTGGTCGAGTAATGCGCACGCTGATCATGCTCGTGATGGGTCTGGCGGGCGCGGCCTGCGGGAGCAGCGCGCCCACGCCGATCACCCCGGCCACCGGCACGCAGCCCGAGCTCGCCGCCCCGCGCCCCACGCCGCCGCCGACGATCGCGTTCGCCGATGGTGGCTTCGTGCTGCATGGCTTTCCCGCGATCGCGGCGGCCGGGGAGATCGTCGTCGTGGCGATCCAGGATCCGAGCCACGAGGACGCGAACCTGCGCGTCGAGATCCGCGGCGCGGACGACCGCATCGTGAAGGCGGTCGTCGTGCTGACGCGCGCCGAGTCGGCGACCCTGGTCACCGACCGCGCCGCCTCGCCCGCGCTCGCCGCGCGCATCGCGGCGCTCAACGCGGAGCTCGTGACGATGCACGGCGTGCACGACCTGCGCGTGATGCGGCCGCTCGCCGTCGAGGCCGGCCACGGCGGCGAGGACCAGCACTGGGCCACCGGCGACAACCTCGACGTCGAGTGGCGCGAGCACCACATCCGCCTGTTCCGCCACAACAGCACGCAGGCGCTGCTCGATCACGATGGCGCGACCTGGGCCGCGCCGCCGACGCCGGCGTGCGTCGGGCGCAACGAGGCGTTCCTCGGCGGCGCGTACCACGCCGAGCCCGGCACCGTGCTCGCCGCGGCCGGCAACACGGTCGTCGTCGACATCGCGTATCGCGGCGACGACACGTGCGAGGCGCCGGGCCATCGCCCGCACGTCCTGAGCTGGATCGGCGCGCGCTGAACCGTGGACCAGCCGCCGGCCCGCTGAGCCGCCGCCGCTCACGTCGTCGCGGTCGTCGCCAGCGTCGCGAGACCGACCACGGCCACCCGCGCGGTCCCGAGCCAGACGCACCCTACGCGGTCTGCTTCTTCTTTCGCTCGTCGGGATTCTCGTCGAGCCACGCCTGGTGGCCCTCCTGCGTGATCTCGACCTCGACGTCATCGCCGGCGAGCTTCGCCTGACACGCGAGCCGGGACTCCGGCCGCACGTCGAACGCGCGGTCCATGATGTCCTCTTCCTTGTCGTGCTTGTCGGGCAAGGACTCCACGCCCTCGTGCACGTACACGTGGCACGTGGAGCACGCGAGGTTGCCGCCGCAGGCGTGGCCGACGCGCGCGCCGCACTCCTCGGCCGCCTCGAGGATCGTCGTGCCGGGCGCCACGTCGATCGAGATCGGCGCGTAGTCCTTGCGCGTGAGGGGGTTGCGAAACGTGACCTTTGGCATCTGGCTTAGGCTCCGAGCTTCTTCTCGGCGTCCGCGATCGAGACGCCCTGCAGCTGCGCGGTGATCGCGCGGTTCATGCGCGCCTGCGCGAACGGCTTCGTCGCGAGATCGAGCGCTTCTACGGCCGCGCGGATCGCGTGGTAGTCGGTGCCCGCCGCCGCCGCGGCCAGGGTCGCCATCGCGGCCTCGCCCGCCGCGCGGACGTCGTCGTCGAGCAGGCCCTCCGGGTTCGCGAACGCGCCGCGCGTGGCGGCGAGGATGCGCTCGGCCTCGACGCGCTCGACGGCGACGTTGCGCCGCACGAGGTCGTCCTCGGCGTGGTCGAACGACTCCATCAGCATGCGCTCGACCTCCTCGTCGGAGAGGCCGTAGCTCGGCTTCACCTCGACGGACGTCACCACGCCGGTCGTCAGCTCCTTGGCCGTGACCTGGAGCAGGCCATCCGCATCGACCTGGAACGTGATCTCCACGCGGCCCATGCCGGCGATCATCGGCGGCACGCCGCGCACGACGAAGCGCGCGAGCGAGCGGCAGGCGTCGGCGGTCTCGCGCTCGCCCTGCAGCACGTGCACGTCGAAGCCGGTCTGGTTGTCGGCGTACGTGGTGAACGTCTCCGTCGCGCCGCACGGGATCGTGGTGTTGCGATGGATGAGCTTCTCGACCACGCCGCCCATCATCTCGAGGCCGAGCGAGAGCGGCACGACGTCGAGCAGCACGACGTCCTGCTTGCCGCCCGCGAGCACGTCCGCCTGCACCGCCGCGCCGAGCGCGACGACCTGGTCCGGATCGAGGTCCGACAGCGGCTCCTTGCCGAACAATCCGCGCACGTACTCGCGCACGACCGGCGAGCGCGTCGAGCCGCCGACCAGGATCACGCCGTCGAGCTCCTCGCGCGTGACGCCCGCGTCCTTGAGCACGCGGCGGCAGGCCTTGCCGCACTTCTCGAGGAGCGGCGTTGCCCACGCGCGGAGCTCGTCGCGCGAGACCTTGCGGCCACCCATGCCGGGCACGTGGAAGTCCGTGCTCTCGGCGTCGGAGAGCGCTTCCTTCACGCGGCGCGCCTCGGTCAGCGCCTGCGCGATGGAGCGGCGGTCGCCGCCGAGCTCGCCGCGTACGCCGAGGGCGATCGAGCGATCGAGGTCGTCGCCGCCGAGCGCGGAGTCGCCGCCGGTGGCCTTCACCTCGAACACGCCGTCGACGAGCTTGAGGATCGACACGTCGAACGTGCCGCCGCCGAGATCGAACACGGCGTAGACGCCCTTGCTGCCGCGGTCGAGGCCGTACGCGAGGGCGGCCGCCGTCGGCTCGGCGAGGAGGCGCAGGACCTCGAGGCCGGCGAGGCGGCCGGCGTCGCGCGTGGCTTGCCGCTGCGCGTCGTCGAAGTACGCGGGCACGGTGATGACGACACCCTCGACGGGGCCGCCGAGCGCGGCCTCGGCGCGCGCCGCGAGCTCGCGCAGGATCTCCGCCGACACCTCGACGGGCGAGACCTCGTCGCCGCGGCCGAGCTTGATGCGCACGGCGCGCGCGTCGCCGACGATCTCGTAGGGCAGCATCGCGCGGACGCCGGCCACGTCGGCGAGCGAACGGCCGATCAGGCGCTTCGCCGACGCGACGGTATCGGCGGGGTGCTCGACGCCGCGCGCCTGCGCCGCGTGGCCGACGAGGACGCCCTCGCCCGCGGGCGCGTAGTAGACGACCGACGGCACGAGCGGGCCCTTCGTGCCGGTGATGACCGACGGGCCGCCATCGGCGACGTAGGCGACGAGGCTGTTCGTGGTCCCGAGGTCGATCCCGACGACGCGCTTCGTGCACGCCTCTTTGGCCCGGCTCTCGCCCGGCTCTGCGATCTGCATCAGCATGACAGCAACTACTCCTGGTCCAGCGCCGCGTCGCACTCGTCGAGGTAGCGATCGAGGTAGCGCAGCACGATCAGCTGCTCCTTGATCGCGGGCAGGTCGTGCGACTCGAACAGGCCCGGCAACGTGCCGACCGCCGCCTTCCGCCGCGCCGCCATCTTGCCCTGGAGCGCTTCGACTTCCGATGTTCGCTTCGCGACGCGCGCCTCGGCCAGCTCCTCGCGCAGCTCGAGGATCTCCATCAGGAAGCTCGGATCGAGGCGCTCGTTGTCGCCGATCGTCACGCCGGCGCGCGCGAGCAAGTACTCGGCGCGCGGCACCGGCTTCTTCACCGTCTGGTACGCGTCGTTGAGCGCGCGCGAGCGCGACAGCGCGGCGACCCGCTCGTCGGCCGGGGCCGAGACGAACCGGTCGGGATGCAGCTCGCGGCTCTTCGCGAAGAACGCCGATTCGATCGCGGCGGTGTCGAGGTCGAACCGCTCGGGCAGCCCGAGCAGGTCGAACGCATCGATATGCGTCGCCGCCGCCGGCATGACTAGAAGTTCACGCTCTCGCCGCAGCCGCAGGCGCCCTTGGCGTTCGGGTTATTGAACTTGAAGCCGTGGCCCATCATGCCGCGCGTGAAGTCGAGCGTCATGCCGCCGAGGTAGACGAGGCTCTTCGGGTCGACGACGATCGCCACGCCGAACGCCGCGAACTCCTTGTCCGTCGGTCGGATCTCGTCGGCCCACTCGAAGACATAAGTGAAGCCCGTGCAGCCGCCGCCGCGCACCCCGATGCGGATGCGCGCCTCGGGCGTGTTGCGCTTCGCGCGCTGCTTCGCGATCTCCTCGGCCGCCGACGGTGAGATCGCGACTTCACGCTTGCCGGGACCGGCGGCCGGAGCCGCCGGCGGCGGCCCGGCTGGATCGCTGTGGGCAGCGTGCGTCGACATCACGCGTGCTTCTTCTTGTAGTCGTCGATCGCCGCCTTGATCGCGTCCTCGGCGAGGACCGAGCAGTGGATCTTGACCGGCGGGAGGTTGAGCTCCGCGACGATCTGCGTGTTCTTGATCTCGGCCGCCTGGTCGAGCGTCATGCCCTTGATCATCTCGGTCGCGAGCGACGACGACGCGATGGCCGAGCCGCAACCGAACGTCTTGAACTTCGCGTCCTGGATGATGCCGTCCTTGACCTTGATCTGGAGCCGCATCACGTCGCCGCACGCGGGCGCGCCGACGAGCCCCGTGCCAATGTCGTCGCCTTCATCCTTCGCGAAGGTGCCGACGTTGCGCGGGTTCTCGTAGTGCTCGATGACTTTTTCTGAGTACGCCATGATGGGTTCTTTCGGATCTCGATCAGCAGATCAGTGAGGGGTCCACTGGATGGAAGCGATATCGATGCCGTCCTGGTGCATCTCCCACAGGGGCGAGAGCGAGCGCAGCCGATCCACGCTCTTCACGACGGTCTCGATGACGAAGTCGACCTGCTCCTCGGTGTTGAAGCGCCCGAGGCCGAAGCGGATCGAAGAGTGCGCGAGCTCGTCGCCGGTGCCGAGCGCGCGGAGCACGTAGCTGGGCTCGAGCGAAGCGGAGGTACACGCCGAGCCCGACGACACCGCGATGTCCTTGAGCGCCATCAAGAGGCTCTCGCCCTCGACGTACGCGAAGGAGATGTTCAGGTTGCCCGGGAGGCGGTGCTCCATCGAGCCGTTGACGTAGGTCTCGGGCAGCTTCGCCGTGAGCCCGCGGTAGAGCTTGTCCCGCAGCGCGTTCAAGCGGATGGCCTCGGCGCCCATCTCGTCCTTCGCGATCTCGGCCGCCTTGCCGAAGCCGACGATGAGGGGCACCGCGAGCGTGCCGGACCGCATGCCGCGCTCGTGACCGCCGCCGTCGATGAGCGGATCGATGCGGACGCGCGGCTTGCGGCGCACCCACAGCGCGCCGACGCCCTTGGGCCCGTACATCTTGTGTGCCGTGATCGCCACGAGGTCGACCTTCGCCGCCTCGACGTCGAACGGCACCTTGCCGGCGCCCTGCACGGCGTCGGTGTGGAACAGCGTCTTGGGGTTCCGCGCCTTGATGGCGGCGCCGATCGCGTTCAGGTCCTGGACGACGCCGATCTCGTTGTTCGCCAGCATGATGCTGACGAGGATCGTCTTGTCCGTCATCGCCTCGACGACTTGCTCGGGCGTGACGATGCCGTCCTTGCGCGGCGCCAGGTACGTGACGGTGTAGCCCTCGCGCTCGAGGCGCTTGCAGGTGTCGAGCACGCTCTTGTGCTCGGTCTCGACGGTGATGATGTGGTTGCCCTGCTTCTTGTAGAAGCTGGCGGCGCCCTTGATCGCGAGGTTATTGGCCTCGGTCGCGCCCGAGGTCAGGACGATCTCCTTGCCGTCCCCGCCGATGAGCGCCGCGATCTGGCCGCGCGCGTTCTCGACGAGCGCCTCGGCCGTCCACCCGAACGAGTGGTTGCGGCTGGCGGCGTTGCCGTAGTTCTCGGTGAAGCAAGGGATCATCGCCTCGAGCACGCGGGGGTCCACCTGCGTCGTCGAGTGGTTGTCCATGAAGATGGGGAGCTTGAGGGTCATGATTTTTTACTCGCGGTACAGCACGGTGACCGGGACGTCGAAGAGCTTCTTGTCGGACGCCGGCCCCGGCTCGCGCTTGCGCTGCGAGATGCCGGCGAACAGCGCGGGCGCCGACCCGCGGTGGTGACCTTCGTGATCGCAGCTGCCGCACTCGGTCGGCGTGAAGTCGGTGGAGCAGGTCTGGCAGGTCTCGAGGTACGCGAGCGCCTCGGTGACGTCATTGTCGATCACCTGGAGCTGGAGGATCTGCTCGCGGATGCGCGCCTGCTTCTCCACGAACAGCTGACGGACCCGCGCGGTGGCGGCGCGGCCGGAGAACGCGTCCTTGAATTCGCGGACGAACCCCTGGATCTCGGCGAGCGTGAAGCCGATCGCCTGGAGCTTCACGATCCAGTGGATGCGGTCCACCGCGCTGGGGCCGTAGAGGCGAAAGCCGCCTTCGGAGCGCGCCGCTGGCTCGAGCAACCCCAGCTCCTCGTAGAGGTGCATCGCGCGCACGGTCTTGCCGACCGCCTTCGCGAGCTCGCCGACACGCATGAGCTTGTCGGTGCGAGTGGGTTCGGCGGGCTGCGTCATGGTCTGAACCCTCACGCTAACGTGAGGATGACGGACACTATGGCCGCGTCGCGCGCCTTGTCAACCAACTCGAACGTAAAGGTAAGGTTCGGCCGTAGGTACGAGCTGTGACCTACGCAAGATACCGATATAACGAACGAACTCCGATCTCGAGCGCCCTCGCCGCGGCCTCCCGGTCGCCCTTGCAGGCGGCGACGGCACGTTCGACATAGTCGCGGATGAACGCGTCACGGACCGTCGCGAGCGGCTCGACCGCGGCGGCAGTCGTCACGGCCGGCAGCGGGGCGGTGACGTGGCCGTCCAGCCCGGGGAGCCCCAGGTCGGACGCGCGGATGAGCTTGCTGTCGGCGAGCACGGCGGCGCGGCGCATCGTGGACTTCAGCTCGCGCACGTTGCCGGGCCAGGCGTGGGCGCGCAGCGCGGCCTGGGCGTCTTCGCTCAGCGCGTGCATCACGAGCCCGAGCTGCTGCTCGGCCCGGCGCAGGAACGCGTGGGCGAGGAGCGCGATGTCCTCGCTGCGCTCGGCGAGCGCGGGCACGGCGATCGTCACCTCGCGCAGGCGGAAGAGCAGATCCGCGCGGAAGCGGCCGGCCGCGACCTCGGCGTCGAGCGACTTGTGCGTGGCGCAGATCAGGCGAAAGTCGACGGCGTGCGGGAGGTTGTCGCCGAGCCGCTTCACCTCGCGTTGCTCGAGCACGCGGAGGAGCGCGGCCTGCATCGCGAGCGGCATGTCGGCGATCTCGTCGAGGAAGAGCGTCGAGCCGTGGGCGGCCTCGACGAGGCCGACGCGATCAGCGACGGCGCCGGTGAACGCGCCCTTCCGATAGCCGAACAGCTCGGCGTCGAGGAGCGCGGGCGCGACGGAGGCGCAGTTGATCGAGATCATCGGCTTGGCCGCGCGACGGCTCGCCGCGTGGAGCGCGCGCGCGACGAGCTCCTTGCCTGAGCCCGACGCGCCGTGGAGCAGCGCGCCGAGGTCACTCGGGCCGACGCGGCGGATGAGGCCGCGCAGTTGATGCACGGCGGGCGAATCGCCGAGGATCTCGTCCGCGCCGGCGGTGACGGCGGGCGCGCGCCGGAGCTGCGCGAGCAGCGGCACGGCGACCGCGGCGAGCACGCGCAGCTCGGCGAGGGTGTGATCGTCCAGCGCGACGCGGTCGTGGCGCGCGAGGAACACCGCGCCGAGCGTGCGGCCGTCGAGCCGCATCGGCAGACAGAGCGCGCCGCCCAGGCGCAGCGCCGTCCCCGAGGGCACCGCGCGGTAGCGGCTGTGAGCGGCGATGTCGTCGAGCTGGACGCGCTCCCCGCTGCCGAGCACGTCGCGGACGATGGTGTCGGACAGGAGCTCGCGCGCCTCGGCGACGACGGCGCCGTGCTTGTCGCGCGCGGCCGCGATCGTGTACGCGTCGCCATCGGCGAGGATCACGGCGCCGAGGTCTGCGCCGCTCGCCTCGATGAGGCCGCTCACGAGCAGCTCGACCGCGCGCTCCGGCGACTCGACCGCCGCGAGCGCGGAGACGAGCGCATCGATCGCCTGCTCGCGCGCGCGCGCGGCGGCCACTGACTCGAGCCGCAGCTCGATCCCATCGGCCTCGAGGCGCTCGCCGGGCGCGAGGTTCTGCCGCTCGCCGCGCGACGCGACGTGGACCTCCACCGTCTCGCCGTCGTCGGCTCCGCGGTGCACGACGGCCCAGCGCGGCGGTGCCGTGGCGAGGCGCACGTCCGCGGTGGCGTCGGAGCCGATGCTCGTGATGCGCTTGGTCAGCGGGAGGCGCAGCGGATACGCCCCGCGCGCCGGGAGGATCACGAGCACGAGGCTGTGGCTGCGGCTCACCGACGACCATGCTCGCACGTGCCTGCCAGATCTGGCAGCGGCTGCCGGCGATGGCAGCGAGCGTAAGTAATCTCGTGTACTTACGCGCGGCACAGCGAGTGCTCTAGCGGCGGTCATGACCACCTCCACCGCATCCACCAAGCTCTCGGCCCACACCACCTGGCTCTTCGCGATCGGCTCGATCGCGGCAGCGATCGGCGTCTCGTACGCGCTGTCTGGCCTCGGCCAGAAGGCCGGCGCGGCCATCTACTTCGGATCGTCGCCATCGGCGGCTTCGCCTCCACGTACATGACCCGGGCGCGGCTCGGCGGCGCGATCGCGGCGTTCGTCGTCGGCGCGGCCATCGCGGCCGGGGCCTACTTCGAGCTGGTGCAGCACCTCATGTCGGCCGGCGTGTCGGCGATGACGGACGTGACGTCCGCGGGCCAGGCCCACGCGCAGGGCGTCGAGGCGGGCGCCGCGATGGGCAAGATGTTCGGCATCTTCGTCGCGGTCGTCGTGTTCCTCGAGACGATCGTCGCCGGCATCGGCGGCGCGGTCGCCGGCTCGAAGAGCCGCAGCGGCGAAGGCCTCGCCGCGCTCGGCGCGCTGGCCAAGGCCGCGCGCTAGTACGCCCGAGCGGGGACTCACCGCCAAGCCGCCGAGGACGCCGAGCCGGAGCCAAGCAGAGTCAGGGGACCACACCCGTCGGCGCTTGGCCCTGACCTGGCGTCCTTGGCGGCTTGGCGGTTAATCTGAGATAGGGTGTTGCGTGCCGCGCGCTGCCAGCCTCGAGGTCGGGCCCTATGTGCTCGGCGAGCGGATCGGCGAGGGCGGCAGCGGGCAGATCTATCGCGCCGAGGGGCCGACAGGCGCCGTCGCCCTCAAGATGCTCGGCCCGGCCACGGACCTCGACGACGCGGCCCGCGCCCGCTTCGCCCGCGAGATCGCCGCGCTCGGTCAGCTCGCGCATCCGAACCTCGTCACGCTCCTCGACCACGGCGTCGACCCCGAGCTCGGTCCCTACCTCGTGCTCCCTCTCCTGCCCGGCACCACGCTGCGCGCGCTGACCGCCGGGCTCGCGCTCTGCCCCGAGGCGGCGCTGCTCCTCCTCGCGCCGATCGTCGCCGCGATCGGCGCGCTTCACGCCGCCGGCTACGTGCACCGGGACGTGAAGCCGGAGAACACGATCGCGAGCCCCGACGGCACGATCACCGTCATCGACCTCGGGCTCGCGTGGCGAGACGGCATGACGCGCCACACGGACACCGGCGCGGCGGTGGGCTCGGTCGGCTACATGGCGCCCGAGCAGCTCGAGGGCGGCGCGGTCGACGCGGCCGCCGATATCTGGGCGCTCGGCGTGATGCTCTACGAGTGGATCGCGGGCCGGCGCCCGTTCGCGCGCCCGCGCGCCGCCGAGGAGGCCGCGGCCGTGATGCTCGGCGCGTACCCGCGGCTCGACGCGGCGGCTCGCCGGTGCGACGACAAGCTCGCCGACCTCGTCGCGCGCTGCCTCGCGAGCGAGCCGGCCCTGCGCCCGACGGCGAGCGAGCTCGGCCGCGCGCTCGCCGACCGCATCGACTGGACCGATGCCGATCCCGCAGCGCACGCCCGCGAGCGCGCCGCCGCCGTCGCGGACCCCGCCGGCTATCAGGCGCGGGTCGCGCCGTTTCGCGTGCGGCGCGTGGAGCGGCTCGCGAAGCTCGCGCTCGAGACCGGCAAACCGTTCGCGGCGCTCGCCTGCTGCGATCGCGGCCTCGCCTACGCGCCGGAGCACCCCGCCCTGCTCGCGCTCGTCACCGAGGCGGAGGCGGCCACCGCGCCCGCCCCCGAACCCGAGCCGGTCGTCGCATCCCCCGCGCACGCCCTGGCCGCGGCGCCGCGCAGCCGCTCGCGGTGGCTCCTCGGCGCCGGCCTTGGCCTCGTGTTCGGCGCGCTCGCGACGTACGCGCTCGTGCCGCCGCGCGCGGTCTCCGATCCGTGGGCCGATCACCCGCGCCTGCCGCCCACCGAGGCCGAGGTGGCGCGTGACCGCGAGGTCTCCCTGGCGCATCAGAAGGACCTCGCGGTCGCGGGCGACATCGTGGGCCTCCTCGGCGTTGCGGTGAACCGGCTGCCCGCGCAGGGCGCCGACCTCGGCAGCGCCGCGCCGAAGTCGGTGGAAGGCTGGCTCGCCCTCGCGCGGTCGCAGACCGGTGCGGAGTCGATCGCGAGCGTGCGCCACGCGCTCGCGCTCGAGCCGACCAACGCGGCCGCCGAAGCGGCGCTGTGTTACGGGCTCGTCGCGACGTCGGCCCCGGGGGCGCTCGTCGCGTGCGAAGACGCGCTCGCGCGTGACCCGAAGAACCACCCGCTCGCGATCGCGCACGGTCGAGCCCGTCACGCTGCTGCGTGCGCGCACGGCGACGCGGCCGCCTGCGATCCGTGGGCGCCTACGCGCTGACGTGCGTGTGGCGGTCGCGGTCGGTGTCCGGTTTCCCCGACTCCAGCGATTCGCGCGCGTTGCCCTGCTTCTTCACGAGCGGGGTTGGCCGCGGGCGCTTCCGATCCTGTTCGTCTTCGTTCCGCATGCCCACGGTGCATTGCATCGCGAGTGCCGAACCGTATGCGCGCGCAGCCTAGGCACCGCGCGCCCGCGTCCGGACGCAGCTACGAGCGTGGCTTGGGCTCGCTCGAGGCGGCTGCGGTCGCCGGCTCCGCGGCGCCCGGCGCGCCGACTCGGATCTGGTTCTGGACATCGCGCACGCCCGAGACGGCGGCCGCCACGTCCTCGGCGAGTCGCTTCGTCTGGCGATCCTCGACCGTGCCCGAGAGCGTCACCTCGCCACCCTTCACGAGCACCTCGATGTGCGTCGCGTCCAGGTGATCGTGGATCTCGAGCGCCTCGCTCACCGCCTCGTGAATCCGCTCGTCCGTGCGCTGGAAGTTCTTGGGGCCCTTGCCCCGGTGCGGACCGGCGGGTTGCGGCCAGCGCGGCTGCGGCGCGGCCTGCCGCCCCTCCCAGCTCTGGTTGCCCTGCCAGCCCTGGGCGCCGTGGTTCTGCGCCCCGCCCTCGGCCCCGTAGCCACCGACGTGGCCGTACCCGCCGGGCGCGCCGCCGAAGTGGCCTTGCTGGCCGACGCCTTGGTTCTGGTCCAGCATGCTCCCGCCGTTGGTCGAGTAGCTGTCCGAGCCGTACCCGTAGTTACCCACGTTGTGGCGACGCTTCGTGTTGGCCCCCGGCCACGGCTGCGGGTTCTGATGGAGGATCTGGTTGAGGGGCTGGTCGCGCGGGTCGTAGCCCGGGTGGTCGTCGTACTGACCCGGCTCGCGCGGCAGGCCCGGCTGCCCGGGGTTACGCCCCTGGAAGCTCACGGACGGATCGCCCTGCGTCCGTCCCGCCGCATAGCCGCTCTGCGCCTGACCGTACGAGTCCCGCGGACGCCCGCTCGCGTCGCCGCGGTGGCCATCGTCATGCTCGAACGGGCGCGGCGACTGGCGCAGTTCCCGACCGAAGCGTTGATCATCATCGACCAGATGGCCCTCGTCGTGCCCGGGACGAAAGGAGCGGTCATCGGTCGGCATCGGGGGACGCCCGTTAGAATTGGCCATAGTGAGCCCTGCCTGTGCATCGCGCGTGCCGCTGCCCGCCCGCTGCGCGCCACGAACACGGCGCGCCAGGGCCCAGCCGTGCGCTCGCGCCCGTGCGGTCAGTTCGCCGTGGCGGTCGCTTCGAACGCGCGGATCACGGTGACCTTGATCTGGCCGGGGAACGTCATCTCGTCGGCGATCTGCGCCGCGATGGCGGTCGACATCTCCACGACCGTCGCGTCGTCGACCTCGCGCTCGCGCACGTAGACGCGGAGCTCGCGGCCGCCGTGGACGGCGTGGGCGCCCATGACGCCCGGCCGCGAGAACCCGATCCGCTCGAGGTCCTCGACCTTGGCCGTGAACCCCTCGGCCAGCTCGCGCCGCGCGCCGGGCCGGGCGCCGCTCATCGCGTCCGACGCGGCGACGAGGTAGGCGTAGACCGAGTTGCACGGCTCGTCCGCGTGGTGCGCGCCGATCGCGTTCGCCACCAGCTCCGGCTCCCCGACGCGCCGGGCGATGTCCGCGCCGATGACGGCGTGGGAGCCCTCGATCTTGTGCGTGAGCGCCTTGCCGATGTCGTGCATGAGCGTGGCGCGGCGCGCCAGCTTCTCGTCGAGGCCGAGCTCGGCCGCCATCATGCCAGCGAGGTAGCTGGCCTCGACGGCGTGCCACCACTGGTTCTGCGTGTAGCTCGTCCGGAAGTTGAGCGCACCCACGAGCTCGACGATCTCCGGGTGCGCCTTGCCGATGCCGAGCACCTGGAACGCCTTCTTGCCGAGCGCGCGGATCTCCTGATCGAGGAGGTCGCGGCCGCGCTGCGCCCACGCGTCGGGATCCTTGCGCGCGTCGTCGATGGCCTCGGGCTTCTTGAGCATCCGGGCCATCGCGCGGCGGACGAGCTCCTTGCCCACGCCGTCGAGCCCGTCCATGCGCACGGCGTCCTTGTCGTCGTTGACGAGGAGCTGCACGGTCGACACGCGCTGGAGCGCGCCGTGGAGCTTGCCGCCATCGTCGAGGAGGATGCGGACGAGATCACCGCCGATGCGCAGGTTGGACGGGTTCCGCTCCGTCAGGTAGTGGTGGTGATAGCGCGTCGCGGCGATCTCCATCACGCGCTTGGCCTCGCGGTCGTGCGCGGGGTCCGACGCGGTCTGCTCGATCATGCGGACCTCGGCGGCGGCGCGGGCGCGGGCCTCCTCGATCCACGAGCGGCCGAGCTCCTCGATGAGGTCCGGGGTCCGGACGTTGGCGCGCGTCTCGAGCTGCGCTCGCAGCGCCGCGTGGGTCTTCTGCGCGTCCCGCTCGAGGCCCTGCGCGCGGTCGCGCCGCGACTGCGCCTCGCGCGTATCGGTGTCGACGGCCTCGGCGCGGTGCTCGAGCGCCTCGTCGCGCGTGGCCGCGTCCGCTTCCGCAGTGGCGAGCTGGTCGGCGCGGCGCTGCGCGGCGAGCTCGGCGGCGGCGAGCTGCGCGTCGGCGGCCATCCGGGCGGCGAGCGCCTCCTCGCGTGCGGTGGTCTCCATGCGGCGGCGGAGCGCGGCGGCGGCGAGCTTGGCGGCGGTGACCTCGGCCGCCGTCTGCGCGCGCGCGTCGTCGATCTCGCGCGAGGCCAGGCGGAGGGCCTCGGCGTGGGCCGCGGAGCGCGCGAGCATCGCGGCGACGACCGCGAAGATGACGCCGGCGAGGACCGCGATCAGCACGCGGCGAGCATAGCGCATCCCGCGGGGGGCGCGGACGCCAAGCCCCGCGGCCGCCTCAGAGGTCCCCGGGCTTCGCGAGGCTGTTGTTGTCGTGTGCGTGCGCGTGCGGCGGAGGCGTCGGGCGGTGATGTGGCACCGGTGACGGTGACGGCGGCGGCGGCGCGACCGGGACCGGGACCGGGCTGAGAGCCGGCGAACCGCCGCCGCTGCCGCTCGCCGTGGCCGCGGAGGGGTCGCCGCTGCCGCTGCCGTTGCCGCTCCCCGTGGCCGGAGCGTTGCTGCCGCTCGCCGCGACGGCGCTGGCGCTGCCGCTGCCGTTTGCCATGGCCGGAGCGTTGCTACCGCTCGCCGCGACGGCGCTGCCGCTGCCGCTCGCCGCGACGCCGCTGCCGCTGCCGCTGCCGCTGCCGCTCGCCGCGACGCCGCTGCCGCTGCCGCTGCCGCTGCCGCTACGAGGATCGGCCCCCGGGGCCAGCGTCCGAGCTTCGGACTTCGCGAGCCCCCTCGCGGGCCCGAGGAGCATCACGGCCGCCACGCCGCCGCCGAGCCCCAGCAAGATGCCCACCACGACCACGTACGGCCAGGCGCGCCGCGGCGGCCGCGACACGTAGCCCACCGGCGTCGCGATCACCATCGTGTGGTTCTGTGGCGCGGCCAGCGGGGCCAGGCCCGCCACGTCGCCCGCGCGCATCGGCCCGCCGATCGCCGGCACTGGCCCCGTCGTCCCGGATAGCAGCCGCGCCCTCCCCGCCTCTTGCGCCGCCACGTACGCCAGCACCTGGGCCGCGTCCACGCCCGCGCCCGGGGCCACGCTCCGCGCCGGTGAGATCGGCGGCGACCTCCGCAGGTATCCATCCGGGTCGCGCAGCGCCTCGCGCAGCTCACCCATCGTGCCGAACCGCGCCTCGGGCGCCTTCGCCAGGCACCGCAGGAGGATCTGTTCCACCGACGGCGGGATGTGCGGGTTGAGGCCGCGCGGCGCCGGGGGCAGCGCCGTCACCTGTTTGACGAGCACCTCGCCCATCGACTCGCCGTCGAACGGCAGGACGCCCGTCATCATCTGGAACATCAGCACGCCGAGCGCGTACACGTCCGTCCGCCCGTCGAGCTCGCGCTTGCTCTCGCACGCCTCCGGCGACATGTACTGCGGCGTCCCCAGCAGCACGCCCATCGCCGTCTTCACGCCCGTGCCGGACGCCTGCATCTTCGCGAGCCCGAAATCGAGCACCTTCACGAAGTCCGGGTCGCCGTGCCGCGGCGTCAGCATCACGTTGTCGGGCTTGAGGTCGCGATGGATCACGCCGTTCGCGTGGGCCGCGTCGAGCGCGCTCGCGATCTGCGCGCCGATATGCATCGCGCGCACGACATCGACCGCCTTCTCCCGCGAGAGCAGCGACGCGAGCGTCAGGCCCTCAAGGTACTCCATGATGTAGTAGTGATCGCCCTCCGGCGTCACCCCGAAGTCGTGGATCTCGACGATGTGCTCGCTGCCGATCCGGTTGACGGCCTTGGCCTCCTGGAAGAAGCGCAGCACCACGTCTCGGTTGCCCGCGAGGTCGGCGTGGATCACCTTGAACGCGACGCGCTTGCCGATCGCCGGGTGCTCCGCGAGGTACACCGCCCCCATGCCGCCCGTGCCGATCTTCGACAGGATGCGGTAGTTCCCGACGGTCTGGCCCGCGGCGATCAAGCGCGTCCATCCTAGCGCGAGCGCGCGGGCGCTGCGCAGAACTGCTCGTAGTCGATGAGCGGCAGCGTGGCGCGGTCGACGCCTTCGCCGCAGGTCGGGCAGGCGGGATCGCGGCGCAGCTTGAGCTCGCGGAAGCGCGCCTCGAGGGCGTCGTAGAGCACGAGCCGCCCCGCCAGCGAGCGCCCGATGCCGAGGACGAGCTTGACCGCCTCGGTCGCCTGCAGCACGCCGATGACGCCGGGCAGGACGCCGAGCACGCCCGCCTCCGCGCACGACGGCGCCAGCTCCCGCGGCGGCGGCGCCGGATAGAGGCAGCGGTAGCAGGGGCCGCCCGTCGCCGCGAACACCGTGAGCTGACCCTCGAACCGGTAGATCGACGCGTGCACCACCGCGACGCCGAGGCGCAGCGCCGCGTCGTTCACGAGGTAGCGCGTGGCGAAGTTGTCCGTGCCGTCGACGATGGCGTCGGCGCCCGCGAGGAGCGCGAGCGCGTTCGCCGAGGTCAGCCGCACCGCGTGCTTCACCACCCTCACGTCGGGGTTGAGGCGCCGCAGCGTCTGCTCCGCGCTGTCGACCTTGGCCGCGCCGATGCGATCGGTGCCGTGCAGGATCTGTCGCTGCAGGTTGCTCGCGTCGACGACGTCGTCATCGATGACGACGAGCGTACCGACGCCGGCCGCCGCCAGGTACAGCGCCGCTGGCGAGCCGAGGCCGCCCGCGCCGATGCAAACCACGCGCGCGCCGAGGAGCTTCTGCTGCCCGGCGAGCCCGACCTCGGGCAGCATCACGTGGCGGGCGTAGCGCTGCGTCTGTTCGGCGCTCAGCACGGCGGGGACGGTCCACGCGTGGCCGGCCGCCTTCCAGCCTGCGAACCCGTCGGCGAGCGAGCGGACGTTCGTGTAGCCGAGCTCGCCGAGGCTGCGCGCCGCGAACAGCGACCGATGCCCGCCGGCACAATAGAGGACGATCGGCTGGGCGAGATCCGGCGCGGCGGCCGTGATCCGCGACTCGAGGAACCCGCGCGGGATCCAGCGGGCGCCGGGGATGGCGCCGGCCGCGTATTCGTCGGGCTCGCGGACGTCGATGATCATCAGGCCCGCCGTCCGCCCGGGCGTGACGCGCTGCGCCTCGACCGCGAGCTCCGCCCCCGACGTCTCGCGCAGCGATGCGCGAAGCCCCTGTAATATCTGATCGTAAGACGCCACTCCGATGGTTTGCCATGACCCTCACGTAAAGGTAAGGTGCTCGGCATGTCGGAAGTCTCAGCCGCTTCGTTCACGGAAGCCCATGACCACGCTCCGCCGATGGTCGATGGCGCGGACCAGATGGTCCTCATCACCGCCACCGCCGCCGCCAAGGTCAACGAGATCCGCGACGCCGAGGCCATCGAGGCCAACATGGCGCTCCGCCTCCGCGTGGTCGGCGGCGGGTGCGCCGGCTTCTCCTATGACCTGTACTTCGACGAGCAGGCCGAGGTCGACCGCTCGCTGACCATCGCGGGCGTGAAGGTCATCGTCGACGAGATGAGCCTCATGTACCTCGCGGGGACCGAGATCGACTACGTCGAGGGTCTCCAGGGCGCCGGCTTCAAGTTCAACAACCCGAACGTGAAGTCGACCTGCGGCTGCGGCTCTTCGTTCTCGGTCTGACGTGAGCGGCGAGATCGTCGGCATCCTCGAGCGCGAGCTCGGTGCCGACGCGGTCATCGGACCCGGCCACGAGCGCCTCGACGACTACGGTCGGGACGAGAGCCCGCTGCCGGAGTTCTTCCCGCCGTCGTGCGCGGTCCTCTGCGCCACGACGGCGCAGGTCGCCGCCGTGCTGCGCCTGTGCGCCGAGCATCGCGTCCCCGTGACACCGCGCGGCGCGGGCAGCGGCATGTGCGGTGGCGCCCTGCCCGTCGCGGGCGGCGTGGTCCTCTCGACCGAGCGCATGACCGCGCTGCGCGACATCGACGACGCCAGCCTCTACTGCGTGACGGAGCCCGGCGTCGTGACGGGCCGGCTGCAGGAAGCGGTCGAGGCCCAGGGCCTGTTTTACCCGCCGGACCCCGCGTCGCTCGACTACTGCTCGATCGGCGGCAACGCGGCGACGAACGCCGGCGGCCCGCGCGCGTTCAAGTACGGCGTCACCCGCGAGTACGTCCTGGGCCTCGAGGTCGTGCTGATGGGCGGCGAGGTCCTGCGCTGCGGCCGGCGCACGGCGAAGGGCGTCACGGGCTACGACCTCGTCGCCGGCTTCGTCGGGACCGAGGGCACGTTCGGCGTGATCACGGAGCTGACGCTCAAGCTCCTGCCGAAGCCGCCCGCGGCCGCGACGGTGCTCGGCGTCTTCGCCGACGCGGCGACCGCCGGTACGGCGATCACGGGGCTCCTGCGCGGCGGGCTGCGGCCGAGCGTGCTCGAGATCGCGGACCGGGCCTCGATCGACGTCATCCGCGGCAAGAGCCGCTACCGGTTCCCCGCGAACGCCGGCGCGATCGTGCTCCTCGAGGTCGACGGCGAAGCCGAGGACATGGAGCGCGCGATGGAGCGCATCGGCATGGAGCTCGATCGACTCGGCGCGCTGGACGTCCTCGCGGCCACGGAGCCTGCCGACCGCGCGAACGTGTGGGAGGCGCGGCGCCTGATCTCGAAGTGCCTCAAGGACGCGTATCGCATCAAGGTCAACGAGGACGTCTGCGTGCCCCGCGGGCGGATCGTGGAGATGCTCGCGCGGGTCGATCGCATCAGCGCGGAGACCGGGATCGAGACGGCCGTGTTCGGCCACGCCGGTGACGGCAACTTGCACGTGCAGCTGCTCGGCCAGGACGACCCGGAGGACCCGGCGGTGCGCGCGCGGATGTGGGGGGCGGCGGAGCGCGTGTTCGTCGCGACGGTCGAGCTCGGCGGCACGCTGTCGGGCGAGCACGGCATCGGGCTCAGCAAGATGCCTTACATGCGCCTCGAGCAATCGGAGCAGCTCCTCGAGTGGCAGCGCCGCTGGAAGCAGCTCTGGGATCCGCAGCAGCTGCTCAACCCGGGGAAGATCATCCCCGGGCGGCGCGCTTGCGCGGAGTAGCGCGGGGCGCGTCGAGGTAGCGGGCGACCGCGGGCTCGATCGCGCGGAGCACGCTGACGTCGATCGCGTCGACGTCGAGCGCGAGGTCCTTCGTGTGGGGCGCGAGCGCGCGGCCGAGCGAGGCCGCGAGCGTGGCGCTCGAGAAGTCCTCGATCACGCGCGGGTGGATGTACGAGGCGCGGCACACCGTCGGGGTGTGCCCGAGGCGCTCCGCGACGACGGCGACCACGTCCTTGACGCACTTCTTTGTCGCGCGCTCGGTGCCGGGGTGCGCGGTCGCGCAGAGCAGCAGCGTGGCGCCGAGCGTGGCGGCCCAGGTGCGGTAGTCCTTCGCGGTGAAGTGACCGCCGGTCGCCTCGCCGAGGTACGCGTTGACGTCGGAGGAGCTGATCGGGTGCACGGCGCCCGCGTCGTCGACGAACTGGAACAGGCGCTGCCCCGGCAGCTCGCGACAGCGCGCCACGATGTTCGCGAGGCGACGGTCGCAGACGCGGACCCGCCGCTCCACGCCGGACTTGCCGCGGTACGAGAGCTCGAGCGTCTCGCCGTGGATCTTCACGTGCCGACCGCGCAGCGTGGTCGCGCCGTAGGAGCCGTTGTCGCGGACGTAGGCTTCGTTGCCGACGCGGAGCTGCGCGCGCTCCATGAGCGCGACGACGGTGGCGACGACCTTGCGGCGCGACAGCTCCGTGCGGCGGAGATCCTTCTCGACGGTCGCGCGCAGCTGCGGCAGCACGCGGCAGAACTCGACGAGGTGGTGGTACTTCGCCTGGTCGCGCACCTCGCGCCAGCGCGCGTGATACCGGTACTGCTTGCGGCCGCGGGCGTCGCGGCCGGTCGCCTGGATGTGCCCGTCGGGAGCGGGCGAGATCCAGACCTGCGTCCACGCGGGCGGGATCGCGAGCTTGCGGATGCGCTGGACTGTGGCGGCGTCGCGCATGAGCGCGCCGGATGCATCGTAAAATGCGAAGTGCTTGCCGCGACGCTTGCGTGTGAAGCCCGCGCCGTCATCGCTGACATGCGTGAGCGAGGCAGTTGCGGCGGCGGCGTACGGATCACCAGCGGCGGCGGCGGACGACAGGAGCATGGGTAGGCGTCACAGCACGTGGCGTGCCAGGGCGCCACAACCGCCGCCGTCGCGGCTCGCGGCTCGGGTCGCGATAGCGGCCGGCCGGTTCGAGACCTCGTCGCCTACTCGACGCGCATGAACGACGCGATGCGCCACGCGTCGCCGCCGGCGCGCGGCTCGAGCACGAGCTGCCACTGCCCGATGGCCGGCGCCGTGCTCGGGCACGTCACGCGGGCCTGGCCGTCCGCGGTGCACCCGCCGTTGATGAGCTTCGTCAGCGCATCGAAGACGTCCGGGTCGGCCTGCCACATCGCCATCGCGGTGTCGGCGCCCGGCGCCTGGCCGGCGTTCCACTGGACGTTCTCGGCGAGGTCGGGCCGCAGGCCCGGGTAGTCGCGCTTCGCCAGCGTGTCCTTCGTCCGGGCGAGGAGCTTGGCGGCGCCGACGGGCATGCCGGCGAACACGGCGGGGTCCGTCGTCGACTCCTTATCCTTCTCCGGCTTCTCGTCTTCCTTCATCGCCACGGCGTACGGCTTGACCTTCTCGTAGATGGCGACGCGGAGCGCGTCGACCCGCGGCTCGAGCCACGATGGCTTCGCCGGCCCGCGGAGCTCGGTCGGCATCGCCGCGCCCGGCTCCCACTCGGAGGCATGCCCGACGATCTTGACGCGCCACGGCCGCCCGCCGATGACGCTGACGTCGAAGCGGATGTAGTAGCGCTTGTACGCGAGCCGCGTCGGCATGCCCGCAGAGGTCGCGGCCGGCGACCCGCCGACGCCGGTGCCGCCGCCCGCGCCGGTCGAGAAGCCGTTGCCGGTCGAGATCGAGCGCCCGGTATCCGCGCCGGCGGCGGGATCACTCGCGTACTGCACCTGGTGCCACGCGGTCTTGATCGCGCCGTTGCCCGGGATGTCGTCGATGTTCGGGTAGAGCTTGCGGACCGTGTCGAGCGCGGCCGAGTAGACGACCGCGAAGTCGGTGTCGTAGAGCGACTTCTTCGCGACGGCGATCTCGTGCTTGTTCGACGCGCAGCCGGCAGCGGCGACGGCCGCGAGGAGCGCCGCCGCGAAAGTGATAGGTTTCACGTCACGCATGGGAGTCGCCTTGGGGAATAGCACACCGCCTCGCGCGCAGGCGACCCGGCCCGCGGGCCCGGCACGGGTCACCGACTACACGCGCCGCCTCGGGGAGCTTTACCCCGACGCGGTCGTGGAGCTCGACTTCGAGAGCGCGTATCAGCTCCTCGGCGCGACCATCCTCGCCGCGCAGTCGACGGACAAGATGATCAACACGATCACGCCGGCGCTGTTCGCGCGCTACCCCACCCCGGCCGCGCTCGCCGAGGCGGACCCGGCGGAGCTCGTGCCGCTCGTCTTCAAGTCGGGGTTCTATCGGAACAAGGCGAAGAGCCTCATCGGGATGGCGCGCGCGCTCGTTGCGAAGCATGGGGGCGAAGTTCCTCGGACCCTCGCGGAGCTGTCCGCGTTGCCCGGCGTCGGGCGAAAGACGGCGAACGTGATCCTCGGCTCGGCGCTCGGGATCACGGAGGGCGTCGTGGTGGACACGCACGTCACGCGGCTCGCGCAGCGGCTCGGGCTGACGACGGAGACGGACGCCGTGAAGATCGAGCAGGACCTCATGACGGTGCTGCCGAAGGACCAGTGGACGCCGTTCGCGCACCGGCTCATCTGGCACGGGCGGCGCGTGTGCATGGCGAAGAAGCCGGACTGCGAGCACTGCGTGCTGGCCGCGACGTGCCCGAGCGCGGGGATCGCGGGCACGACGGTGACGGCGGCAGCGACGACGAAAACGAAAACGGCGAAGATGGACCGCCAGGCCGCCGCGCGCGCCAAGACCGACGCCAAGCAGAAAAAGACGCTGAAGGCGGCGAAGAAGAAATGACGCCCGTGATCGCGGTCGGCGCGTTCGTGTTCGACGGCGACCGCGTGCTGCTGATCCAGCGCGGGACGCCGCCCGGCGAGGGGTTGTGGACGGTGCCGGGCGGAAAGCTCGAGCGCGGCGAGCGGCTGGCGGAGGCCGTCGCGCGGGAGGTGCGGGAAGAGACGGGGCTCGTGGTGGAGGTCGGCCCCCTCGTCGAGGTCGTGGAGCGCAGCGGCGAGGGGTATCAGTTCGTCATCCTGGACTACCTCGCGCGCGTGGTCGGTGGCGCGCTCGTGGCCGCGAGCGACGTGCGGGCGGCGCGGTTCGTGACGGACGCCGAGCGGGCGGCGCTGCCGCTGACGGAGGGCTTGCTCCCCGTGCTCGCGCGCGCCCGTGCTATGCACCCCGCGTGGTGAGTCTCCCCCTCGCGCAGGTCCCCCGGCCGTCGGTGCGCCGCGCTGACGTCTCGGACGCGCAGTGGACGGACTGGCGCTGGCAGCTCGCGCACATGCTCACGACCGCCGACGAGCTCGCGGGCGCGGTCGCGCTCTCGCCCGCCGAGCACGCGGGGTTCGCGGCGAGCAAGGAGCTCTTCCGGGTCGGCATCACGCCGTACTACGCGGCGCTCATGGACGCCGAGCACGCGAGCTGTCCGATCCGCATGCAGGCCATCCCGCGCGCCGTCGAGGCCGACGTGCGCGACGAGGAGCTGCGCGACCCGCTGGGCGAGGACTCGCATAACCCCGCGCCGTCGATCGTCCACAAGTACCCCGATCGCGTGCTGTTCCTCGTCGTGGACCGCTGCGGCATCTACTGCCGGCACTGCAACCGCCGGCGCCTCGTCGGCGGCGACGATCCGCCGACCACCGCGGACCTCGAGGCCGGCCTCGCGTACATCGCGCGCACGCCGCGCGTCCGCGACGTGCTCCTGTCGGGCGGTGACCCGCTGCTCCTGTCGACGCGCCGCCTCGGCTACTTGCTCGGTCGCCTGCGCGCGATCCCGCATGTCGAGACGATCCGCATCGGGACGCGGCTCCCCGTGGTGTGCCCGATGCGCATCGACGCCGAGCTCGTGGCGATGCTGCGCCAGCACCACCCGCTCTTCATCAACACGCACTTCAACCACGCGCGCGAGCTGACGCCCGAGGCGCGCGCCGGCTGCGAGCGGCTCGTCGACGCGGGGATCCCCGTGGGTAACCAGACCGTGCTCCTCCGCGGCATCAACTCGTCGGTGCAGGCGTTGCGGGCGCTGATGCGCGGGCTGCTGCGCTCGCGCGTCAAGCCGTACTACCTGTTCCAGGGCGACACGGTCATCGGCACCGACCACCTGCGCACGCCGGTGGAGGAGGCGATGCGCCTCTACGAGGGCCTGCGCGGCTGGATGAACGGCATGGCCGTCCCGATGCTGGTCCTCGACGCGCCGGGCGGCTTCGGCAAGGTGCCGATCGTGCCCTCCTACATCGAGAGCCTCACCGAGACGGAGGTCATCGTCCGCACCTACCGCGGCGCCCGCATCGCCTATCCGCAACCGCGCGAGCGCGACTGCACCGTCCCCTACGACCGCATCTACTTCGCCGGCGCCCCGCCCGACGACGACACCGAGGGGACGGTGTCAAACTTGTCAAGCTCGCCCCCCGCGACCCCATAACGATCTCGCCAACTTACCCGGGGACGGAGTCAAAGTTGTCAAGCTCCGGGTCTCCGGACCCCAGCGCCACCGTCATCGCCATCGCGCGCGACCTCGGCTTCCATCGCGCCGCGATCGTCCCCATCGAGCCTGCCCGTCGCCATGCCGCGTTCGTCGCGTGGCTGGCCGCGGGCCGCGCCGGCGCGATGGCGTACCTCGCGACGCCCGCGCACGTCGACGCCCGCGCGGATCTGCGGACGCTCCTCGGCGCGGCGCGCGCGCTGATCGTCGTCGCGCTCGCCTACGACCGCGTCGATCCGATCCCGGCCGACGCCCTCCTGCGGGGCCGCATCGCTCGCTACGCGCGCGGCGAGGACTACCACCTCGTCATGCGCGACCGCCTGGTCGCCCTCGCCGACCGCGTCGCCACCGCGCTCGGCCGCCCCGTCGCCTCGCGCCCGTGCGTGGACTCCGCGCCCGTCCTCGAGCGCGACTGGGCCGAGCGCGGCGGCCTCGGCTTCACGGCGAAGAACACCATGCTGATCGCGCCGGGCGTCGGCAGCTACGTCGTCCTCGGCGAGCTGCTCGTCGATATCGAGCTCGCGCCGACCGCCCCGGACACGCCCCCGAAGCCGCGCTGCGGCACGTGCCGCCGCTGCCTCGACGCGTGCCCGACCGCGGCCTTCGTCGACGCGTACGTCCTCGACGCGCGCCGCTGCATCTCGTACTTGACGATCGAGCACCACGGCGTCATCCCGCGCGAGCTGCGCGCGGCGATCGGCACGTGGGTGTTCGGCTGCGATCTGTGCCAGGAGGTGTGCCCGTTCAACGCCGGTGGTGGCGAGGCGCCCGACGCGCTGCTGCGGCCGCGATCGGTCGAGCACGCGCTCCCCGATCTCGTCGCGCTCGCCGCCATCGGCACGAACCAGCTCCGCCGGCACGTGCGGCGAACGGCGCTTCGACGGATCCCGCGCGACGTGCTGCTCCGCAACGTCGCGGTCGCGCTCGGCAACACCGGCGATGCGCGCGCGATCCCGGCGCTCACCGGGTTGCTCGCGAACCCCTCGCCGCTCGTGCGCGTGCACGCGGTGTGGGCCCTGGGTCAGCTGGGCGCCGGCGCGGAGCTCCGGGCGGCCGCGGACGACGCGGATGCGGATGTACGGGCCGAGGTGGCGGCCTGCGCCCCGCTTGACAACTTTGACTCCGTCCCCGGGTAAACGCGCGTGCTTGCTCGGGGTCAGTTGTCCCCATGCTTGACAACTTTGACTCCGTCCCCGTCAGGGGAAGGTGGAGCTGGCGACGTAGGCGGAGACGGCGCGGATCTGGTCGGACCGGATCGCGCCCTCGAAGCTCGGCATCAGCTTGTTCTTCGAGCCGGTGCGGACCTGATGCTCGACCAGCTCCGGCGTCACGCGCGCGCGGAACTCCGGCGCGGTCAGGTCGCGCACGCCGAGGCGGGCGACCAGCATCGGATCGGGCTTGCCGGTGGGGCCGTGGCACGCGGCGCAGACGGCCTGGAACACCTGCGGGCCGCCGGTCGCGTCACCGGCGGGATTGCCGCAACCGCAAGCGACAGCCGCCAGGATCCACCAGGTGATCGAACGCATCGAAATCCTTGATGCCACCGGCCCCGCGCGGTGGCAATCGGGCACACGGCCCATGCTACGATTCACCGCATGCGAGGACTCGTCGTCCTGGGGCTGTTGCTCGCCGCAACTGCGTGCGGTGGTGTCCAGGTGCCGACGCACAATGGCTACAAGAGCGCCACGGCCAAGCCGTGGAAGAAGCCCAAACAACTCAAGCTCAACGACAAGGGCGAGGCCAAGGCGGAGGGTGATCTGTCGTATCCGGACCAGCGCCGCGCGAGCTGGTTCGCGATCGACACGCCGGCGAACGGCACGCTCGACCTCCGGCTCGAGATCACGCCGCCCGGCGACGCGACGAACGATGACTTCGACCTCGGGATGGAGATCTACAACCCCGAGTACAAGATGCTGTCGCGCTCGGACGCCGACGACACGGACGCGCACGAGCTCAACAAGAAGCAGTCGCTCGTCGAGCTGCCGCCCGGCAAGTACCTCGTGCACCTCTATCTCGAGGGGCGCCTCGACACCGCCGAGTACGTCCTCCACGTCGCGTTCAAGTCGACCCAGCCCTCCGCGGCGAGGAGCGACTTTCCGATCCAGGTCGCGTACGTCCCCATCCTCCCGATGGTCCCCCTCGACGACGACACCCCGAAGTCGTACAAGCCCGCACCGACGGTCGTGGTCGTGCACCCGCCGCCGGGCCACCGGCAGCCGCCGCCGCCCCCCACGCCGAAGGAGGTGCCGAAGGCCCTCACCGGTCGCATCCTCGGCATCTCGGTCCAGGGCAAGAACGTGATGATCACGATCGGTCGCGGCACCACGACCGGCGCGCAGGCGCGGATGAACGGCACCATCAGCGGCGTGGCCGGCTCGTTCCCCGTCGACTGCACCGAGCGCACCTGCACCGGGCTCGTCGCCGCCACCGCGGACCAGCTCAAGTCCGTCAGCTCCGTCACCCTCTCCCCGTGATCGCGTCCACCCCCTTGCGCCCACCGGAACACTTGGCCAACACTTCAACCATGCTCGGGAAGACGCTGGCGGTCTTTGCGCTCGTCGTCGCGCTCGTCGCCTGCCCGCACAACGTGCCGCAGGACTCGAACACCGGCAACGACGGCAAGACCAAGGGCGCGAAGACCGTCACCTTCGAGAACGGCGAGGGCAAGGCCAAGGGCGTCGTGACGTACCCCGGCGGCGACCGCGTCGACTGGAAGCTCGTCGAGATCCCCGAGGGCAAGCGCGGCACGCTCGACTTCAAGCTGACGTGGACCACGCCGCGCCCGGGGCTCCAGCTCGCATTCGACGTCTTCGACGAGTGGAACACGCCGCTCGTCGTCTCGAAGAGCACGAGCAAGAAGCGCAGCCGCTCGCACACGCGCGACGCCACGCTCGAGAACGCGAAGGGCAAGTACTACGTCCGCGTCTACGCGGTCGGCCGCGGCGACGCCGGGACGTACAAGCTGACCGTCGAGTTCAAGGAGACGGCGGGCGTGGTGATCTTCGATGTCCTCAAGCTCGACATCAACGACCCGCCGAAGCTCGCCGCGCTGCCCGAGACAGTCGTCGAGTGCGACGACTCGAACTTCGACAAGAACAACAAGGAGTGCCGCAACTTCTGCCCGAAGTTCAACCCGCCGGCCGGCTGGCCGCCGTGCGAGGGCAAGTGCCCCAAGCCGCCGACCATCGACGAGCCGGCGTGCTGGGACTCCATGCCCTGCCCCAAGCCCGCCGACATCCGCGTCAAGCACTGCAAGGCGATCGACTTCCCGCCCTGCCCGGACAAGAACAACCCCGATCCGAACAACCTGAACTGCCTCGTGCCGCTCGCGCCCGTCATCGGTCGCATCGTCAAGAACGAGGTCGTCGGTGGCGCCACGCAGATCACCATCAGCGCGGGCACGGGCCAGGGCATCAAGGACAAGGGCTGGACCGCGAAGGTCCTCCGCGGTGACACCGGCGAATCGCCGCTGTCGGGCGGCGACGTCAACATCATCCGCGTCACCGGCACGACCACCCTGGGCTCGGTCAAGCTCACGCCCGACCAGCTCAAGGAGAACGCCCGCGTGAAGTTCTCCCCCCCGCCGAGGTAACGCACCGTGAACCCCGGGCAGGACCCTTTCGTCGGCAAGGTGATCGACGGGCGCTACGAGATCCAGGCTCGCATTGGCGAGGGCGGGATGGGCGTCGTCTATCGCTGCAAGCAGATCTCGATCGACCGCACGATCGCGATCAAGATGCTGAACGCGCAGATGGCGAGCGACCCCCAGTGGGTCCAGCGCTTCTATAACGAGGCCAAGGCGTGCTCGCGGCTGCAGCACCCGAACACGATCCGCATGTTCGACTTCGGGCAGAGCTCCGAAGGCCGGCTGTTCATGACGATGGAGTTCCTGGACGGCATCTCGCTGCGCCAGGCGCTCCAGCCGGGGCCGCTTGCCCCGCAGCGCGTCGTGAAGATCTTGATCCAGTGCTGTGCGTCGCTCGCCGAGGCGCACTCGATCGGCATCATCCACCGCGACATCAAGCCGGATAACGTCTTCCTCTTGAACATGGCCGGCTCGCCGGACTTCGTGAAGCTCCTCGACTTCTCCGTCGCGAAGCTCCTCGAGGGCGACCGCATGAAGACGCAGGCCGGCGTCGTGTTCGGCACACCGCAGTACATGTCGCCGGAGCAAGGTCGGGGCCTCCCGCTCGACGCGCGGAGCGATCTTTATGCGCTCGGCATCCTCGCCCACGAGATGTTATCGGGCACCGTTCCGTATAACGACGAGAACCCGATGACGGTGATCCAGATGCACCTGCACGCGCAGGTCCCGCCGATGCCGGCCTCCGTGCCGTACTCGGTCCAGCAGATCGTCCGCCGGGCGATGGAGAAGGACGCGGCGCGGCGGTACCAGTCGTCGGGCGAGATGATGCAGCACTGCCAGCAAGTGTTCGCCGAGCTGAACGCGGGCGCCGGCGGTGGCGTCGCGATCGGCGCGGGCGGGATGCCGCGGACCGTGGTCGCCCCGGGCGGCGTGGCGCCCGGGATGGCGCCGCCCATGCAGCAGATGCAGCCGCCCGCGCACATGCAGCAGCCCCCCATGCAGCAGATGCAGCAACCCCAGCAAAACGGGCTCGCGCCGCAGGGCGTCTACATGCAGGCCTCGCCCGCGCAGAAGACGATGATGGTCCCGGCCGGTGGCATGCAGCCGGTGATGCCGCAGCAGGCGCAGTCAGGGCTCGCGCAAGGCGGCTTCCAGCCCGCGTCGCCCATGAGCAAGACGATCGTCGCCGGCATGATGCCGCCGATGGTGCAGCCGCAGCAGGGCCAGCAGCCCGCGCCGTACAACCAGATGGCGATGCAGCAGATGCCGCAGGGGGCGCCGAACGGCTACCCGGGGCAGCCGCCGCCACAGCCAATGTATCCGCAGCAGGGCCCCGGTCCGAACAAGACCGTGGCGCTGCAGAACAGCGAGGGCATCGTGTCCGTCGCGAACCGCGGCGGCGTGGTGCCGAGCGTGGAGAGCGGCAAGAAGATCGCCGGCGCCTCGACGGCGTTCTGGATCGTGTCGATGATCGTCGGGATCCTCGTCGGCGTGCTCGGCTACGTCATCATGCTGCAGGTGTCATGAGCGACGACCCGGCCCCGCCCAAGCCCGAGCTGACGGGCAAAGAGATCGCCGCGAAGTTCGCCGAGCTCGGCAAGAAGACCGGCGGCGGCGCCGTGTCCGGCGAGCAGATCGACGACGTCACGCGCGCAGAGCTCGAGCGCTGGTTCGGCCTGCCGTCGTTCGCGCAGGTCGCCGAGGGTGACATCCCCCAGGGCGCCGTCCACGCGCCCGAGGATCCAGAGATCGCCGCCGTGCGCGAGCGCCGCGAGAAGGCGCTCGCCGCCGTCGAGCCGCGCCTCCTCGACGCGATCGCGGCCC
>JANXOM010000318.1 GCA_025353585.1 Deltaproteobacteria bacterium
CGTCGGGCTCGCGGCGCCCCCGTGAGAGATCATCGTGAACCCTGGCCCGCGGCTATAGGCGCCCCCGCATCGCGTGCTAGCACCTTGAGCTATGAGCGAGCTCGCGATCTGCGAGTACTGCGACACCGTGCATCGCCGTCCGACGACGACGCCGCACGGACGCTCGCGCTGCGTGACCTGCGATGCGCCGCTCTACCGCGGCGACCCCGACCTGCGCGCGATGCTCGCCGTGACGCTCACCGCCGCCGCCGCGTTCGCCATCGCGTTGTGGTTCCCGCTGGTCTCGCTGACCTCGCAAGGCACGCGCACGCAGGCCACGATCGCGGGCGCGATCACCGCCGCCTACGACGGCGACCTGCCCGTCGTGGCCGTCATCCTCGCCACCACGCTCGTCGTGGCCCCGCTCCTCGAGATCGGCCTGCTCCTGTGGGTGCTCGTGCCGCTCCGGTTCCACGTCCGCCCCCTCGCGTTCGCCGGCGCGATGCGCGCGTTGCGGATCCTGCGGCCGTGGCGCCTCGTCGAGGTGTTCCTGCTCGGCGTCGTGGTCGCGATCGTGAAGCTCACCACGCTCGCGAGCGCGTCGCCTGGCTTCGGCGTGTTCGGCATCGTCGTGCTGGTGTTCGCCCTCGCCGCCCTCGCGGCGTTCGATCGCGGCGCGCTGTGGCGTCAGGCCGCGGAGCTGACGCGGACATGAGCACGCGCCTCCGCGCCCGCGACCTGGGCATCATCGCGTGCGAGACATGCGAGCTCGTCATGCGCACGAGCGATACCGGGCACGCGCACGAGGACGAGCTCGTCGCCGCGTGCCCGCGCTGCGGCGAGCCCGTGCGTCACCGCAAGCCGAACGCGACCGCGCGCGCGTGGGCCTTCCTCATCGCCGCGTCAGTGCTGTACGTGCCCGCGAACATGCTCGTCATCATGAAGACGGTGCAGTTCCCGTCGAAGCGCGCCGACACGATCTGGTCGGGCGTGGTGTTCCTGTGGAGCCACGGCACGTGGGACCTCGCGGTCCTCGTGTTCACCGCGAGCATCATCGTCCCGATGCTCAAGATCATCGCGCTCGCGCTCCTGCTGGTCACGTCCGGGCAAAATTCGCGCTGGCGTCCGCGCGCGCGCACGAAGATCTACCGCGCGCTCGAGACGATCGGCCACTGGTCGATGCTCGACGTCTTCGTCGTCGCGCTGCTCACCGCCGTCGTCCAGCTCGGCCGCTTCGCGAGCGTGGCGCCGGGCCCCGCGATCCTGCCGTTCATGGGCGTCGTGGTGCTCACGATGCTCGCCTCGGCGTCGTTCGACCCGCGCGCGATCTGGGATCGCGATCCGGACGGTGTCCATGGCTGACGCGCCCCGCCTCGATGACCTGCCCGAGCCGAACGTGCGCAAGCACCGGCGCGGGATGCCGTCCGCCATCTGGATCGTGCCGGTGCTCGCGGTCATTGCCGGCCTCGCGCTCGGCGTGCGGACGTACCTCGGCAAGGGCCCGACGATCCACATCACGTTCGAGAGCGCCGACGGCCTCGACGCGGGCAAGTCCGACGTGCGCTTCAAGAACGTGCCGGTCGGGCGCGTCACGGGCATCGGGCTCGCCGACGACCGCCGCCACGTCATCGCGACCGTGGAGCTCACGCACGGCGCCGCCGCCCTCGCCGTGACGGACTCGCGCTTCTGGGTGGAGCGGCCGCGCATCGGCGTCGGCGGCGTCTCCGGCCTGGGCACGCTGCTGTCCGGCGCGTACATCGGCGTCGACGTCGGCGAGTCAAAGGAGAAGGCCGATGACTTCACGGGCCTCGAGAAGCCGCCTGGCGTCACGCGCGATCAGCGCGGCACGCGGTTTCGGCTGACCTCGACCGACGCCGGCTCGCTGGCGGTGCGGTCGCCCGTGTACCTCAAGCGCGTCACGGTGGGCTGGGTCACCGAAATGGAGCTGCAGCCGGACGGCAAGAGCGTGAAGCTCGAGGTGTTCGTCGAGAGCCCGTGGGACAAGGACGTCACCGATCACACCGTGTTCTGGAACTCCAGCGGCCTCGACGTGGCGATCGACGCGAACGGGCTGCGCGTCGACGCCCAGTCCCTCGCGACGGTGGTCGCCGGTGGCATCGCGTTCGAGCTGCGGGATGCCGTCACGCCGGCGGCCGTGGCCGCCGAGGGCGCGAGCTTCACCCTGTACACCGACCGCGGCCACGCGATGACGCCGCCCGACGGGGTGCGGGTCACGGCGAAGATGCGCTTCCGCGAGACGATCCGCGGCATCGCCGTCGGGACGCCGGTCGACCTGCAGGGCATCCACCTCGGCGTCATCGACGAGATCAAGCCCGGCTACGACAGCAAGCGCGAGCTGTACTTCGACGCGACCGCGTCGGTGTTCCCGGAGCGCCTCGGCGCGGCCTACACGAGCCTGGTGGCGGAGAACGCCGGCAAGACGGGCGCGGAGACCCTGCAGACGCTCGTCGCTCGCGGGCTGCGCGCGCAGATCCGCACGGGCAACTTGCTCACCGGGCAGGCGTACGTCGCGCTCGCCTGGTTCCCCCGCGCGAAGCCGGTGACGGTGACCGCCGACGCGGGCGCGTGGGTCATCCCGACGGAGAAGGGCGGCGCCGACGAGCTGCAGGAGCAGGTCCAGGACATCGTCGCGAAGATCGACAAGATCCCGTTCGACGCGATCGGCGAGGACGTGCGCGGCGCGACGGGCGCGGCGAAGGGTCTGTTCACCGATCTCGACCAGAAGACCGCGCCCGAGATGGTGAAGACGTTCGTCCAGGCGCAAGGCGCGCTGACGGCGATGCGCGAGGTGATCACGTCTCTCGGCGACAACGTCGCGGCGCCCGACTCGGCGATCCAGCAGTCGACGCGCGCGGCGCTCGAGGAGCTCGATCGCGCGGCCTACTCGCTGCGGAGCCTCGCGGACTACGTCGAGCACCACCCCGAGTCGCTGCTGCGCGGGCGCGCGGGTGGCCCCGAGCCGAAGGGATCGCGATGAAGCGCATATTTTATCCAGGCCTCGTGCTCGCGGCCGCGGCGGCCTGCCGGTCGGCGCCGAGCCGCTACTACACGCTGGTCCCGCCGCCGAGCGACGCCGCGCCGGTCGCGCCGAGCGACCTGCAGCTCGACGTGCTCCCGGTCGACGTGCCGGCCGACGTCGATCGGGCCCAGCTCGTGGTGCGTCGCGGGCCGGGCGAGGTGGCCCCGGTCGACACCCGCTCGTGGATCGCGCCGCTACCGCTCGAGATCCGGCGAGCGCTCTCGGGAGAGCTCTCGCGCACGCTCGGCGCGCGCGACGTGGCGGGGCTGACGCCGACGGCCGGCGCCCCGACCTACCGCGTCAAGCTGAGCGTGCAGCGGTTCGAGTCCGCGCTCGGCGAGCGCGCCGTGATCGAGGGCGTGTGGTCGGTGCGCGAGGCGGGCGGCACGGGCGCGCCGCTGACGTGCGCCGGGCGCGCGAGCGAGGCGGCCCCCGGCGACTACGCGGCCCTCGCCGAGGCGCACCAGCGGGCGCTGGCGCGGATCGCGGCGGACATCGCGACGGGCGTGCGCGCGCTCAAGGCGGGCGGCGAGCTCGCATGCCCGCCCGCGAAGCCGTGACGACCGGCTACGCGCCGCCGTCGAGGTGGATCTCGAACGCGAGCGCGACCGTGTGCTTCACCGGGTCGACCTTCGTCAGCGGCAGCACGTTCACCTTCGGGTGAGCCGCGACGAGGGCGCTCATCATCTTGTCGCGGGCCGCGGCGATCTCTGACCGGTTGAACAGCGCGCCGCTCCTCAAGTGTCCGAGCGCGAGCAGCCGCTTCGCGTCCGCCGCCGGCACGCCGGTGACCTCGATCTTCGCGAGGTGGTAGATCGCCCCCTCGACGATGTTGAACGTCAAGGTCGCGGGGTTGTGGTCGGGCGGCGGCGCGACCGCGACCTTCACCTCGCCGAAGCCGTGATCCCAGTAGTAGCCCTCGAGCTCGAGCGCCGCGCGCTGGATCCTGTCGACGAGCCACGGCGTCCCGAGCGGCAGATCCTTCGCGAGGAGCGTCTCGAGCTCGGCGGGCTTCACCTGCTTCGCGCCCGCGAACGTGCGCGCGGCGATGGTCAGGCGCTCGCCCGGGTTCTCGTCGAGCGTGACGGCGACGCCCGCGCCGCTCTTCACGGCGGTCCAGGCGGCGGCGAAGCCAACCGCCCCCTCGTTCTCGTACCCCTTGCGCAGCGCGGCGACGGTGGCGTCGAGCGCGCTCGGCGCGAGGCGCTGTCCGACCGCGGAGGCGAGCGGGGCCGGGACGGGCTTCGCCGCGCCCGTCGCATCGTGGATGACGAGCGAGACGACCATCGGCTGCGGCGTCAGGAGCACGACGAGGTGGATGCCGTCGGCGAGCTGCTCCCCGCGCACGACGAGATCCGCCAGCGTCTGATCGGCCATCGCCGTGTCGAGCTTCCCGCGGAGTCGAATGGGATCGATGGTCTTGCCGACCTCGTCGGCAAACAGCGGCTGGAGGCGCAGGTAGTCGAGGT
>JANXOM010000320.1 GCA_025353585.1 Deltaproteobacteria bacterium
CGGCCGCCGTCGTGGTCGCGGAGGCGGGCGTCGCGGCCTCCACGGCCTGCGAGACATCGCGGCCGTCGGCGGGCGTGACGACGCCGCGGCCGATGACGAACTGCATCGACCCACACCACCGCGCCCATCACGGCCCTGCACTTCCAGCAAGTGCAGGTCGGCGGCATCGTCGGCAACCTCGTCCTGACGCCGCTCGTCGAGCTCTTCGCGCTGCCGCTCGCGCTCGCGGGCCTCGTGCTCCCCGGCGGCGACCGCCTCATCTGGCTCGCGACGTGGCTCGTCGACGCCGTCGACACCGCGGCCGGCTGGCTCGCGCACGTCACGCCCGTGGGCCACGTCGCGATCGCCAGCCCGGTCGCGATGGCCGTGCTCGTGGCGCTCGCGCTGTGGCTCGCCGCGCGCGCCCGCCGGTCGTGGGGGGACGTCGCCGCGTGGGCCGCGATGTGCGCGGTCTGGGCGCTCGCCCGGACCCCGCCGCCCGCCGGCGCGCTGCGCGTGACGTTCCTCGATGTCGGCCAGGGCGACGCGGCGCTCGTCGAGCTCCCCGACGGCGCGACGTGGCTCGTCGACGCCGGCGGGGACGCGGCGGCCATGGACCCGCTCGCCGCCGCCGCCCCCGGGCGCGCGATCGCGGCCACGCTCGCCGTGCACGACCACGCGCGCATCGACCTCGCCATCCTCTCGCACCCGCACCCCGATCACTACCTCGGCTTCGCGGCGCTCGGCGCGCAGGGCGTGGAGGTCGGCGAGCTGTGGTCCGCGGAGCCGCCGGCGGCTGGCATCCCGCGGCCCGGCCTCGCCAGCTTCGGCGAGATCGCGGCCGGGCTCGTGGCGCGCGGCACGCGGCTCGGCCAGCCCGGCCTGGGGCGCGCGCGCACCGAGGCCGGCGTGACGCTGACGACCTGGGCGCCGCGGTACGCGGCCGAGCCCGGCGGGCCGGTCGCGCTCGCGCCCGATCCCGTGCGCACGGTCAACGACAACTCGCTCGTCGTGGCGATCACCTATCGCGGCCGCACGGTCCTGTTCGCGGGCGACATCGAGGCCGAGGGCGAGGAGGCGCTCGCCGCGGCCGGCCTGCCGCGCGTGGACGTCGTGAAGGTGCCGCACCATGGCAGTCCGACCTCGTCGACGGCCGCGCTCGTGGAGGCGACGCGCCCCGCGCTCGCCGTGATCTCGTGTGGCGCGGGCAACCGGTTCGGCTTTCCATCGGCCGCCGTCGTCGAGCGGTGGCGCGCGACCGGCGCCGAGGTCCTGCGCACGGACACGCATGGCGCCATCAGCGTGACGATCGACGAGGACGGGACGCTCGAAGTGGACACGCAAGCGCCCTGAGCGCGAACCGCGCACGACGCCCGGGACGCCCGGGACGCCCGGGACAACCGGGACGCCAAAGCGGAATGCGATCGCCCTCTTCTCTGCCGCCCTGGCGCCCGGGCGGTTCAAATCCGTATCTAATAAGGCGTGGCTACCGCGCACGACGGCGATTCCTTCGAGCAGGCAGTGGCGAAGGGCGGCGACGCGCTCAAGCAGGGCAAGATCGAGGAGGCCGTCGCGACGCTCAAGGCGGCCCTCGCCCACGCGCCCGAGAGCACGCGCGTGCTCGCCCTCCTCGGCCTCGCCTACTTTCGCGGCGGGCACCTCGATCAGGCGCGCCCGATCTACGAAAACCTCGTCGAGCGCATGCCGACGGACGCCTCCCACCGGCTCAACCTCGGCCTCGTCTACCTCAAGCTCGGCGACGCGGAGCACGCCATCCGCTCCCTCGAGGCGAGCCGCGCGCTCGACCCCGGGCAGGGCCGCGCCGTCAGCTACCTCGGCCTGGCCTACGCGCGCGCGGGCCGCTACGCCGAGGCCTACCGCTCGTTCCTGCTCGCGAACCAGAACGACCTCGCGACCGAGATCCAGGACAACCTGACCGCCGCCGAGCGCGACGGCATCCACGCGCAGCTCGGCCGCACGCCGACGGGCCCGCTCCCCGGCGCCGCCGGCTTGCCGCTCCCCGCGCTGTCGCGCACGACGAGCGAGCCGCGAACGAAGCCGACGAGCGCCCCGCCCGGCAACCGCGCCCGCACGACGAGCGAGAACCTGACGGAGCAGGCCCTCGCCGCTGCGGCGCTCGTCGGCGAACAGGTCGGCATGAGGTCCATGGCCGCGATCGTCATCGACCGGCCGCCCGGCGCGGACGCCGCGCCTACCGCGACCGCCGCGCCCGCCGCGCCCGCCGCGCCCGCGCGAATGACGGAGTCGATGCAGTTCGTCATCGGCCGCGGCGTCGTCACGCCCGCCGACGGCCGCGATGTCTCGCAGGCCGTGGAGGCCGCGACGCCCGCCTCCGCGACCACGACGGCGGCCGTGCGCCCGACGACGACGATCCCGCTATCGCAGCTGGCGATCACCGAGCTCGTGCGCCCCGAGGACGAGGACGGTGCGTTCGAGCTCGCCCCCGGCGGCCAGCTGATCATCCGCGTCACCGAGCGCGTGATGACCCGCCTGGCCGGCGTGCACGTCACCGGCGGCGAGCTCGCGTACGAGCCCGCGATGCGGCGCTCGCGCGGCCACAGCACCGACGAGAAGTTCGACTACGGCGGGCCGCAGATGTACGCCGCGACCGGCCAGGGCTACCTGATCGCGCTGTCCGGCGACCGGACCTTCGTCGCCGTCACGCTCGACGACGACATCCTCTACGTCCGCGAGGATCTTGTCTTCGCGTTCGAGGCGACCCTGCGGTGGGAGAGCGGCAACGTCCCCGGGTTGCGCGGTCAGCTGCCCGTCGTGCAGTTCCGCGGTGACGGCGCGGTCGCGTTGCGCCTGCCGAAGCCGCTCGTGCGCGTGAAGCTCGCGCCGGACGGCGTGGTGTTCGTCGATGCGTCGCGCCTCGGCGGCTGGATCGGCCGCGTCATCCCGCGCGCCGTCGTGCCACCCGCGGGTAGCCCGCTCGGCGCCGTGTGTGTCGAGTGCACCGGCGAGGGGATCGTCCTCCTCGAACCGAGCGGCGCTGCGCCCCCCGTCCCGCTCCCTCCGCCCCCGGCCGCCGAGCCCGAGCGCAGCGCCGACGACCCGCGCGCGCCCGACGAGCCGACGTCCTCGCCCGGCCAGGACGCGGTGTCGGAGTTGCTCGGGGACCTGTCCGGCGATGACGGGGACGATGTCGACGCCCACCGCGACAGGATCTGAATGCCGCGCGGACCTCTCGTCGCCGCCGCGCAGCTCGCCGGACGGCGCGGGCGCGTGCTGCTCGACTCGGCGCGCGATGACGACGGCCTCGGCCGGTGGTCGTTCGTCGCCGCCGAGCCGCGCGCGACCCTGATCGGCAGCGGCCGCTCGCTCGTCGAGCTCGACGCCGGCGGTCGGCCCGTCCGTCGGTTCACGGCCGACCCGTTCGACGCGGCCGCGGCGTTCCTCGCGGCGCACGGCTGCGCGCTCGGCGGGACGTTCGACGTGGACGCGCCCCCCGAGCCGCGCGTCATCGGCTACTTCGGCTACGACCTCGCGCGCGTGGTCGAGCGGCTGCCCGGCGGGCCGCCGCTCGGGGAGGACACCCCGGATCTGTGGCTCGCGGCCTACGACGCGGTGGCGCGCTGGCCGGCGGGATCCGGGCCCGAGGTCGCGCCCGTGGTCGTCGGGGCCGACGCGGCGGCGTGCGCCCGCCTCGAGGCGCTGCTCGCCGGGACGCGCTCGATCGCCACCCCTCCACGCCTCGGCCCGCTCGTCGCAGACGACGCGCCCGCGCTGCACGTGGCGCGCGTCGGCCGCGTGCTCGACTACCTCGCGGCGGGCGACGCCTACCAGGTGAACCTCGCGCGGCGGCTCGTCGCGCGTGTCGCGGCGCCCGGCGATGCGCTCGCGGTGTACGCGGCCCTGGCCGAGCGGGCGCCGGCCCCGTACGGCGCGCTGATCGAGGCCGACGGGGCCACCATCATCTCCGGCTCCCCCGAGCGCTTCCTCGCCGCGCGCGGAGACGGACGCCTCGAGACGCGGCCGATCAAGGGCACGCGGGCGCGCGCCGGGAATGCAGCGGCCGAGCGGGCCGAGCTCGTGGCGTCGGCGAAGGACGCCGCCGAGCACTTGATGATCGTCGACCTCGAGCGCAACGACCTCGGCCGGATCGCAGCGCCGGGCTCGGTGCGCGTCGATGCGCTCGCCTATCCCGTGGAGCTGCCGGCCCTGCACCACCTCGTGTCGCGCGTCTCGGCTCTCCCGCGGCCGGAAGCCGGCGCGGCCGAAGTCCTGCGGGCGCTCTTCCCCGGCGGCTCGATCACCGGCGCGCCGAAGGTTCGCGCGATGCAGATCGTGGACGAGCTCGAGCCGGCGCGGCGCGGGCCGTACTGCGGCGCGCTCGGTTACTTTGGCGCGGGTGGGCGCTTCGACCTCGCGCTCGCGATCCGGATCGGCGTGCTCGCTGGTAGCGAGCTGCGTGTCCACGTCGGAGGCGGGATCGTGGCCGATAGCGAGCCGGACGCGGAGCTGGCGGAGACCGAGACCAAGGCGGCCGGATGGCGAGCCGCGCTCGCCGCGCTCGCCAGCGCCCGATGACATCCGATCCCGCCCTTCGCCGTCTAGATGCTGCCGTCGCCGTGATTGCCCGAGCCCGAGCCGATGCCCGAATCCACGGTGATCCCACCGTCCAGCACGCCGCTATCGTGGCCCGCCGAGCCCGAACCGCCACTGTCGGCCCCCGTGCCGCCATCGGCCCCCACGCCGCCCGAGCCCGAGCCCGAGCCCGAGCCCGCGCCCCCGATGGAGCCGCCGGAGGCGCCGCCGATGAGCGTCGGCGTGCCGACCGCGTAGTCGTCGCCCGCGCCGCCCGTGCAAGCGCTGCCGAGGAGCGCCAGGGTGAACAGAGCCGCGATCGTCTTCATGCCTCCGGGGGATCCACGATCCGCGCCAGCCCGAGCCGCCAACCCCGCGGCGTGCGGTCCCGCGCGCTGCGCGCCCGCGCTACGGGATGGTGACGTCGACGTACGTGATCGCCTGGTCGACGATCGGGATGTCGCTCACCGGCACCGCGCTGCCCTCGCCACCGTCGGTGATGACGAGGACGTCGATCGCGCCGGCCGGCTCGACAGGGATCCACACCTCGCCGAATGGCCCGGTGCCGACGAAGCGGTTGTTGGCCCACTGCGTGTCGTCGATGGAATCGAAGTAGATGTCGCTGAGCGCGTCGTTCGACTGGACCGACGCCGCGGTCAGGGGCGCGCCCGCGTGCAGGATGCGGAAGATGACGGCGCCCTGGTCGTTGCCGATGACGGTGTTGTTCGTCCCCGCGTTCATGTCGGAATAGAGCGCCGCCGAGAGCGCCGGAACCTCGCCCCCCGGGCGGCCCCGCTTCACGCTCGTGGTGATCAGCGCGCCGCTCACCGTGTAGAACGACGCCGACCCGCCCGTGGCGATCGCGAAGCGGCCATCGTCCTCGGTGACCGCGGTCGTCGCATCGAATTTTACGGTGAGGCCGCCGGCGCCGCTGCCCGCGCACGCCGTGAGCTGGCGCGAGTCGGCCGCGAGGCACACCCGCCCGGTGGTCGCATTGCTACCGGTGCCGCCGTCGCTGCCCACGGGCCCGGCGTCGGGGGTGTCGTTGCTGCCGGGGTGCGTCGTGGTGCCGGGCGGCTGGACTTCATAGTCATCGCCGGCCGGGGACTTGCACGCGACAAGCGCCACGAGCGCGCCGGCGACAACCGATGACTTCATGCCGCCAGCATAGCGCCGGACGTCACGACGCCGCGAGCTTTGGGCAATCGCGCGCTGAATGTGAGTACCCGGTCGACGAAGTTACCGCGCGCACCGCCGGCGGGAAGCGCGAGCGCCGCGCGCCGCCGCCACGCCCGCTAGCCCTTCGGCAGGATCACCGTGTCGATCACGTGGATCACGCCATTCGTGCAGGCAATATCGGCCGCGACGACCTTCGCGCCGTTGACCGTGACGCCCGACGTGCCATCGACGTGCAGCGCCTCGCCCTGCACCGACGCGGGCGAGAGCTTCTTGCCCGCGACGTCGGCGGCCATCACCTTGCCGGAGAGCACGTGCAGGGTGAGGATCGCGGCGAGCTTCGCCTTGTTCTCCGGCTTGACGAGCGACTCGACAGTGCCGGCGGGGAGCTTCGCGAACGCGGCATCGTTGGGCGCGAACACGGTGAAGGGGCCCGGGCCCTTGAGGGTGTCGCCGAGGCCGGCCGCGGTGACGGCGGCCACCAGGGTCTTGAAGGTTCCAGCGGCGACGGCGGTATCGACAATATCGTGAAGAGTTGACATGCAGCTTGGAGGGTCGGCAGCGGATTCGGATACAGCCATTGGTCTCGCCTGGCCGCGGCGAAATGTCGCCATCGCTGGTTCCGTGCGCGCGGGGCGAACGCGCCCTCGCACGAGCGGTGTTCAGCGTGTCTTGGCTTGCTGCAGGAAGCTGACGAACTCCTCGACCGTCGGCTCGCCTCCGATCTTCAGCGCTCGAGGCGTGCCGTCGGGCGCGACTCCGAACACCGCGGGCACGCCCGTGACATCGCAGCGCTTCGCCGCGTCGGCCCCGCTCGGCGTTTCGATGTCGTACTGGACGAACGCGACGCCCCTTAGCGCGGCCTGCACGCGAGCATCGACGAGGACGTGATCGGCAAAGTCGTGACACGGCTTGCACCACGACGCGCCGAACTCCACGACCAGGGGCTGGCGTACCGTGTTCGCCGCGGCCAGGCGATCCACGAGCATGGTTCCGGGTGGCGGCGTAGCGCGACTCGCGCCGCACGCGACGCACAGGACGAGAGCGACGCAAGAAAGTCCATGCACGCCGCTACCGTAGCGCGTGCTAGCGTTGCGCATGCTCTCAAGGCACGCCGTGATCGTCGCCGCCAGTCTGGCCACGGTCGCGCTGGCCGCGCGTGCCGATACCGCACGAGCGTGAGGGTTATCCCCGCCCGTCGGTCCGACGGGCTTACCTGAAGACTGCGACGGCACCGCGCCGCCGGCCTGGTCGGCGACCGGCGCGGTCGATACGATGGCCACGACCATCGTGTTTGATGGCGCACGCGTCTCGCTCCGCGAGACCGCGGTGACCGTGACGATCGGCCACTTCGCGACCGCGCGCGTCGGCTGGTCGCTGACCGCGGGTGGCATCGTCGCCGGGTCGATCGAAGGCAAGGACGTGCGCGGCGGAGGCACGATCGGCGGAACCGTCTCGTATCTCGCGATCCTCGAAGGCGCACGACGCCCGTTCGTCGGCGTGTCCGGGACGTTCGGGACGGCGCTGATTCGCGGCCTCGCCGATGACGGCCGGACGCGCTCGTGGTCGGCGTGGGATGCGCGGGGCGGGGTGATCGCCGGCAAGACGCTGGGGCGCTTCGTGCCCTATCTCGCGGCGCGCGCCTTCGGCGGCCCCGTGTTCTGGCAGCGGGCCGGCGGGGCCGTGGTCGGGAGCGACCGCTACCACATCACGACCGGCGCTGGCGTGATTCTGCGACTGCCCGACCGTATCGACTTGACGTTCGAGGGCATGCCGCTCGGTGAGCAGAGCGCGACCGCCGCCGTCTCGCTGCGTTTCTGAGGTCGCCAAGCCGGCGCACCCCTCGGCGGGGCGTCTAGGTGTTCAGATCCGCGACCAGGCCGGCCTTCTTTGCCTTGGCCTGCCGCTTCAGCCGCCGCCGCTTGTCGCGCTTTCCCTCCTTCTGGATGTCGATGAACATGAGGATGACGCCGGCGACGAGCACCACGTCGGCCACGTTGAACGTCGGCCACACGTGGGTCCCGTAGCGCCACGAGACGAAGTCGGTGACCACGCCGAAGTAGATGCGGTCGATCAGGTTGCCGACGGCACCGCCGGCGACGAGCGCGAGCGCCCAGTGCAGGACCTTCTGGTCGGTGCGCGCCTTGCGCAGCATCCACAGCATGCCGAACACCGCGCCGATGCCGATGACGGAGAAGAAGACGCGCGCGAAGCCCTCGCCGGAGAGGAAGCCGAACGCGGAGCCGTGGTTCATGGACAGCGTCCAGTCCCACGTCCCCTCGATCACCGGCTCCGGAATGCTCGAGCACGGCGACCAATCACGCTTGTCCTCCGAAGGGACCGACCGCGGGACGATGTCCTCGGGGATGACGCAGTCGCCGAGCCGGTTGTAGCTCGGGTCGCGCGAGGGGTTCCGCACCAGATATCCGCCGCGCAAGGGCGGGTGGCCGACGCCCGACCAGGTCGTGCTCAGCGCCGTGCGCGCCCAGATCTTCGTACCGGCGTCGGCCAGCAGCGACAGCGCGGCCACGATCGCGAACAGGATGTACTGCGGACGCTTCGACTTCGGGACCTTCTTTTTCGGCGCGACGGCGCTCGCGTCGGCGGCATCCGCCTCGTCGGCGGCGGTCGAGCCCTCGTTCGCGTCCGCCCCCTGCGGTGCGTCGCCGCCGGTCGCCACATCCGTGGTCTTCGTGTCATCGGCGTCGTCGGTCACGAGGCGGCCTTTCGCGCGTGCAGGGCCCCGGCGCAGCGCGCGCACACATCCGGCGGGTCCGCCGCGAGCTTGTCGTAGTGCTTCCAGCAGCGCTCGCAGCGCGGCCCGGCGTGCAGCTCCACCGTCGCGGTGCCCTCGCCGTCGGCGAGCGTGACCGCGGACACGATGAACAGATCCGCGAGCTCACCGGCGTGGCGCGCGAGCACGGCGCGATCGGCCGCCGAGGCATGCAGCGTCACGCCCGCGTCCACGGACTTGTTCTTCTGCGCGCGGAAGGGCTCGACCGCCTTGCTCACGCGCTCGCGCCAGGCGAGCAGCACGGCGAAGTCCGCCGCGACGGCGGCGTCGGTTTCGCCGCGCGCCGCTGGCCGAGTGGATGGGAAGAGCGCGAGGTGCACGCTGTCCGGATCGCCGGCGCGCTTGGGCATGTACATCCAGATGTCCTCGGCGGTGAAGCAGAGGATCGGCGCGGCGAGCGTCGCGATCGCGCGCAGACACTCGTACTGCACGAGCTGGGCGGCGCGGCGGCCCGGGGACTGGACGGCGTCGCTGTAGATCCGGTCCTTCGTGACGTCGCCGTACATCGCCGACACGTCGACGGTGACGAAGTCGACGAGCAGGCGGTGCACGGTGTGCAGCTCGTAGCGGTCGTAGGCGGCGCGCGCCTTGCCGATCACCTCGTCGAGCCGCGCGAGCACGTAGCGGTCCACGCCCTGCAGCGCAACGCTCTCGCGCGTGTGCTGGTCCGGCGTGAAGTCGCTCAGGTTGCCGAGCAGGAACTTCGCCGTGTTGCGGAGCTTGCGATACCAGTCGGTCAGGCCGTCGAGGATCCCCTGCGAGTACGGGATGTCCGTGCGGAACTCGACCGACGCGACCCACAGCCGGAACAGCTCCGCGCCGTTCTTCTTGATGACGCTGTCCGGCTCGATGTAGCTCGTCTTGATCCCGGCGGCCTTCGCCTTCTCGATCGCGCTCTTCGAGTACTCCTTGCCGTTCTCGTCGAGCACGAACCCGTGCGTGATGACCTCCTTGTACGGCGCCCGGCCGCGCACGCCGATGCCGGCGAGCAGCGAGCTGTGGAACCACCCGCGGTGCTGGTCCGAGCCCTCGAGGTAGAGGTCGATGTCCTTGTAGTCGGCGCCGTCCTGCGCGCGCGCCTCCATCGCGAGCCAGGACACGCCCGACTCGAACCACACGTCGACGATGTCCTTCTCGCGCTCGAGCTTGCCGGCGGCCGCGCCGCAGCCCTTGCACGTGGTGCCAGCGGGGACGAGCTCCTCGACGGTGCGCGTCCACCACGCGTTCGCGCCCTCGCGCGTGAAGATGTCGGCGACGTGCTCCATCGTCTCGGCCTCGGCGTGCTCGGCGCCGCAGTCGGTGCAATAGAACGCCGGGATTGGCGTGCCCCACAGGCGCTGGCGCGACAGGACCCAGTCCGGCCGGTTCGCGATCATGTTGAAGATGCGCTCCTCGCCCCAGGCCGGCACCCAGTCGGTATCGCGGATGGCCTTGAGCGCGAGGTCGCGGAAGTTCTCGCCTTCCATCTCGTGATCCATCCGGATGAACCACTGTGGGGTCGCGCGGAACAGGATCGGGTTCTTGCAGCGCCAGCAGTGCGGGAAGCTGTGGTGGATCTTGTCCGTCGTCGGGTTGAGCAGGAAGCCGGTGGCGGCGAGGTGCGCGATGATGAGCGGGTTCGCCTCGTCGGTGGACTTGCCGGTCAGCGGCGTGTCACCGAGCTGGATCTCGCCGACGTACCGACCGGCATCGTCGAGCGGGGCGTAGGCCGGCAGCGCGTGGGCGACGCCCGTGCGGTAATCGTCCGCGCCGTGGCCGGGCGCGGTGTGGACGAGGCCGGTGCCCTGCTCCGCCGTGACGTAATCGGCGAACCACAGGCGCCAGGCGCCCTCGAAGTCGCTGCGCGCCAGGAACGGGTGCGCGTAGCGCCAGCCCTCGAGGCGGTGGAGCTGCTCCGACGTGATCTCGACGGCCGTGCTCGTGTCGGTCACGCCGATCGCGGCGGCGAACGCGCCGAGGAGATCCTTCGCGACGACGAGCGACTCGCCGCTGTCCTGCGGGTTCGGCAGCGCCGCGTAGGTCATCGACGGGTGGGCCACGATCGCGAGGTTCGCGGGCAGCGTCCACGGGGTCGTCGTCCAGATGACGAGCGCGAGGCGCCGGCCGGCGAGCCGATCGTCCAGGTGCGCGACGTCGGCGAGGTACGCGCCGTCCGCGTTGCTCGGCTCGAGCGGGAAGCGGACGTAGACGCTCGGCGAGGTCTTGTCCTTGTATTCGATCTCGGCCTCGGCGAGCGCCGTCTTGTCGCGCGAGCACCAGTAGACGGGCTTCTTGCCGCGATAGAGGAAGCCCTTGCGCGTGAACACGGCGAGCGCGCGCGCGATGGCCCCCTCGTACGACGCGTCGAGCGTCAGGTAGGGCTGGTGCCAGTCGCCGAGCACGCCCAGGCGCTCGAACTCGGTGCGCTGGATGTCGACGAAGCGCATGGCGTAGTCGCGGCACGCGGTGCGGAACTCCGCCGCCGACAGCGCCGAGCGCTTGGGGCCGAGCTCGCGCTCGACGGCGAGCTCGATCGGCAGGCCGTGCGTGTCCCAACCCGGGACGTACGGCGTGCGGAAGCCGGCCATCGTGCGCGACTTGACGACGATGTCCTTGAGGATCTTGTTGAGGATGTGCCCGTAGTGAATGTGGCCGTTGGAGTACGGCGGCCCGTCGTGAAGGACCCACAGCTTCGCGCCGGCGCGCGCGGCCTGGATGCGCTCGTAGAGCTTGCTCGCGGTCCAGCCCGCGAGGATCTGCGGCTCCCGGTTGGCCAGGTCCCCCTTCATCGGGAACGGCGTTTCGGGCAGGTTGACGGTGTCCTTGTAGCGGGACTTGCCGTCCTGTTTCGGTTCCGGGCCGGACATGAAGGACGCGGACCATAGCACCGCCCCAGGGCGCGTCGTAGCCTGCGGCATGGCCGAGGACATCCGCCCGCGCGCGTCGTGGGACGAGTACTTCATGAGCATCGCCCAGGTCGTGGCGACCCGCTCGACATGCCCGCGCAAGTACGTGGGCTCCGTGCTGGTGGGGAACCGGACGATCCTGTCGACCGGCTACAACGGCTCGATCCGCGGGATGCCGCACTGCTCGGATGTCGGCCACATGATGGAGGACGGGCACTGCGTCGCGACCATCCACGCCGAGGCGAACGCGATCATCCAGGCCGCGCGCAACGGCGTGGTGATCGACGGCGCGACCTGTTACGTGACGGCGAGCCCGTGCTGGAACTGCTTCAAGCAGCTCGCGAACGCCGGGGTCGAGCGCATCGTGTTCGGCGAGTTCTACCGGGATGAACGGATCTTCGAGATCGCGAAGCAGATCGGGATCGAGCTGACCCACGTCGGGCTCCCGGGGGTCTCGCTGCCGCCGCTGCCGGTTCCGCCGGGGTAAACGGCCGCCGCAGCGCGGCCTGAACAGACGAGCATGTGCGAGGCAGATTCAAGGGCAAAGATTGTTGAGATCGATCCCGGTACCGGCCTAGCTTCGACGTCCATGCGCCGCCAAGCCCTGCTGTCCGTCGCGTCGCTGGTGCTCCTGAGCGTGACCGCTCAGGCAGCGCCGGCGCACAAGAACGTGAACGACAAGGGGACGTTCAAGCAGTGCGTCGGCAAGAAGTGCCACAAGGCCGAGGTCTTCCAGGGCCATAACGCGCCCAAGGCCACCTACCGCACAGAGCCGCTCGAGAAGCCGTCCGGCAACATCGAGCTCCGCGCCGAGAACCTCGGCGAGGCCCAGACGCTCAACATCTACAAGGCCGACGGCTCGTTCGACGACGAGTCCCTCGCCAAGCTCGACGACATGTTCCGCTGCGCGAAGACGGGCGAGGTCCGCGCGGTCCGGGCCGAGCTGTACGAGCAGCTCTCGCGCATCTACGACCACTTCCAGAAGCCGATCGTGCTGGTCTCCGGCTTCCGGTTCGCCGAGCGCGACTCGAGCCGGCACTTCCACGCGTCCGCGATGGATATCCGCGTCGCGGACACGTCGTACAAGGACGTCTACGCCTACGCACAGACGCTCGACATGGGCCACATGGGCATCGGGCAGTATCCGACGACCCAGTTCGTGCACATCGACTTTCGGGCGCCCGGGGAGCCGAGCTATCGGTGGACGGATTATTCGGGCCACGGCGGGGGCTCCGGGCACAAGAAGCCGGCGGCGAAGAAGGCCACCGGGCATACGCAGCCGGCGAGGAAGCCGGTTTCGTAAGGGGCTGCGGCCGCAAGCCGCGAGCCGCTACCGCTGGCGGCAGCCCCTACCGCGAGCCGCTACCGCTACCGCGAGCCGCTACCGCTACCGCGAGCCGCTACCGCGGGCCGCTACCGCGAGCCGCGAGCCGCCGCCGCGAGCCGCGAGCCGCCGCCGCGAGCCGCCGCCGCGAGCCGCTACCGCGAG
>JANXOM010000338.1 GCA_025353585.1 Deltaproteobacteria bacterium
GCGCTGCGAGCGCCGCGGCGTGACGGATCAAGCCGACTTCCGGCGCCGAGCGCCCACGACCAGGGCGCCGAGCGCGAGGAGGCCGCCCACGCCGCCCGTGCCGCCGCCGGCCGCGCAGCCGCCCCCGCCGCCGCCCGTGTCATCGCCGCCGCCGCTGCCGCCGCCCTGCACGATGTTGATCATCGCGGTCTTGGAGTTGTGGTCGAGGTCGAACGCGGTGGCGGTGATCGTGTGGGGGCCGTCCGCGAGCGCCATCGGCGCCGAGACGTCGAGCGGCGCGACGTTGAGCGATTGCAGCTTCGTGCCGTCGATGTCGATGGTCACGTAGCTGCCGCCGGAGCCGAGGGTCGCCTCGATGGTGAAGCCGGCCGCGACCGTGGCGCCGTCGGTGGGGAACGAGATCGCGACGTCCGGGCCGGCCCCGGCGACGTTGCCGATCGCCTTGAGCTTGGCCTGGTCGATGGTACCGAGGCCCGTCGGCCCGTCCCAGCCGGTGCTCGACAGGCACAGCTTCGTGCCGCAGGTGCCGTTCTGGCCCTGCGCGATGTCGAGGAAGATGTCCGGGTGCTTGTAGACGAAGTCGGGCCGCGCGTCGGCGTGCCCGGCCGCGGCGAAGATCGCCATCGCGAGCGGCGATGCGGCGCTCGTGCCGCCCGTCTGCTGCCAGCCGCCTTGCCCGCCGACGTAGATCGCGACGGCGGAGTTGTGGTCGGGATCGGCGACAGCGGAGATGTCCGAACCGGCGCGGCCGCCGCACGGGACCTGCGCGGGCTGGAACGCCGGCTTCGGGATGGTCGTGCTGCACGAGCTGCCGGCGCCGCTCCACGCGCCCTCGACGAAGCCGCGCGGGTTGACGGAGGGGTCGACCTTGATGAGAGTGGTGCCGCCGACGGAGATCACGTAGGCCGACGTCGTCGGGTACTGCGGCATCGCGCCGGTGTAACCGTTGTCGCCGCTCGACACGAACACGCCGATGCCGGGGACGTTGAAGTCGCCTTCTTCGGACACGTCGAACCCGTTGCCGAAGCCGCCCCAGCTGTCGCTGATGGCGTCGGCGCCGATCTTGGACGCGGTCTTCTGGCCGAGGTCGAGGCCCGTGCCGCCGGCGCTGCTCGCCTGCACCACGATGATCTTGCAGAGCGGGCACGCGGCGCTGACCATCTGCACGTCGAGCGCGGTCTCGCCGATCCACATCTGATCATCCGCGGGCAGCGGGGCCGGGTCACCGACGTTGTTCACGACGGTCAAGCAGCCGCTGGCGGTCGTGCACGGCGGCAGGCCGAACGTCGACCGGTACACCGCGAGGTCCGCCTCGATGTTCGAGTAGCCGAACGCATCGACGAGGGCGACCGTGACCCCCGCGCCGAGCGCCGGGTCGATGTTGTAGGCCTTCTGGAGGTCGGCGGGGCCGTGCCCGACGGGGGTCGCGTTCGCGACGATCTTGCCGCTCGCATCGACCGCGACCAGCGACTTGCAACCCTGACCATCGGCGCACCGATGCACGAAGCGCGCGCCCGCTGGCAGCGCCGCCGCCGCCGTCGTCGGCCGCGGCGAGCCGGGGCTCGTGGGCACGGGGCTCGCGACGGCGAGCGAGGTCAGGGCGAGGGTCAGGCCAGTAGCGAGGACGGCGGTTCGCATCGTCCGCGAAGCTATCACCGCTTTCCCTACATGTTGAGAGAGAAATCGCGACGGCGGCGGCGGCTCGTGACCAGCGCAACACCGACGAGCCCGAGCGTGATCCCGCCGGCCCCGCCGCTCGTACTGCAGCCGCCCGCCTGCACGTCGATCTGGATGGCGGCGCGCCGCGCGTTGTGGTCGCCGTCGAAGGCCGTGACGGTGAAGTCGTGCATGCCGAGCGCGAGGCCGTCGGGGACGGTGAGCGTGTACGGTGGGCCCGCCATGGCCACGCGGACGCCATCGACGGCGAGGTCCACGTGGGCCGTGCTCGCGTCGGTGCGGACGTGGATCGTGAACCCGGCGTCCTGTGTCGAGCCCGTCGCCGGCGACGTGATGGTGAGCGCGGGCCCGACGCCGCCGCCGATCGTGGCGAGGACGCTCTGGTCCGGCGTGCCGAGGCCTGTCGGCCCGTCCCAGCCCGCGCCGGCCGTGCACAGGGCCGTGCCGCAGTCGCCGTTCATCCCGGTCGTGACGTCGCGGAACGCCTCGGGGTGGCGATAGACAAAGGCGGGCGTGATGTCGCCGTGGCCGGCCGCCGCCATCAGCGCGGCGACCAGCGGCGTGGCTGCGCTCGTGCCACCGACGTTCAAGAAGCCGCCGGCCGAGGACTCGTAGACGGCGACACCCGTCGACGGATCGGCGACGGCCGAGAGATCGGACGAGGCGCGCATGCCGCACGCCGCGGACGCCGCTGCCGGCTGGTAGCTCGGCGTGGCGATCGCCTTGCTGCACGAGCTCCCCGCGAGCGACCAGGCGCCCTCGGCGTACACGCCGCCGACCGAGCTCTTGACGAGGCGGGTGCCGCCGACCGCGACGACGTACTGCGAGGTGGCCGGGTACTCCGGGCCGTCGCCGCCGCTGTCGTACGCGTTGTCACCGGACGCCGCGAACACGCCGATGCCGGGGTGGTTGTACGTGAGCTCGCGCGCGATCTCGCCGCCGTTCTCGATCGAGCCCCAGCTCGCGCTGATCGCGTCGGGGAAGAGGCCCTGCGCGCCGCGCACGCCGGCGTCGAGCTTGCCCGGCTCGGTCTGCACGACGACGATGTTGCAGAGCGGGCAGGCGGCGCTGACCATGTCCATGTCGAGCGCGGTCTCCGCCTCCCAGCCCGCGTCCGTGCCGGTCGGCAGCGGCGCGGCCGCGCCGTCCTCGTTCACGATCCGCAGGCACCCGTTGTCGACCGTGCACGCGGGCAGGTTGTAGTGCGAGCGGTACATCGCGAGGTCGGAGGCGAGGTTCTTGTAGCCGTACGCGTCGACGATCGCGATCGTGACGCCGGCGCCGAGCGTGGGGTCGATGTGATAGGCGGCCTGCAGATCCGCGGGCCGGTAGCTCGGCGTCGGCAAGGACGGCGGCCGCGCGGGCACGCCCGCCTGCATCGCGATCAGCGCGCCGCAGCGCACGCCGGGGCCGCTGCAGGCCCGCACGTACGTCGTCATCGGCTCCGCCTGGGCCGCGCCCGCCGCCGCCGCCGTCGCCGCCACCGTCGCCCCGAGGACCGCGAGCCAGCTGCGTGGGCGGAGCATCTGCCTCAGGGTAACCGAATCCTGGCCGCGCGGCGACGCCGACGAAGCGCCAGGACCGCGACGCCCGCGACGAGGATCACGCCGCCGGAGCCGCCGGTCGTCGCGCAGCCACCGCCTCCGCCGGTGCTGCCGTTGCTCCCGCTCGCGCCCCCGTCGGGCACGTCGATGACGCCTGCGTCCGGGGCCGGCGGCTGCGGCACGACGACCGTGATCTGCGCGCTGGCCGTGTCGTGATCCGCCGTGTACGCGGCGACCGTCACGACGTGCGTCCCGGGCCCGAGCGCGGGCGCGCTGAACGTGTACGGGCCGGACGCGAGGCCCACGACGCGCAAGCCATCGATGCGCAGGTCGACGTGCGCGGCGCCGTCGGCGACCGTCGCGGCGACGGAGAACGCGGCGGTCTGCGTGCTGCCGTCGGCGGGCGCGGTGATGGCCACCGCCGGGCCGGCGCCGGCGCCGATGGACGCGAGGACGTCCTGGTTCGGGGTGCCGAGCCCGGTCGGGCCATCCCAGCCGCTGCCCGCGTTGCACAGCGTGGTGTTGCAGGTGCCGTTGGCGCCGCTCGTCACGTCGGAGAACGCCTCCGGGTGACGGTAGACGAACGCGGGGGAGGCGTCGGCGTGGCCGCTCGCCGCCATGATGGCGGCGACCAGCGGGGACGCGGCGCTCGTGCCGCCGACCGCGGAGTACCCGCCCGCAGGCGTGGAGTAGATCCCGACGCCCGTCGCGGGGTCGGCGACCGCGGCGACGTCGGAGGCGGCGCGGCGCGGGCACGCGGCCTCGACGGGCTGGAAGGCCGGCGCCGAGAACTCCGTGCTGCACGAGCTGCCGGCGAGGGACCACGCGCCCTCGAGGGACGTGTGAGCCGGGATGTTGTCGACGACCCGCGTCCCGCCGACCGCGATGACGTGCGGCGAGGTGGCGGGGTACTGCGGGCCGGCCGCGAAGCCGTTGTCGCCGGACGAGACGAAGATGCCCACGCCGGTCTGGTCGAAGATCGAGTCGAAGCTCGCGTCGCCGCCCTCGTGGCTGCCCCAACTGTTGCTGATGGCGTCGGCGCCGAGGCGCGCCGCGGTCGCGTTCGCGGTGTCGAGGTCATCGCTGGGCTCGTTGACGAGCACGACGAGGATCTTGCAGAGCGGGCAGCCCGCGCTGACCATGTCGATGTCGAGCGCGGTCTCCACGTTCCAGCCGTCGTCGTGGTTCGTTGGGAGGTTCGTGCTGTCGCCATCGACGTTGACGATGCGCAGGCAGCCGGTCGCGACCGTGCACGGCGGGAGATCGAACTTCGCCCGGTACATGCCGAGGTCGGCCTCGAGGGTGGCGTAGCCGTACGCGTCGATGACGGCGACGGTCATGCCGGCGCCGCGCGTCGGGTCCACGTGATACATGCGCTGCAGCTGGGCGGGCGTGTGGGCGGAGATGTTGCCGAGCCCCGGGGCGAACGCGTGGACGTTCCGCCCGTCGTCCTTCGCGATGCGGGCGAAGCAGCGGCGCCCGGGGCCGCTGCACAATGGCTCGTAGGTCCGCACGGGCGCGGCCAGCGCCGCCACGGGCGCCAGCGCCACGAGGCCGGCGGCGAAGACAGCAAGCCGCAGCAGACGGGCAGAGGGCATGGCGGCGAGGCTATCAGAGGCCGAGGGCTCGGCTCGGTGACACCTGATCACCGCGGTGCGGCGTCCGCGTCTGAGCCCGCGGCGTCGCGGGCGATCTC
>JANXOM010000341.1 GCA_025353585.1 Deltaproteobacteria bacterium
TACGAGATCTCCTTGAGCTTGAGCGCGCCCTCGAGCGCGATCGGGTACATCGCGCCGCGGCCGAGGAAGAGGAACCCGATCGCGTGGCCGTACCGCCGCGCGAGCGACTGCATCTGCGCGCCGCTCTCGACCACATCGCGCATCTTCACCGGCAGCGCCGTCAGCTCCGCCAGCAGCGTGCGCGCCTTCTCCTTGGTCAGCGTGCCCGTGCGGCGGCCGAGGTAGATGGCGAGCAAGGTCATCGCCACGAGCTGCGTGGTGAACGCCTTCGTGGACGCGACGCCGATCTCCGGCCCCGCGTGCGTGTAGAACGCGTGATCCGCGAGCCGCGGGATCGAGCTCTCGAGGACGTTCGAGATCGCGAGGACCGTCGCGCCCTTCTTCTTCGCCTCGCGCACGGCCTCCATCGTGTCGAGCGTCTCGCCCGACTGGCTCACCGCCACGACGAGATCGCCCGGCCCGATGATCGGATCGCGGTAGCGGAACTCGCTCGCGAGCTCGACCTCGACCGGCAGCCGCGCGAGCCCTTCGACGAGGAACTCGCCGACGAGCGACGCGTGATACGACGTGCCGCACGCGACGAAGATGACCCGCTTGAGCTTCTTCACGTCGAGGTCGACGCCGTCGAGCGTGACGTCATCGTGCTCGAGGTCCACGCGCCCGACGAGCGTGTCCGCGACGGCGCGCGGCTGCTCGTGGATCTCCTTGAGCATGTAGTGCTTGTAGCCGCCCTTCTCCGCCTGGACGGCCGACCACGTGATGATCTTCGGCTCGCGGAGGTGCCACTTGCCCTCGAAGTCGCTGATGGTCACGCCGGTGCGCTTGACCACGACCATCTCGCCCTCCTCGACGAAGATCACCTTGCGGGTCTCGGCGAGGATCGCGGTGACGTCCGAGGCGACGTAGTTCTCGCCCTCGCCGATGCCGACGACGAGCGGCGAGCTGTTCTTCGCCGCGACGAGCGTGTCCGGCTCCTTGTCGCTCATGACCACGAACGCATAGCTGCCGCGCACCTTCGCGAGCGACTTGCGCACGGCCGTCGCCAGATCCGGCGCGCCGCCGGCGACCTCGCGCGCGACGAGGTGCGCGAAGATCTCGGTGTCCGTCTCGCTCTGGAACTTCGCGCCCGCCGCCGCGAGCTCGGCCCGGAGCGCGAGGTGGTTCTCGATGATGCCGTTGTGGATGACGCTGATCGGCCCGACCTTGTGCGGGTGGCTGTTCTCGTCGCTCGGGCGCCCGTGCGTGGCCCAGCGCGTGTGGCCGATGCCGATCGTGCCCGGCGCGGGCTCGCTCTGCAGCTTTGCCTCGAGCGCGGACAGCTTGCCGCGGCAGCGCACGACGCGCGACGTGCCGCCGCCGTCGGAGACGGACACGCCGGCCGAGTCATAGCCGCGGTACTCGAGCTTGCGCAGGCCACCGATGAGGATCGGCGTCGCCTGCCGCGGGCCGACGTATCCGATGATGCCGCACATGGCTTACTTGGCTCCGGCGGGCGCCGCGTCGTCCGCCGGCGCGGGGTCGGAGTCGATGCCCGTGATGTCGTCGACGTCCGGCGCCTTGTACGGGAGCAGCGTCGTGTCGGCCATGATCTTGCCCGCCGCGTGGTGACACCCGGCGAGGGCGCTGGTTGCGACGGTGACCGCAAGAAGAATACGGATAGAGATCACAGACCTGGCACGAGAACGCATCGCCGCACGCTAGCACTCTTGGTGCTTGCCTGGGGCGCGGGAATCGCGAAGACTGGATCTCATGTATCGCGACGCTTCGGAGCATGTCGACGAGCACGATCAGGCCGCCGCCGCCGTCCTCATGGCCGAGGCCCTCCTCCACACCTGCGATCAGGCCGTCGCTGTCATCGCGTCGCCGGTGGCTCCGCAACCCGAGCGGTGGCGGGCCGTGATGCAGCTGCACGACACGTTCCCCGACGTGTGGCGCGCCCTCGACCGCGCGCGCCGGATGATCGCCGCGCGCGGCGGCAACGCGATCGCGTTCGACGAGACGAGCCCCGGCGCCAAGCGCGCGGCGCTGGTCGATCGTCTGCACGGCATCGATCGCTCCGTCGAGGTCGACGCCACGCACCTCGATCGCACGGCGATGACGGACGCGCACCGCGGCCTCCAGCAGCTCAAGCTCGCGCTCCCGAGCGCCGACTGGTCCGCGATCGAGGCCCGCACGCGTGGTCTCGCGTCGGCGCAGCTCCAGCAGCATCGCCGCCCGCGGTTGATCGTCGGCGCGGTGGCGGCGGCGGTGGCCGCGACTATCGTCGGGGTGACGCTCCTGCCGGCGCCCGCGCACGCGAAGAAGATCCCGCACGCGGTCGCGCTCAAGGCGCAGCTCTCGGAGATCAAGGAGCAGCGGCACGCCGAGATCGAGGCGCTGCGTCCGCAGGTCGTGGCGAGCTGCGATCCGCCGAAGGCGCGCATGTACACGCAGCTCCTCGTGATGGACGGCCATGGCCCGGACGCCGGCGACTTCGCCGCGGACTACGCGGACCGCTGCGGTGAGGATCCCGTCGTCCAGCACTGGGCCGACGCCCCGCTGCCGCCGAGCCTGCGCGACGGCGTGTACGTCATCGACTTCCCGGCCCTGGATGTCAGCGCGACCGCGACCGCGTCGGCCGAAGCCACCGACCCGCTCGTCGAGTAAGCGCGAGCGGGCCCGGCGCGGCACGCAACTCGGGGCAAGGCTCCCCGGGGGAGTGATACCGTCGCGCTCGTGCTCGACCTTTCGATGCGGGGTGTTCGATGACAGCAGCAGCAGGCGGCGGCAACAAGCTGCAGCGGTCCGTCGGGTTCTACGGCCTGATGTTCGTGTCGCTGGGGTCGATCATCGGCTCGGGGTGGCTGCTCGGCGCGCTCAACGCGGCCGAGGTGGCGGGGCCGGCGTCGATCCTGTCGTGGCTCCTGGCCGCGGCGATGCTCGCGCTCCTGGCCCTGACCTACGCCGAGCTCGGCGCGTGCTACCCGGTGGCGGGCGGCGCGGGCCGGTTCGCGTACTACTCCCACGGGCCGGTCGCGGGCTTCGCGGCCGGCTGGGCCGCGTGGCTGCAGGCGGTGTTCGTGGCGCCGATCGAGGTGCTGGCGGCGATCACGTACGTCAACAGCGTCGATTGGGTCCACGACAACTTCAACATGATCCATGGCCCGCTGGAGGCGAGCGCGGGGCTCCTCAACCACACGGGGTTGTGCGTGGCGGTCGCGCTGATGATGGCGTTCACCGCCATCAACCTCATGGGCGCGAAGTTCCTCTCGGAGAGCAACACGCTCGTCGTGATCTGGAAGACGATCGTGCCGTTCCTCGCCGCCTTCGTCGTGGCGGGCATCCGGTTCAACGGCGACAACTTCACGGCCGGCGGCGGCTTCATGCCGTTCGGCTGGCACGGCGTGTTCGCGGCGCTGACGGGCGGCGTGGTGTTCGCGCTGCAAGGGTTCGAGCAGGCGGTGCAGCTCGCCGGCGAGGCGCGCAACCCCAAGAAGGACCTGGCGCGCGCGATCCTGACCGCGATGGGCATCGGCGCGGTGCTCTACACGCTGCTGCAGGTCGTGATGATCGGCGGGTTCGAGCCGTCGCAGCTGGTGACGGGCTGGACGAAGCCGCTGGGGACGTCGCCGTCGGCGTACGGCGCCTGGTACACGCTGGCGCTGGCGGTGGGCGCCGGGTGGCTGGCGAAGGTGCTGCTGATCGACGCGATCATCTCGCCGACGGGCACGGGCGTCGTGTACGTGGGCGCGGCGGCGCGGCTGTCGTACGCGCTCGGCGAGGAGAAGGAGATGCCGGCCGTGCTGGCGTCGACGAACAAGAAGGGCGTGCCGGTGGCGTCGATCCTCCTGGCGGCGGCGGTCGGCTGCGTGGCGTTCGGGCCGTTCAAGAGCTGGAAGGACCTGGTCAGCGTCATCACGAGCGCGACGGCCATCATGTACGCCTTCGCGCCGGTGGCCCTGGCGTCGCTGCACAAGGTCGACCCGGGGCGCCCGCGCTCCTACCGGGTGCCGCTGCCAGCGGTGCTGCTGCCGGCGGCGTTCTGCTCGGCGAATTTGATCATCTACTGGTGCGGCTTCGACACCGTCTGGAAGCTCGCCTGCGCGGTCGGGGTGGGCCTGGTGGTGTTCTTCGTGGGCGCGGCGGTCCGCGGCACGGCGGGCAAGCACAAGCTGCTGCACGCGGTGTGGCTGGCGCCGTGGCTCGTGGGGCACGTGGTGATCGGCGCCCTGGGCCGCTACGGCGACGGCGGGGAGGTGCTGCCGAACTGGGTGGACCTGGGCGTGGTCATCGCGTTCGCCCTGGGGATCTTCTACCTGGCGGTGGCGACGGCCCTGCCGGCCGCCGAGGCGGCCCAGGCCGTGGCCAAGGACGCGGCGCAGATCGATTTCGAGGGCAAGGCGTAGGAATCCGGCGAGGTGGGGGCCGACGAGGCAGGAGTTTTCCGCTCCCGCGCGCTGCCCCTTGACGAACCCGGCCGGGTTCCGCTAGAACCTCCGCACCGCTGCGGGAGTAACTCAGTGGTAGAGTGCAACCTTGCCAAGGTTGACGTCGAGGGTTCGAATCCCTTCTCCCGCTCGACTTAACTAGCTGTATTCGTTCTGGAAACCGTCTCAGAGTCCGCCGTTTTTGGCAGGAATTTGGCACGAGCCGCAAGCATCTTGAGCAGTCGATCCGTCGGATCGATTTCTTTCATCCCAGCCGCGACCAGCTCGGGAGGAATCGATCGGTGACGTGCCGCGATGTGCACGTAGCCCATCGTCTCGTCGATCCGCTTGTGGCCCATCCACTCCATCAGCTGCCAAGGGTTCACGCCGAACCGTGCCGCGTGCGTCCCGAACGTATGACGCAGCACGTGCCAGCCACGTAACTCGAGACCCGCTCGCTCACACACGCGATACGTTGCGTGCGAGGTCTGCGCGTCCCGTAGCGGCGTGTTGTTTCCCGTCGTGTTCTGCGGATCGTCCTTGTCCTCGTTGTGCAGGACGTAGCCCGCTCGCACCGGCTGCCCCTTCAGATCTCGAACGCCTTCATCAACCGGCAGAGCCGTCAATGCCGCGACGAGCGTGCTCGTCATCGGAATCGTGCGGCTCGTCCGGCCCTTCGGCGTCCCGATATGACCGTTGCCCGCCTGCCGGTTCACGGTCAGGTAGCCGCCGATCAGATCGACATCCTCGCGCCACTTCAGCTCGCGGATCTCGCCGACCCGCAAACCTGCTTCGCCCGCCAAGCAGACCGCCGCATACCACCACGGTGATTCCTTGCGCGCACCTTCGAGGAGCTTCGCGTACTCCTCGATCGTCCACGCTTCGATCTCCGGACGGTCGACCTTACGCAGCCGAATCCGGGGAATCTTTTCGATCAGCTCGACCTCCACCGCGTAGCGGAGGGACTTGCTGAGGACCGCCATGATGTTGTTGATGCTCTTGTCTGCGAGCGGCTTCTTCGGCGCAACGCGATCGACCAGGCTGGCGCGGAGCTGTTGGATCTGCTCCACGCCGATCTGGTCGAGCCGCAAATGTCCGAACGCCGGCTTGAGGTAGTTCTCGAACGAGCTGCGCTTCGAGATCTGTTCGGAGGGCTTGTTCCGCTCTCCGATCACCCATTCTTTCCAGAACCGTCCGTTGAACCAGTCCTCGTACGTCGGCACGTCTTTCTTGATTGCCGGCGTCGTCGGGTGCTGAACGCGATAGATCGCTTCGCGCTCAGCCTGCTCTGCTGCCGCCTTCGTGTTGTCTTCCTTGGGTGCCGTGCCGCTGATACGCACCTCGACTCCGTCCGGACCTCGGAGGAGCCTTCGGTAACGCCAACGGCCATCAGGTTCTTTCCTAACCGCCATGGTTAGCCTTTCCTGATCAACCCCGTGTTGCACGGCTCCTACGATGCCATGACCGAGGACGATCAGCGCGGAGATCGGCGCGTTGCCGTCTCGAGATCCGCCGGCAAAGTGCGGCGGGCTGCTGGATTCATCGAGCGTGTGCGGTGCGCGCGTCGCTCTGGCCGAGCCAGGCGATCACCTGCGAGCGTGAAAACACGATCCGCCGACCGAGACGCCGGTGCGGAATCTTGTTCCGCATCGCGTACTCGTAGACGGTCTTGCGATTCACGCCGAGGAACTTCGCGAGCTGGTCGGCGCGCATGCACTCGGGCTCGAACGCGTTCGACGTTGAAGTGGCGAGATCCGCAGCGGCGCTCATGGCACTCCTCCGATTCGCGGGGCCGGAATGATGTGGAACTTGAGCGGCGGCGCGGGCGGGACCTCGACGCCCGGCGGCAGCGCCGCGCGCAGCCGTTGGATCGCGAGATCAAGAAGCTGATCGGGCGGCACGCCGCGCAGAGCCGCGACCATCGACGCGATCTGCGGCGGTGCCGGCGGTGCGAGCGGTGCCGATGCGACGGGCTCGCCGAGCGCGGCGAGGATCGCGCGACACGCGGCGACTCCCTCGGCGCGTGCCTCGGTGGTTGCACCGGGTGCACCGGCCGCGCGAATCGATTCAAAGAAGTTCTCCACGGTGCCTCCTATGCGGCGTCTTGGTTAGCGGTGGACGGAAGCGCAGTGCGCAGCTCGCTCGGCTCGACGGCCGGCTGCCACGTGTTGAGGTGCGGAATGGGATCGACCGCGACGAAGCCGCGATCGTTGGTCCACTGCCACAGCTCGAAGCGGATGTGCGCCGGCGACTTCGCGGCGTAGCCGATGACCTCGCCTGCGCGAACATTCTGCCGGCGATGGCGCCGCTCCGCCTGCCCGAGCTGGCGCGTGACGAACATCTTCGACAGGTGCGCGTAGTGCGTCGACCACGTCCAACCGCCGTGATCGATGCTGACCGCGAATCCCGACGGCGTCTCGTGCGCCATCGAGACTTCGCCCGACTGCACCGCGTACACCGGCACGAACAGCTCGGCGTCGTAGCTGGCCAGCGTGTAGCCGAAGTCGACGCCGTGCCGATCGTTGGTCGCGTGCTCGGCGAGCACGAGCGGATCGCGGTTTCCGAGGCGCGCGAGCGGTTGCCGCCACGGACCTTGTACGGGCTTCGCATCTTCCCGCAGCCGGAAGCGTGAGTTCTTGCGAAGCTTCCAGAACCGACTGTTGGTCGGGAGGTAGGGATCGAGTTCGTGCATGGTGGTCTCCTTGGTCAGAACGGAACTTCGTCGGCGATCGCCGCGCTGTTGCCGATCAGGTTGTCGCGAGGCTTGAGCCGCGCGATCAGGCGCATCTCTTCGTCGAGTGACTTGGTCGGCGACGTGAGGCGGACCGCGACCTCGACGGAATCGCGGTCGTATGTGAGGCCCGGGTCGTGGCCTTCGCCGTACTGGCCCTTCCAGAATCCCTTCCAGCGTCGCCACTGCTGAAAGTGGCGCGTGAGCGTGTCGTAGAGCCGGCCCGCGCTCGATCCGACGTAGACGATCTCGCGGCTCTCGAGATCACGGATGACGTAGCAACCGGCCTTCCCCTTCAGCCCGCGGATCCAGTCGGGATACGCCTCGCCGCTGTCGCCGATCGGTCGGTAGATAAAGCCGGCGTTGCGCGCGACGAGTGCCGTCGGATCCGGAACGACGGTCCACGCTCGCATCACGGGCGCGGGATCGATCGCGTCCTTCGGACCACCGAGCCAGATCTCGAAGTGCAGGTGCTTCAAGTGCTCGCCGTCGAGCGGATCCGCGCCGATGATGCCGATCGGTTGACCGGCGCGAACCCGCTCGCCTGCTTTCGCGTTTGCGGTCGGCGTGACGAGCAGCTTCTCGAGGTGCGTGTAGAACGTCGCGACCTTGGTCGGCGAGTGATCGATCACCACCGCGAAGCCGCGCGGCGTCTGCATCGCCGACCACACGACGCCATCGGATGCCGCGAGCGCGACCATTCCATCCGGCATCACGTGATGCGCCGAGCCGTTTGGCGTGCCCGCGCGCAGCGTGTCGCTTGGCAGCCGTGCAAACATCACGTCGACTCCGCCGTGGCGGATGCCGCCCGGACGCGGCGATCCGAACCCGTCCGAGATGCTCGGCGCGCGGCTCTGCCAGCTCGGCACCGGCCACACCCAGCGTCCCGGCAAGGGCCCGCCGAACGCCGGCGCCGGCGGCGAGCTCGTCGGCGCGATCGGCGAGGTGGTCGGCGCGATCGGCGTCGAACCGTGCGGCGCCTTCGCGCCGCGGCTGCGGGTCAGCGCGTACGCCGCGACGCCGCCGCCGATGATCCAAGGCAGCGCGCGCACGTCACGCCTCCTTGCTCTCGTGGTCGTGCCCGCGCGAGAGCAGGAACACGCCGAGCAAGCCCGCACCGATCAACAGTGGTGCGCCGAGCCCCGAGAGCAGCCCCTTGCCGGCTTCGTTCACGACGGTGCCGACCGTATGGGCGGCGCTCGCGAGCAGATCGGCGCCCTTGCTCGCGGCGACGCCCAGGTTCTCGGGCAGGTGCGTGACGCTGTCCTTGACCGAGTCGACGACCATGTCCCACTTCGTGGGCGCCTCGTCGGAGACCGCGACTTGCACCGCGACCTTCCAGCTCGACGCCCAGAACTCGTTGTTCTTCGTGTAGACGGCGTCGGGCTTGCCGACCTTCGAGATCTTGTCGACGTCGGCGAGCGCGACGTGCCACATCGTGACGATGCCGTCGTAGCCCATCTCGTGTTTGGTGTTCGTGAGCCGCTCGGTCCAGTACGTCGCGAGCTGAAGCACGTCGGCGTTCGTCGTGCGCGGAACCGCGGTCGTGCCGCCGCCGAAGCCAGTCGGCGGCGCGAGCATGTCGGAGCCGCGCTTCTCGGCGAGGTACTTCTTCTGCGCGATCCATAGATCGTCGTAGGTCTTGATCCCGTCGAAGTGCGCGAACGGACCGTCCTCGCTCGGGCCGACGTTGCGTAGCTCGACGACGGCGCCGAGCTGATCGATCAGCGCGTCCCAGATCGCGGGCGACGGCGGCGCGACCGCGACGTCATCGAGAAAGACCGCGACCGACTCGAGGCTCGCCCAGAACGAGCGGTTCTCGCGAAACGTCTCGCGAGGCGCGGGCAGCGCATAGCGCTGAAGATCGCCGAGCGACGCGCGCCACCGGCGCAGGATGCCAGGCGTGCCATTCCCTCGAATCGCCGGATCGACGAGCGCCGCGATCGCGATGACGTCGGCGCCGGTCGTACGCGGCCAGTGCGTCGCCGCAACCGTGTCGGGATGGATCTCGATCAGACCGCGGACCTCGTATGCGCGGTCGCGCAGCGCGAGGTGTCCATCGGTCCAGGTATGAATGTGTGACGACATGAAAGCCTCCACGGAAAACGAAAAGGAGATCGGGGGCCGGGGTCGCGCGAGCGACGGGCGTGAACCCGGTTGAAGTGAAGTCGCTGTGCCTTCTGCTACTGCTGCGCTACTGCTGCGGCTGGATCAGCGAGCGCGGAATCACGAGCGTGATCCGCTCCGCGTCGTCGGACGAGACGTCCCCATCCGGCGACGCGCTCACGATCAGCTGCTGCGAACCGATCAGCTCCCGCGGGATCACGAGCGTGATCCGATCGGGGTCGCACGATCCGACGACAGCCGGCGCCGCCGTCGGCGTCGGAGTCGTCGCCGCGACCGGCTTCGGAGCCGGGACACCGTAGGCCGGCGCCGAAGCGCTGAACCACGAGCCCATCCCCGAGAGCCAGCCGCTATTCGCGGCGGGCTGCGTCGCCCCCTTGTAGATAGGCGTCGCCATGACGGCTAGCCCACCAGCTTGGTGACGAGGTTACCCAGCGTGCGGATCTGCTCGTCCCGCTTCGCATACTGCGCAAGCGAGCCCTGGAACAGGATCAGGTTGCCGACGTCGGTGCTCGCGTCGCTCGTCGCCACCGGCTGCGCCGGCAGCGGCATCAGCGCCGCGAAGATCTGCGCCACCATGTCGATGACCTGACCGGTCGACATCCGCCCGAACACGCTCGCGCCGCCACCGATACCCACGCCCATGCCCGGGGCACTGGCGTAGATCACGTTCGGCTGCTGCGAGTAGTGCTGCGGATAGCGACCGTTTCCCGACGACTGCGCGTAGTACGTGCGACCGCCGCTCGTGCGACGACCCTGCTGATTGCCGGACGGCCGGCCCTCGACCACGACCGCGTTACGCTCGACGAACTCTATATCTCCGTAGTCATCCATAGTGTCTCCTTTTGGTGTGAGTCACGCCGCCGCTCGCGCGACCCCGACCCCCGATCTCGATCTCTGTGCCTACGCCGCGACGTCCATCGACTCGCCCGCCGAGAGCACGAGCCGCGCCTTCGCGCGTTCGAACGCGTTCTCGAGCGAGCCCGGCGGCAACTCGCCCGCGTTCGCCGGCTTCTTCGCCGTGGCGACCGCGGGTGCGCTCGCCGTCGTCGGCTTCTGATCGCGGTCCTCCATGATCATCAATGCGAGCTGACTTCCCGCCGCCGACATCGCGCCGGCCCCGACGCTGCGGATCGTGGGCTCGTCACCCTTCCACGCGAGCCCGGCGCCAACCGCGGCGAGTGCCGTCGCGATCGTCTTCGGTGCCCAGCCTTCCTTCGCGAGGAACGTTCCGATCAGCGCCGTGCCGGCCGCGCCTGCCGCGGTGACCCCGAGGCGACGCAGCGACGTCTCGTCGCCAGGTTTGTCGACGCGCGGGGCGCGCGGCGTTGCGTTGCGCGGAGCCGCGTAGCGCGGGCTCGCGTTGCGATACGAGTGCTTCTTCGACCTGGTCTTCTTCTTCGCCATGACGGTCTCCTTACGCGGCCAGGTAGGTGGAAGCGGCGCTCGCGTTGCGGCGGCCGGGGAAGCGACGGATCACGACGGTCGCGTGCTCGTCACGCGCTGCGCCCGGGAGGCGCAGCACGCGCGGCAGCGTCGCCGGTGCCGTGACGAGCGCGCGGAGCGGCGTGAGTAGCTCGACGCTCTCGATCCCGAGATCGATTTCGATCGCGCTGAGGATCGTCGCGAACGTGAGGAGCAGGTCCGACACGTCCATCTCGCACGGCCGGCCATCGAGCCATGCGTGGAGGCACGTGCGCACGTTCTCGATCGCCTCGAGATCCTCGGCGTAGTCGCGCGACAGCTTCGCGGCGATGTCGAGCGCCCAGTCGATCACGTCGTTGATCGCCGCGAACAGCGGCTGCCAGTCGTGAACGATCGACCCGCCGCCACCGCGACGCGTGGCCTTGGCCTTCTTGTCCTTCTTCTGCTTCGGGTCCTTCATGAATCTGTCCTTTCGCGAGGCAATGCCCCGCCGTGCCCGCGGCAACGCGGGCGAGTTCTGGCGCTCGGTTCGCGCACCACGCGCGCCCCTGAGCAAAGCGAGTCTTGGTCGTGAGCTACGCGGCGCGCTTGGCTTGCATGGACGCGAACGTCGTCAGCTTCGGCGGATGCGCGAGCACGCCGAGCGAGAGGCCCTCGCGGTTCAGCTCCTGCTCGACGAGTCCTACCATGTCGTCGTGGATGCCGAGCGAGTCGAGCTCCGAGCGGAGCGCAGCGGCGCCGACGTCGAGCCCGATGCGGCCAACCGCCGTGCCGAGCTGAGAGACCCAGCGCGGTGCCTCGAAGTGCATGTCACCGATATCGAGCCCGAGGTTCCGTTGCGGCGCGCGCGCGATGACCTCGTCGGCCAGGTCGGCGATCGCCTGCGCCGTGGTCCGCACCATCGCGATCGCCCGCGTGCCCCAGCGGCGCGCGGCGCGCTCGGCGAGCGCGAACATCCACCCCATCGCCTCGACTTCGGCCTGCGTCGGCGAGATGCCCTCATCGGCGAGGCGCATCACGGCGTTGCGCGCGCGGCGCACGCGGCTCGGTCCATTGCGGGTGCTCTTGGCGTCGCCCTCGGCGAGCTTCGCCGTCCACTCGATCGCTTCGTGCGGCTCGATTGTGATGGGACCTTCGGCGCTGAGCGCGACACCGCAATCGAGGCAGTCCTGCGAGATACGCGGATCGAGAATGATCGGCGCGCCGTTCTCGATCGGGAAGGTGTGCAATCCGACCGGCGTGTCCAGCGTCGCGAGTTGGCGCACGGGATGCGCCTCGATCATCTCGGCCACCGCGATGTAGAGCGCCGCGCGCTCGACACAGTTCGGATCCGTCGCGGGCAGCCGCAGGCGCTGCGGCGGGCTGCACGCCTCGACCTTGGGGCCGTCGTCCGTTTCGCCGTCGTCATCGCGCTGCGGAAGGCCGCGGATGTAGTTGATGAGTCCTTTCGTCGTGGCGTGCTTCGAGGCCAGCTCGGCGATCACCGGATCGCGCGTCGCGACGACCTCGGCCACCAGCTCGGTAATCGAGCCAAGGCACTTGTAGTCATTGAACGGCAGGCCGATCACGACGCGCCGCCGTTCTTGCCCTTACCCGCGATGAGGCCGCGGATGACATCTACGGCCTCGGGCACGCTGAGCTTGCTCAGCTTGTCGAACCACGCACGCAACTCGGCGGGGCTCAGCTCTTTCGCGACCTCCTGGACGAACGCCACCTCCTGCGGCTCGAGTGCCGACTGGATCGCGACGACATGGACCATCGCGGTGGGATCGAGGGGCGGAAGCGCGGTGTCGGACAGCGCCTCGTGAGCCGGCGCGGCGGTCGGAGCGAGCGTGTGCTTCGCCTTCGGCTTGACGCTCGGCGTGGTCGCCTCGGGCGTCGGAGTTGCGTCGTCGTTGGCCGGCTTCGCCTTGCGCCAGTCGAACATCGCGGCGAGACCCGGCAGCTTCATCTTCCCGGTCATCAGGTTAGTCACGAGCATCGGCACGAGCTGCGCAACGAGCGCGTTCAGATCGAAGCCCGGAGGCGCGGCGACCTCGAGCTCGTCGTCCCCGTCGTCATCCTCGTCTTCGATCTCGACGAAGCGCGGCTTGCGCGACGGCAGCCCGGCGCCATCGGCGGCGCGCAGCAATTCCGCGGCCGCCTGCATCATCTCGGGGAAGCGATCGATCACCGACTTCGCCAGCTCGGTGTTGTGACGCATCGCCTCGCGGAGCAGCGAGTCGCTGTCGTCACGCTGCGCAGGGCCGATGGCGGTCTCCACGGCACGCTCCGCCTTGACGACATGGATATAGGCCGCGGGGACGCTCTCGATGATCTTCGCGTCGTCGTTGATCGGATCGAGCCGGTACTTGCCGAGCACGCCGCCAACGGCGTCGCGCAAGTCGTCCATGTCGGACTCGATGGGCACCGTGAGGGGACGCCCGTCGCGGCCGTACACCAGCTCGGGCGCGCCACGCGGCTTCATGCGCCGCACACGCCACCCGGTTACGATCGCGGGAGTCTCGAAGTTGTCACCGGTCGCGTTGAAAGCCAGCTCGGACATTTGTTCATGCCTCCTTACTTCTTACTGCCGACCATTCGACCGGCTGGACCGTTTGGCATGATCTTCCTGGCGCTCACGCGCGCGCACGTACGCGCGATCGATCACGAGCACGCGAGGCTTCTTTCGGCGGTCACGCCAACCGCGTGACTGCTCGATCAAGTGCGCGGCAACTCGATCAAGCTCATGACTTCTCGATCAAGCTCGCGCAGCTGCTCGCATTCGCGCGCGAAAAGAAAGCTCGCAGCCGCGCGAAACTTGCCCGTTCCAGGCAACGATCTTTGACGCGAGGTTTCTCCGGCTCGCCTTTCTTCCACCGTCGAAAACGAGCTCCTCAGGGCACGCGGTATGCTCGTTTTGGGATGCGAGCTTTCTTTTCGCGATCTGTGCTGCCGCTATGACGGCGTTGAAGTCGGTAGACTGGAGCAATGGCCACGCTTGGGCGTCAGGGAATGGTGCTACCAGTGTTGGCGTGCGCACTGGTCGCGAGCTGCGCACGTGATCACGTTACCCCGCAACTCCGTACTACGGCCGAACCGATCGAGTTCGTGGTGAGTGCGGTACCGAAAGCGACATCGATCCAATCGACGTTGCGGTTCGGGAACGTCACAGCGAACGGTGTCGAAGTCACGCGGACCGTTACGTTGCCAGGCCATGTAGCGCAGCTCGATTGGGCCGGCAGTGATCCCGTCGTGCTTTTGGGCGATGGCTGGTGCGTGCGTGATTGCAAGAAGTCGCCGCATGACGGCGAGGTTGGAACCGTCAGCGCGAGCGGCTATCACCCGGTGCCTTCACCGCCAGCAGCCGCATGGACCGCGCTGAGCAATTCGCAGCCCGGCAGAGAAGCGGGAGAGACGAAGCTATCGGTCCCGTGGTGGTCGCTCGTTGTCTCGAGTGCGAACGAGGTCTGGCTGGGTCGATGCACAAGAGGCTGGGAAGGCGACGGCCACCAGGGGTGCAGCGAAGAATGGCTCTACAGCCGTCTCACGCCCGGGCCCGAGGTCACGACGTTTGTGGCACCCGAGGCAGCGCCACACTTCGCGCTACCCGTTCTCGCTGCGCCGACGGCAGTTCGCGTCGACTTCATCGAAGACCCGCAGCGGAAGAAGTCCGACGCCGCTGCCGCCAAGGACGCAACGACTCCGCCGCAGGCCACCCACTATCTCCGCTGCACCGAAGGCAACGACGTCAGGGAATTCCCGCCAGAACACGAGCGCATTTACGCGCACGACGTTAAGAACCTGGCGTGGCTGTCGACGGAGCCTCCGCTGTTCCAGGTAGACGAGTGGAGCGACGGCATCGAGTGGACGCCGCGCGCGACTATTTACGAAGGTTGCAAGCCATCGAAACAGTTTGACGGGGCCTCGATCGTTGGCGGCCCTGGCGATGCGATCGCGATCCTCGCAAAGGGCCACCTCTCTATTCGCATTCGCGGACGAGAAGTGGGGACGTTAGAGAACGTCGCAGCGGTACGCTTCGCCCCTCTGGCGAGAAGCGGCTCTCAGCCGTGAGCGCCTCGATTCGCGCTACGCGGCTAGGTCGAGGTGCGACAGCTCGCGATTCGGAATCCACAGCATCGTGAACACCACGCCCAACTCCGGGATCGCCGCGGACTGCTCCACGATCTGCACGTTCGTGCCATCCACTCGTTGCCGCGGCAACCACGCTTCGACCGCAAGCATGCGCGTAGCCGGATCCAACTTGCCGCGCTCGTAGTAATCCGCAACCGCCGACGTCGGATCAACGCGGCGACCATGCGGGATCCAGTCCGGGAACGTCGCGCTCCGCTTGATCCACTTCACGCGACCGAGCACCGAGTACGCGACCGCGCAGCGCTCGGTCGTGATCTCCGTGATGCGCATCGCGCTCGCCAGCAGCGACGTGGCGAAGTCCGAAGCGATCTCGCGCGCGGGCGCGAGCGTGATGTACGGGACCGCGCAGTAGCGCCGGACGAGCGACTCCGGCATCACGATCTCACTCGCGAAGATGCTCGCCGCGCGTTCGGGAGCCTTTCGGCTCTTCTCGAGGGGCTTGCAGATCCGTTCGATCACTTCGTTCGTGTTGCCGAGCGGCACCTCGTGATTGAGCCGAAGGTGGCCGATCTCGTGCGCGCCCGTGAACCGTTGGGCTCCGAGATCTGTGATCCGGTTCGAGATGCGGATGCGCGCGAACGCTCCGATGCGCATCACACTTGCCGTGGCGCCGTCGAGGTCGTCGTAGACGATCTCCGCGCCCTCAGCTTCGGCCAATCGATCGAGATCGATATCGTCGGGTTGAGTGACACCAGCCTCCTCCAACATCCGCCGCGCTTCTGCGCGTGCATCCGCCTCTCGAATGTCGCCCATGCGCTAGCTCATGCGCTCGATCATCTGAAGGGCGTCTTCGAGTGCATTCCGGAGATCGTCGTCCGACATCTGGTTGAGATCGCGGAACGCCAACACCGCGCGCGGCTGAAGCGCGAAGATCGCGGCGAGCCGTTCGAGCAGTGACGGACGCGCAGAGGCGAGGACGTCGTCCCGCACCCTCTTCGTGTTCTGTTTGCGCTGTGCGCGCTCCATCTGCGCGATGCGCTCATGAGTGCGTGCGAGCAGCGAACGCGACAGCTCGCGTTGCTCGTCCGTCAAGTCGCGCTTCGCCGAGGCCGAAGCTTCCATCGCGACTTCGTGGGCGAACGTTTCGTACAACCGGAGGTTCTTGTCTTTGATCATGGCTGGGTTCCTTTCACGGAAGCAAATCAACGGCCGCGTTCCGCAGGCTGGTGGGAATCTTGTCCGCCAGCCGTTGAAGGCGACGGAATGCGTTGTGATAGGCGGACGGCGACATGCCGGTCATGTGGCAGATGTGCCGGCGCTCGGTGATGTCCTGGAGGTGGAGATCGATCAGCTTCGACACCGGCAAGTCGTCGGCCGCGAGCACGCGGAGCTGATCGACGAACTGCTTCACGTAGAGGCTGAGCTTCTTCGTCGGCACGATCGCCGGCTTCCCCGCGTTCGCCATCGCCTCGTGGACGACGTGATCGGGCGCCTCGTCGACATCGACGTGCTCGAGATCCTCGGCGCGGTCGAGCGCATGCGAGAGCCGGCTGCGGATCACGCTCTTGACGTGCAACGCGAGGGGACACCGCGACGGATCCCAGGCGACGACGCTGGAGAACGTGTCGCCGAGCGCATCGACGATCATCTCGTTGATGAACGCCGTGGTCCCGCTGCCGTGCTGGTGGTGTAACCAGCTCGAACGCTTGGCAACGTAACCGACGACGTCATCCATCATGTCTTGCGTCGCCTGCGCCTTGAACGCGGCGAGCCACTCGATCGACGGGCGATTTTCCTCGTGCGTGCCCGTCGAGGTCTTCGTCCCGGAGTCCGCCCCAGTTGCTGGTGGCGTGTACGTTGGCTCTTTCATCTTGTCTCCTTGAATTGGAGGCAACCCTAGGCCATGGGTCTGACACTGAGAGTGCGTTCAGTAATGCTCAAGAACGGCCACCAGTTGCCTGGTGCAGCCGTCCTACGCGATCCCGTCAATCCGGAACACGTGGGCGCATTGTTGTGGGGCTCGAGCAAGGCTCGATCGTCCGCGTCCTCATTACAGCCGCGGGTGCTAGATCGCCGCTCAATGGATCACCTCGTGGCAGGCGTTCGTGAAGCGGTGGAGCGTGAGTGTTGGTACGCGGCGCTCTCGCTAGCGTTGATGATTCCTGACGCGTGCGCTGCGATCGAGCGGCCGGGCAATGGGATCACCGGCGACCGCTATGCGACATGGGTCGACACCTACTTCGCTCCGCACGTCACCGCGGGCGGCGTGCCGTTCCTCACCGGCAGGGAACTCTATCGACTGCGATGCCGGTTTCTACATCAAGCCGAGTTCTGGCTTAGCGATCGAGCGCCTCAGGATGCAGACAGCGGGCGCGCCATGTTCGAGGTGTTGAACGAGATCATCCTGTACGTATGCGAGATGGATGTCGTGCCGTCGCGCGGAATGAGTGAGACCGCGACGTCGCGAACGACCAGTTACTCCGTGGCCGTGCGGGACGTGTGCGAATGGATCTGCTTGGCGACGGAAGCATGGCTTCTCCACGCGCGCGTGAATGCGGCGTCGTCGGTCGCGATCGATCGGGCGAGCCGGATCCACAGAATGCACATGGACGGCTCACGCACTCCGATCTAAGTTAGTTACGCCATCCGCCAGATCAGCGGCAGATTCCGGCCAGCGGAGACGAAGTACTCCTCCGCTTCCTGCGGATCGTCGAACGGGTAGCGCGGGGTAGTGTGTGAGCCGTCGTTGCGCCGCCGTCGAAGATCATCGGCGAAGTCGTAGGCTCGCTTAGTCGCGAACCGATCGTCGCGTTCCTGTGGTGTTGTTCCGGGCAGGACAGTGTCGATCACCGCGCGGATTGCCGAGATGCGAAGCGCAGCTTGCTGCGTCGCAACGACCGGCAGCAACGCGGTGCGCGCGATCAACGAGTCGATGACGGCCTCGATCGCGACCTCATATGCAACGCCCATCAGCACGATCCCGGGGCGCCGTAGTCCATGGTCGAGGCACGCGCCAGCATCGGAGAGAAGATCAACCACGGAGTCGGAAAGGTTCGGGCAGCGCGCGGCGATTCGCGCGAGGTACCCCGGCAGCATGGGGTGATCTGGCGGCGCGTCAAGGAAGGCCGCGCCTCGACGAGTAAGGCGCATGTCGATCAAGTTGCCACCGGCAAACGCCGTCGGCGTCGCGAACCCGGCGCCCACGAACCACCAGATGAACTCGACGACCGGCGTCATCCACGCTTCGTGCTGTGCGTCGATGAACGGTTCCTTTAGCTGGTTCTGCTCGTCGGCGGTCGACGTCTGATTTCGGTACTCCAACAGCTGGGGGATCACCCCACGGCCGAGGACACCATGCATCTGGATCACGTTCGACGTGGGCTCGCGGCGATGCCAGCGGCGGAGCGCCTCGATACACATCTCGCGCACGGTGGTCTCGGGGACCCCAAGCAGCAACGCCTCTACGTTTTTCTGGTCGATCGGCCGCGACATCCGCCGACAGTAGCGCGGCACTACGCTCTGGCGGCGACGCCCAGCGCGGGCTTGAAAACGACTCGACGTAGGTCGCAGCGCACGCCCAGAGATCGCGCGAAAAGCCACGCGATTTCAGCTACGTGAGGCGACGCGTAACGATCCAGGCTGCGCTAGGATGACCGACGATGACGTTCAAGCGGCGGGTGCTGGCGGCGTTGGGGAAGGCCGACTTGCTCGGGATCGCGCGCGACCTCGACCTCGAGGTCACTTCCCGCATGACGGTCGAAGAAGTCCGTGACGCGCTTGCGAAGAGCAAGCGCGCGAGCCTGAGCGCGATCGTTCACGACGGGCTCTCGCGCGACACGCTCAAGGAGATCTGCACTGCGGCCGGCCTGGATAGCAGCGGCAAGGAAAAGTCGGCGCTGGTCGAGCGCGTTCTCGCGGCTGGAGCCGCCACTGCAAACGGAGAAGCGCGCTACAAGCTCGATCCAGCGGACACCAGGGCCTCGAAGGCACGCGAAGGCGCCGCTGCGTTTGGCTCGCGGCTGCCGGAGCTCGGAGAGATCGCGCCGAAGGCGAAGGGCCCGGCGAAGGCGAAGGGCGCCCAGAGAACTCGTCGCCGTACCGGGATGCCTGAGTCCGAGTCCGTCGTTTCAGGCTCGCTCAAGTCAGCGCTGCGCCAGTTTGCTCTCGGCGCGGCCGGCGGCTACTCGGGACGCGATGCACACGTCAGCTTCACGACGCATCTCCTCGAGTGCTTCGGATGGACGGACGGCAGGCCCGACGGCGCGGCGATTCCGCGACTGCTGTCCGTCGCGGAAGGCGGCCAGCGAGTCGAGCGCGAGGTGGCGCTGTGGTGGCCCGAACGCCGCGCGATGATGCACGTCGCCGCACACGACGCGGTCTTGGACTTCGCATGGAAGGATCTGGTCCGCGTCGTCCTTCAACTCGATCCAGTTCCGCAATACGTCGTGCTCACGAACCAGCGCGACCTTCGTCTATACGACCTGGCTCGCGACCGCGAAGCGCCTCGGCTCGTGACGTCGATCGACGACCTTTCCAAATATAGCGAAGCGTTCCCGTTCTTCACGCGAGAGTGGGTTCCAGGCGCCACGCCCCGGATCGTCAACGTAGAGAAGGTTTCCGGCGAGGTCGCCGACCTCGTCGCGCGTCTGTATCGCAGCGTGCGCGCTGCGCACCCGGGTCGCGAGCGCGACGTCATCCGGTTCACGCTCCAGTGCATCACCGCGATGTTCGCCGAGGACATCGGCCTGCTGCCCGCGAACTACTTCACGTCGCTGCTTTATGACGGCGCACGCGACGGCAAGGTCGAGCCGCGCCTGCGCCAGCTGTTCGAGCAGATGAACACCAAGGACCTTCCCGCTCCGCGCGTCGTGCCGTACTTCAACGGCGGCCTGTTCACCGACGCCGTAACGTTGCCGCTCGGCGAGCAGCAGGTGATCGCGCTAACCAAGGCTGCCGAAGCCAACTGGACGTACGTTGACCCGCACATCTTCGGCAGCGTGTTCCAGGGGATCATGGACGACGCCGAGCGCCACGCGAGCGGCGCCCACTACACCGCGCACGACGACATCATGCGCGTCGTCGGCCCGACGATCGTCGAGCCGTGGCGCAAGCGCATCCAGGCCGCGACGACGCTCAAGGAGCTGACGGAGCTGCGGAAGGAGCTATTCGCGTATCGCGTACTCGACCCAGCGTGCGGCAGCGGCAACTTCTTGTACGTCGCGTTCCGCGAGCTCTACCGGCTCGATACCGAGCTGCTTTCGCGGATGCGCGAGTTCCCATCGACGCACACCAAGTTGTCCTGGAACGGCGGCATCTAGGCGACGAACTTCTACGGCATTGACATCAACCCCTTCGCCGTCGAGCTGGCCAAGGTCACGCTCAACATCGCGAAGAAGATTGCGTTCGAGGAGCGCAAGGCCCAGGCGTTCGCGCTTGCCGGTCAGGTCGAGATGGATATCGACCCGTCGCTGCCACTGGACAACCTCGACCAGAACATCGTGTGCGCGGATGCGCTGTTCGCGGAGTGGCCGGAGGTCGAAGCGATCGTGAGCAATCCGCCGTTCCTCGGCGAAAAGTGGTTGCGGAAACAACTCGGCGCGACACGCGTCGACGCGTTGAAGGAGCGATACCCCGGAGTTGGGGGCGACTTCTGTGTGTATTGGTTTCGCCGCGCACACGAACACCTGCGACACGGAGGCAGAGCTGGTTTGGTCGCGCCGAGCAACATCCGCGTCGGCGGCAACAGACTCGCAGCGCTCGACTACATCGTTGACAACGGCGGCACGATCACGAATGCGGTGTCTGAACGGGACTGGCCCGGCGAAGCAGCTGTTCACGTGAGCATGGTCAATTGGCACAAAGGGCCGCTGGCTGGACCCCATGAACTTCTAGTCAACGACCAGATTTTCAAGCGAGATGCTATTCCTTCGCACCTTCAGCTACACGGAGATGTAAGCAGCGCCCGCGAGCTGCGCGCGAACCGAGAAGGAACCTGCCAGGGCATCACGTTCGGTACGAAGGCCTTTTACGTCGATGCTTCAACGGCTACTTCCCTGAGACGGGATTCGGCAGCCGCTCCATTTGTGCAAGCAGTTGCGAACGGCGACGACGTGCTCGGAGGGAACTTCGAAACAGATCCGGAGTATGCGCTTCACTTAGGAGCGTGCCCCACCGAAGTCGACGCTCGAGCTGCCGCGTCTGGCTACGCGTATCTTCGCAAGAATGTATTTCCGCTCGTCGTGGAAAAGGCAAAGAAATCTACAACTGCGCACTACGGAACATGGTTGCGAACCTGGTGGCGTCCATTCTGGCATCGTCGTGATTTTCTGGACGGCATCGCCCATGCCGGGCTCAAACGGATGGTTGCGTGTTCGCGACTTGCGTCGCGGCCAATATTCTTTTTCCTAACCGCGAGCGGAGTAGCCCCGCTCGAACGCCTACAGTTGTTCGCGTACGCGGACGACTACTCATTCGGCATAGTCCAGTCGTCGCATCACTGGGATTGGACAAAGGCGAAGGGGGGGCGCTTGAAGGAAGATATTGTTTACGCGACGGAGGTGTGGCGAACGTTCCCCTGGCCGCAAGATCCCACGGACGATCAGGTCGCTGGTGTGGCGGCTGCAGCTAGGGAACTGCGTCGTGTTCGTACTGAGCTTATGAAGCAGAACGGCTGGTCACTTCGCTCTCTTCATCAAGCGGCCGAGATCGAAGGCCCACATCCTCTGAAGGACGCGCAGGCTGCTCTCGACAATGCGGTCAATGCCGCGTACGGCGCGGTTGGCGGGCAGGATCGGCTTGCGTTTCTTCTCGAGCTGAACCAACTCGTCGCGGAAGACGAAGAAGAATGCCGCAAGGTCCGTGGCCCGGGCCTCCCGGCTCACCTCGATTTCAAAGACCCGAGCTGGACGAGCAACGACTGCATCGCGCCGCCGCCCGTGGAGACCTGAGCACATCATGGCCGACTCTGTCGCTGACGATCCGAAACTCGCGCTGCTCTGGGACACGCCCCAGAACCCGCAGGCCGCCACAAAGGTGCCTGCTCATAGCTACCGGCCCGCGGCATGGCGCTGTGTGAACGGCCACGCGTTCGCCCGATCCCCGCGCGCCATGCAGAATGACGCGAGCTGTCCGACCTGCAGCAAGGGCGCGAACACGCACACCAACCTTGCGAAGCTGCGCCCCGGCCTCGCGTCGCAGTGGGACGGTGATAAGAACCCGGGCATCGAGTTCGCAACGCTCGACGCGACCCACGCTAGTGCCGTGTGGTGGCGGTGTCCGAACGGGCACGGCTTCCAGCGCCCGCCAGTCCGCATGCTCTCGGATGACGCGTGCCCGAAATGCGCTCTGGAGAAGTCCTCGCTCGCGGCTGTCGCGCCGAGCGTTGCTGCCGAGTGGCATCCGACCAAGAACGCAATCGCGCCGGCAGAGGTCCTTGCGGATCACGTGATGAACGCGTGGTGGGTGTGCCCGAACGGTCACGAGTATCAAGCCACCGTTCGCGCGCGCGCGCAGAGCAATCGTCAGTGCCCGACCTGCTACGGCGGGTGGTCGCTGGAGAACATCCGCGCGTTCGTGAAGTCGCTCGTCGGCCATATCACCAAGTTCGACCCGAGCGAGCTGTTCGCGCTCGCGATGCAAGCCGGCGTGCTGAAGGACAAAGGCAAGCCGTTCGTGATGGCGCTAACGAACGGCAAGTTCCCGGTCGAGGAGCTCGAGAAGTTCGCGAACGGGCAGCCGTCGATGGTCGACAAGTTCGCCGCTGGCGCGGTCGACCCGCTCGTCTTGGCGCTCGTCACCTCGGCCGAGCCCGGGACGCTGCAGGCGCCACCGCCGATCGATCCGTATGCGCTGCCCGCCGCGCCCGACGGCGTTCACGACGACACGGGAAGCGCCGATGTCGACGTGAGCCGTCAGGTCGATGCGAACGCGATCGAGGCGACCGCCAAGCCGGAGAGCGACGATCTCCCGATCATCGAGACCCGCGACGCGCTCGACGCGCTCGACAAAGTGCTTATCGCGAACGCGGACGCGGAGACCGTCGCGTTCTTGCTCGACAGCGCGAAAGCCAAGCTGTGGCGCCACGCCTACGTGAAGCCCGAGATCGCAAAGGCGCAGGCCGAGGCGTTTCAAGGCGATACCTACTCGAGCATCGTGCGCGATCGATTCCTCGCCGAGTTCAACGACGCCGAGGCGCTCCAGTTGCCGCACGGCTACTCGTTCAAGCCGGGTGGCCCGAACACGCCGCTGGTCCCGCCGAACCTGATGCAACGCCGCGTCGCGGTGTGCGTGCGCGAGAAGCGCCGCTACGGCAACTGGTCCGGCATGGGCGCGGGGAAGACGTTGAGCGCGATCCTCTCGACGCGCGTCGTCGCGTCCGGGCTCACGATCATCTGCTGCCCGAACGCCGTCGTTGCCAACTGGGCCACCGAGATCGTGAAGGCGTTCCCGCAGTGCGAGGTCCAGGTCAAGACGTGGACGCCGACCTGGAACGATCCGATGGGCAACGCACCGCGCTACCTCGTGATGAACTTCGAGCAGTTCCAGCAGGCGGACTCCGAGGCGCACCTCGTCGCGTTCATCGACCGGAGCGCGATCGACTTCATCGTCATCGACGAGATCCACTACGCCAAGCAACGCGATGCGGCGGTGTTGATGAGCAAGCGCAAGCGGCTCGTCCAGGGCCTCGTTCTCGAGGCGGGCAAGAAGAACAGCGATCTGTGCGTGCTCGGCATGTCAGGAACGCCTGTGATCAACACGCTCCAGGAGGGCAAGAGCCTGGTCGAGATGATCACCGGCCACCGGCACGACGACCTCGACGTGGTGGCGACGGTCCAGAACTGCATGCGCCTCTACCAGCGGCTCGTGACGCTCGGCACGCGATGGCGGCCCGAGTACAAGATGCAGCTCGACATCAAACGAATCGAGGTCGACTGCGGCGCGGCGCTCGATCAGATCCGCGAGGTCGGTCGCGGCACGGTGCTCCAGCTCGAACGCGTGCTGACCGAGCTGCGGCTACCGACCATCATCGAGAACATCAAGCCCGGCGAGAAGGTGCTGATCTACACGCACTTCGTCGATGGCATCGTAGGTCCGTTGCGCGACGCGCTGGTCGAGGCGGGGTTTCGCGTCGGCATGCTGACGGGCGACACCGACGACGCCGACCTTGAAGCGTTCCGCGACAAGCACGGGGCGGTGGACGTGCTGATCGCGTCGAGCCGTATCGGAACCGGCGTGGACGGGCTGCAGTACGTGTGCAGCAAGCTCATCATCAACGCGTTGCCGTGGACCAACGCCGAGTTCGAGCAGCTGATCGGCCGGCTGTGGCGCCAGGGCAGCCGCTTCGACAAGATCGAGGTGATCATCCCAGTCACGTTCGCGATGGTGAACGGGCAGCGCTGGTCGTACTGCGAATCGAAGCTGCATCGCCTCGAGTACAAGAAGTCGATCGCCGATGCCGCCGTCGATGGCATCGTGCCGGAGGGCAATTTGCGAACGCCGACGCAAGCGCAGCAAGACATCATGGACTGGCTGTCGCGCCTCGATGGCGGCCACATGAACGAGGTCGCGCGCCCGGTCATCAAGATCCCGCTCGATGGCACGCCCGCCGACGTCGCACGTCGCGTCGCGCGCTACGGCGACTTCTCGAAGATGAACAACCGCTGGTACGCCGCGTCGAGCGACAAGACGCACGACCGGCTCGCCGCCAACGCCGAGGAGTGGGCGCACTACCACACCATGTATCGGCAACTCCGCGAGTCGTGGCCGGTGGTCCCGTTCAAGGAGGAGATCCGCTGGCTGTCCGAGCGCGATGGCCTCGTGGTCGGCGACTTCGGCTGCGGCGAGGCGTTCATCGCCGCGGAGGCTGGCTCTCTCCACACGATCCACAGCTTTGACCACGTCGCGATCGATAAGCGCGTGATCGCCTGCGACATCGCCCACGTGCCGCTCGAAGACGAATCGCTGGACCTCGCGATCTTCTGCCTGTCGCTGATGGGCTCGAATTTCACCGACTACGTTCGCGAGGCGCACCGTTGCCTGCGTCTCGACGGCACGATCCACATCTGGGAAGCGGCAAGCTACTTCGACGACGTGCCGACGTTCTGCTCGGCCCTTGGACGGCTCGGTTTCGAAGTGACATCACCGAACACCGAGGGCGCATTCGTTCGCATCTACGCGATCAAGAACGCGAAGAAACCTGATGCAAAGTTGGTGCTTCCGTTCCGTGGCGCGGCGACGGTGGCTTGACGCATGTCGGAGCTGAAGTGGGGGCTGATCACGAACGGGGCGACCTTCGAGGCCCTGGTGCTAACTCTTGTTCGTTTTGAAGACCCGAAGGCGTCGCTGTTTGCCCGGCGAGGTCCGGATGGCGGACAGGACGCGCGATCTGGCGACGGGACCACGGTCTATCAGGCAAAGCATCACACGGATGGATCTGCGGCAAAGGCGATCGCGGATGCGCTGGATGAGTCATCGAAGGTCGAGAGCTACCGGCGAGACGAACATCCACGGGCTAAGCAGTGGCAAGGGGTCACGCACTGGCGGCTCGTCTGCAATGCGGAGTTCAATCCGCGTGATCGCCAGCGCTGGCTCGATGAGGTGGTGCCCGCATTCGCTCAACAGGGATTAACGGCCGACTTCTGGCAGCGAGCAGACCTCGAGTCATTGCTGGCGAAGCACCCTGAGGTGTATCGGTCATTTTTCGAGCAGGAGGCGCGCGCATTCCTAACTCTGCCCGAGGTGCGCGAGCGTTTCGAACAGGATGAACCTTTCCTGACTCGCGATGCGCTCACACCTTTCGTTGGACGCGAGCAGGAAACGTCGGAGATCGAGGCGTTTCTCGCATCCACTGAACTTTTCCTCGTAGTGCACGGCTCCGGCGGGATCGGAAAGTCGCGTTTTCTCCTGGAGGTTGGCGAGAGGCTCGCGGACATCGGCGACTGGCAGGTGCTTTGGGCGAACGTCGCAACGCTCAGCGCGGGAACCAGCTGGTTCGATGGCGTGGTTCCCGAACGCCCAACAGTTCTGTTTGTTGACGAGCCGGATAGCGAACAGGTCCTTCGTTTGTTGTCCGAACAGCTCGGCGGATATGTGGGTCGCGCGAGCAAGTGGAAGGTCGTCGTCGCGGTGCGGTCCCCGAAGGATCCAGTTCTACGTTTCCTGTCGACTCCGAAGCTGAACGCAAGGGTTCGCTGGCTACCGCTCAAGGAACTGACAAAGGAAGCTGCGCGCAAGATGTGTCGCGACCTCCTGGCTACCGGTCCTCGCGCGCGCGAAGTAGCGTCGTGGCGGGAGCATGCGATCGAGTCGCTGGCCGACCGTTTCGCGCGTCAACCGATCTGGATGACGTTGGCCGTTCATTTGCTCGAGACCTACGGCGACGTCAATCGAATCCCTGAGACTGCCAGCGCGCTCGCAGAGCTCTACCTGAACGAGGTCATCGAACAACAGCGAGGTGACGATCCAGACACGATCCGAAACTGTCTTCGTTGGGTGGCCCTTATCGGCACTATTAACCGGGAAAGCGACTCGATCGTTCAGCTTGTCGCTGACCAAAGCGGCATCAAAGATGTGACGACGATGCGCGGCTTATTGGCGCGCCTAGTCGATCGACGCGCGCTATCGCAGCGAGGAGCAAACGGGCGTTTCGTCGAGCTCAAGCCCGACGTTCTCCGAGATCACATCCTGACCGCGTGGTTGGCGGTTTCCGTTGGATTCGGATCTTCGCCATATGCCGCATCACCCGATGTCGCTGCGCTCCTCAAGCCGATTACGACCGCGATCGAAAAGGGTGGTCTTAGCGACGTTGGTCGCGCGATCTTGTCGTCCATAGCGCGGACCGAAGTGCTGTTTCGCAGACTGGAGCAACCAGTAGCGTTGCTGGATCCGTTCTTCAGAGTACTAGTTGGTGCGCTCCCAAGGCTGACTGCGTCCGGGAGGATCGCGCTCGCCCAGGTGTTGCCCGACGTTGCGAGGTTCCGGGTAAGCGAGGTAGTGGCGCTGACGGAGCGCCTACGCACCTCACCGGTAGCGACCGAGACAATTGAGACGATGTACGGCCGCCGCGAACTCACCCAAGATGACGTTCTCCTGAGTCTCGCGTGGCCCGTGTATCACGCCGCAATGGGGGCGGAAACACTCCAGCAGCAGGTGGCGGTCCTGACCTCCCTCTATGAACTGGCTATCGCGGAAGCAGAGGCGGTGCCACGGCTCCCGCGACGAGAATTGCCCAACGACGGTCGTCGTGCGGGCACGCTGGTGGGACAAACAATCGCAGGCGGACTTTACTTCTGGTCGTCGTTCAACGATGCGTCCTCACAGCTTGGAATGGCGAAGCTCGAGACCCTGCGTTCGCAACCGCCGTCGCCGGCGGAGACCCGGGCGTTGAAAGCGCTGATGATTCCGCTGCTCGCTGTCGAGAGGCATGAGGACTGGGTGGAGGGTGATCAATTCATCTTCCGCAAGTACGTCATCGGAGAAGGTCATCCTGCTTGGACTACACGCGAGGGACTCATCGCCAAGGTCAAGGAGCTGCTTCTCGACGATTCGGTGACACTCGACTCGCAGCTCGTTCTTTGGGAGCTGTTCGTGGAAGCACATCGGCTGGCGAACTTTGTTGCTCTCCATGAACCGAATGAGTTCGCTCGGAAGACACGAGCGCGTTTTATGGAAGACCTGCAATGGACGCGTGACGTGCTCACGAGGCGCGGACTTAGGTTTGAGGAGATGCGGGCCGCTCGCGACATCTGGGATTGGCACGCGCGCTTCGACAAGGACACCGAGCTGAAGGCGGCGGCGGAAGAACTGGAGACGCTGTATACGAAGAACGAACTCGCAGCGGAGTTTGAGCCCCTTCTCGAATTCGAGTCCGTCGAAGCATACGACCGCAACGCGATGATCGCAGCGCAGCGGATTGTTGCCGCGGGCGACCACGGGATCAGGACGTTTGTCGAACGCGGAGTTCTCTTTGTGAAGGAGGACCGACGCTTCTTTACGCTCTTGGGTGTCGGCTCTCAGCTCGGTTCGCTGGCGAGAGGCAACGCACGCGTTCGTACCTTCGTTACGGAGACGCTTGCGAAGCACGAAGAACGGCACCTGTTGGAGTTCACGCTGTCGGTCGCGTCGCGATGGCTCTTCGACACTCGAAGAGAGGATGGTGGGCCGAAGGCGTTCGAACTTCTTCAGGCGTTGCTGGGGCTGTGCGGCGACGAACTGACGCAGATCGAATTGCTGTCGGCTGTGTATGGTCTCGCCCCTCCGAGGTACAAAAGTGAAGAGCTTTCCGAGCCGGAACACACATTCCTGCGACGTCAGGGAGAGATGTTTGCACGGCATGCGCGGGAACCGGCGTTCGTTGCTCTGGTGAGCCCCGCGTTCATGCACGACGGGGCGGCCTACCGGATGCTTCTTGAGCAATCCTTCGACCGACTCGCTGAGCCAGTACTCACCCACGCGGTCGCCGCTCTGGTTCAGGGCGTCTTCTGGGCGGTCTACGATCGCCAAGGCGTCGACGCCCCCGGGGGATTTTCGGAGTGGCTACTCGATCAAGTTATTCGCGTTGCGGATCTAGATGGCCTCGGAAGCATGAACGATCACCGTCTCGGTGAGGTGCTGGCCGCCGTCGGTCGTGCCCCGCTACGGTGGCTTCCAAAGGCGCTCAAGGCGCGAGCCGCTTTGGAATCAAGTCAGGGTTACGGGAAGGTGCTCGCGATCGGTCACCAGAGTTCGCTCGGCGAGTACGTCGAGCCGATTGGGGAGGGCGAGCCCGATCGCCAACAAGTGGCTGGAGTAATCGACGAGCTGTTGGACCTGGCAGACGATCCTGGAACGGTAGGATACCGGCTGAACGACATCCTTCACGACGTCGATCCACACGGAGTCGTTCTGGCAGACGCAATCGCCGCACGCATTCGTAGCGTCGGGCCTGATGACGTAATGAGGTTCGTGCGTCTCGCGCGTTCGTACGTTGTGGATACGCCGCCGTGGCGCACCATTGCCCTGCCGGTATTGCAAATCGCAGCTTCACCGGAGAAGAGCGACGAGCGAAACGTGCTTTTCAGCGCCCTTGGCGACCCAGGCATCCGTACATGGAGCGGCAAGCATGGTGAGGTGGCGTCTGTGTTCGTTAACGCTCTCGACACTGCAAGGCGGCATCGGGACAACGAAAAGGATCCCCGGTTCGCCGCGTTCTGGAACTGGTATGTCGAGGTTGCCGCGGCCGAGTTGGAGCGCGAGAAGGAAAGCGCCAAGGAGGAGCGGGGCGAATGACGAGATCGTTAGACGATCGGCTCGAAGCTGCAAAACGCAGCCTTGACGCCAGCGCTTTAGCCGCAGCGCTGGTGGGGGTTGGTGATCAGATGAGTCGCTCGTTGGCGACGGGCTCGAGCATCGAGTACTGGCGAGAATTGTGGGCAGCACGCAATTCAGCTCGAGACCTTCTCGTGGGTCTTGAAGAGCGGATCGAGCAAGATGATTTCGTCGTCGTACAGTTCGGTGTCCCGCGGCGGTCCGCACCCCCGATGCGGATTAAATATAGCCATGCGCGCCTCATCGGCGTTGAGGCTTATTTGTCGTTGAGTTGGTCACTGGCCGACCGTGTCTCTGGATTTGTCGGTCGCGTGCTGTGCTCGGCTGATGGCGGCGCCTTCAGCGACCAAGGGTCGGCGAAGCTCGTCTCACACTTCGTGGACTCCAAGGACAGCCTCAGCAGGAGCACCGCCGGACTCCTCATCGATTCGATCCGTCGGGCGTTTGGTTGGCCAATTGCCGTTTCGTACGCGCTCAGAAACCATTTCATCCATGACGGCGGCCAGCAGCACGAAGTCGACTTCTTCGCCGGAGCCACTTCGATCGACGAGTTCAAGATCAACGCGAAGGCGTGGAAGAACATCCGTAATCGCGCGGTTGCTTACAACGTGTTGCCCGACAACATCCGCAAGAACGCGAACTTTCCACCGGCCCCAGAGGAGGACCTCCGCGTGCTCTTGACTGCCTGCGAACGCGAAATGGACGAGGCTCTCGGTATCCTGCTGGGTTCAGCATGCGCAGCGCTTGCAACGCATCTCTCGTTCTTGACGGGCAATGACGTCTGAGAGCTAGCCCCACGAACGAAGCACGACCCAGATGCTTCACCGGACCGACCACGCCCCCGGACAACCAGCTCGGAGCAGTTGGCACCAGCGCCCGGTTCGAGTTCGGCGCCAACGTCAGCGATCGCGCGCAGGAACATTCCTCGTCGGCAGCCAGGGATCTACGTCCCGGCCATCGCGCCGTTCGCTGTGGGAGAATCGGACCTGTGTGCCTCCAGGAGTGAACAGTCAAACGCGGCGCTGGCTCGCCGGGCTAAGTTTCCGACGATTCCTCGGTCCGCACGTTGGACCGTTGCTTTGTCAGCCCGTTCGATTAGGTTCGCTTGATGGTGACGATGACCGCGCCTAACGACGACTACACGCCGCCTCCCCGCGCCGCCGTGGTAACGGTGCCGTCGGAGCGCGTCGGCATCACCAACGGGCTGCTGCTCCAGTTTCCGCAGATCCACAGCGTCGGCGATCTTGGTTTGCTCGACTTGCCGCGCATCGCGATCGTTGGTGCGAGAAAGGCCACCGTCGAAGGGCGTCGGCGAGCGGCGCAGCTCGCCCGCGACTGTGCCCGCGCGGGTGTGGTCGTCGTGTCGGGGCTCGCAGAGGGGATCGACTACGCCGCACACACCGCGGCGATCGAGCACGGTGGCAAGACGATCGCCGTCATCGGGACCCCGCTCGACAAGGTCTATCCGACGAAGCACGCCGCCCTCCAGCACAAGATCTACCGCGAACACCTTCTGCTCTCGCCATTCACGTGGGGGGAGAAGTTCGTGCCGACAAACTTCCCCGCGCGCAACCGGATCATGGCCCGGCTCGCGCTCACGACCGTGATCATCGAGGCGAGCGACACGAGCGGCTCGCTGCATCAGGCGGCGGAGAGCATTCAGATTGGGCATCCCGTGTTCATCGCGGCGGGTGTCATCGACGATCCCAGGCTGACGTGGCCGAAGCGCTTCATCGGCGAGGACAAACCGCTCGGGCGCGTTCTCCGGACGACCTCGGACGTGATCGACTTCGCCCGCTCGATGACATGAGAACGATTCGCGGGTTAGCGTTGGGGACGTACTACGCCGCGGGGGCGAACGCGGCGAGCTCGACGCCGCACGCCTCCGCGATGCGTGGCCTCGTCTACGCGGTTAAGGACAACCGCGAGCCGCCGAATAAGCCGCAGGCGATCGCGCATCCGTTGCACCCGTCGGGGCATTCTGTGATGGTCGATCGTTCGAACGCGATCGAATACGTGACGGCGATGCTCGCACGCCGGACCACGCAGCTCGCCACGTTCTTCGGTGTCGACGATCCACGTCAGGTCACGCTGGTGCCTGTTCCCTCGTCCGAGGTCACTGCGACCACCATCGAGACCGCGAGGTTTCGTACCTTGAGACTCTGTCGCGCACTTGCCGGCGTCGGCCTGGGAACCGTCGAGGTCCTCGCCGCCCAAGCGGTCCCGGTCGTTTCCAAAACCAAGGGGCTTCGTCGGACCGCGGATCAGATCCTTGCCGGCTTCGTGCGAACGGCGACTCCGATTCCGAGGTCCGCGGTGATCGTGCTCGTCGATGACAACGTGCAGAGCGGCAACAGCATCGCGGCGCTCGATCGGCTGCTTGGCGGAACGCGGACGACCGCGGCGTTCGCAGTCGCGGTCACCGACGCGCAGGAGTGCAAGGACGCAGTGAAGCATCGCCGCTTCACCGTCGAGTACGACGAAGCCGCGAAGGTGCTCGATGTAGACTGCACGCTCGACGCCGTTCGGTGAATGACGTCGACGTGATCGGGGGCTCCGCAGTCAGTCTCCTCATTGCGACGTCGAGAAGTGTTCGACGAAGGCGCTATGAGCCTGGCACCGTTGCAAAATCTGCAACGGTTCAGCGAACGCGAGGGCGACCACTGGATGTCGGCGTGAGTGACATCGTGATTTCCCTTCTCCCGGATCGCGGGGATCAGCGAGTGCCAAATTTCGGCGTTTCGTAAAACCGGACCGAAACGAACGTGCGGGAGAGAAAGCGTGTGCCCTTCTCCCGCGATCGTGTAACCACCTGAAATCAGGTCTGCCAAATTTTGGCAGAAGCACCGGGATAAGGTGCTGTTTTGACGGGGACAGGCGGGACGACGAAGAGACCGAACCAGTGAGAATCGTTGCAACACGAGGTTAATCTTGAAGAAAATTAACGCCTCTCACCTGGTTCGAATCCCTTCTCCCGCTCCAACTCGGAGGCTTTGAGTCGCCTCGCTTGGAACGTTTGAGGTGCCATCGAGCCTCCGCTCGCGTCGGCTCCGGGCTCCGGGCGACGGCATCCTCGCATCCTCACCAGAGGATGTCGCGTGAGAGGATAGGGTCGTGCTTCCCCTCCGACCGCACGACGAGGTGCTGCGCGTCGACGGCTCGGCGGTCGAGCGCGACGCGGGTGGATGGGCGTTCTGCTGGAGCGAGCCCGACGTCAACAGCGTGATCGAGCACCGCTTCGTCAAGACGACGGACGAGGTCATCGCTTCGGGCCCGGCCGGTGCGATGACCGCTGACGAGCTCGAAGCTCTCGCGCGGGCTATCGAGCGGGACCCCTCGTCGCTTCCGTGGTGCAGGGAGCGCCGGCTCCTCGAGTCTATTGTCGCGGATGATCGCGAGGGCGTGCGAGCCGCCCTCGCGGCGATGGGGGCCGCCGACGGCTCGGCCTCGCGCGCGGACCCGACGACCGTGACCGTCAACGACGTCCGCGAGCCGATCTTGACGCTCGCGCTCGGCGTCGCGGCATGGCAGGTCGCGAGGGACCTCATCCTCCGAGGTGAGCGGCTGGCGCCGCCGCCTGCGTCCAGCTGGGACGCGACGAGCTACGCGCTCGCAGCGCTCGACGGCTCGGATGGCGCGCTCGAGGTTCTCCATCACCTGCTGGCGCGTCGGGCGCTCGCTCCGGTCGGCGGCCGACTGCGCCTCGTCCGATCGCCCAGGATCGTGCACGCGCTGATCGATGGCGGCGCGCAGCCGGATGCGCACGAACCAGCGAGCCCGACGCTCGGCGGGTTTCTGGACGATGCCACCCCGCTCGCGGTGGCCGTCGTGCAAAGCGATCCTCAGGGCCCGGAGCGACTCGACGTCGCCGCCGCTCTCCTCGAGCGCGGCGCATCGCTCGAGACGCGTGACGGGCAAGGTCGCACGGCGCTGATCGTGGCTGTGAGGTGGGGCCAGGCCGGGCCGGTCCGCTGGCTGCTCGACCGAGGCGCGAACGTGGAGTGTGCCGCGGACCGGCATGGCCGGACGCCCCGTTCCCTCGCGCTCGAGAGACCCGACGATTCGAGCTCGAGGCTCTTGCTGGCCTCTCATCGCTAGCCGGTTCACCGGACCGGCGCGAGGGCTTGCATCGGCCAGAGGCCATCGAGTACCCTCGCACCGTGGAACGGCGCGTGTGGTGGGTCGCGATGATCGTGTGGCTCGCGGCGGCGGCCGTGCTCGTTATCGGGCTTGCATCGCCCCTGCGAGAGCTCCGACGTCCATACCGCGCGACTTCATCCGACCAGTATCGCGAGCAGGATGTGGACCTTCCGCTCGAAGCGGCGTGCGCACTGGCCGCGTCGGAGATCGTCGTGGCCGGCGCGTGTCTGCTGGCGATGCTCGCCGGGCGTCCGCGCAACTACGTGCCACGCGTCGGGTCTCTGTTCGGTGTGGTCATCGCGGTAGCCGGCCCGCCGTTCGTCCTGGTCTACGCTCGGCTCGTGAGCACCAGCGACGGCGCGATCATCACGCGCTACGGGCTCTGGGTGATGTGCGCCGGCTTCATCGCCTGCGCGGCGCCCGCGGCGTGGCTCCGGCAGATCGCGGCTACCCAGGCCCGCCGGAGCCAGGACGACCTCGCCTCCATGAATCGTGCGCAGCTCGTCGCCGAGGGCGGAATCGTCCCGGATGCGGCCGCCGTGGTGCTCGACGATTCACCGGAGCTCTGAAGCGGGGGGCTCGGGCGCGTCCTCGCTCGTCGCCCGGCTCGAGCATGAACGGCAAGCCGTGCGCGCTCACCGGATCGCGCCACCGGGAACGGCCCCGTGTCCTCGTTGCTACGCAACACGCGCAGCCGCGCTGCG
>JANXOM010000210.1 GCA_025353585.1 Deltaproteobacteria bacterium
CATCGCGGCGTACTTCTATGCAGGCGGGGTGGCCGGCGCGTCGGCCGCGCTCGCGGGCGCGGTCGAGCTGGCGGGCGGACGCGAGCTCGCGCCGCTGGGCCGGCGTCTGCGCGCGATCGCGCTGGCCGGCGAGGCTCTCGGCTCGGTGTTCCTGATCGCGGACCTCGGGAAGCCGGCGCGCTTCTACCGGATGATGACGGCGGTGCGGCCGAGCTCCCCGATGAGCATGGGCACCTGGATCCTGACCGCGGCGGGCGGGACCAGCGCGCTCGGCGTGCTGCGCGACGTGCTCGGGAAGCCGCCGGTCCGGGCGGTCGGCGCGTTCGGCGCGCTCGCGGGCGGGATGCTCGCGACCTACACCGGTGTCCTCGTCGGCAACACCGCGATCCCCGCGTGGCACGCGACGCGGACCGAGCTGCCCCTCCTGTTCGCGGCCTCGGCCGCCTCGTCGGCCGCGGCCCTGCTCGAGCTGCTCGCGGTGGACGATGCTCGCGAGGCGCGGGTCGTGCGGGCGTTCGCGATCAGCACGAAGGTCGCCGAGCTCGTCGCTGCACGCGCGATGCAACGCGCGGCCGGGACCGGCGTCGTCGGCAAGCCGTTCCGCGCGGGCCGCTCCGGCCTGCTGTGGCAGGGCGCGACGTGGCTCCAGGCCGCGAGCCTCGCGCTGACGGTGCTCCCGGTCGGCGGCCGGGCACGCACGCGCCTGGCCGGTACGCTCGGCACGGCCTCGGGCATCGCGATGCGGTTCGCGATCCTCGAGCTCGGCCGGGCGAGCGCCGCCGATCCGCGGGCGACGTTCGAGCCGCAGCGGGCGGCCGTGGACGCAGCGACGCGCGGTTAGCCGCGCCGGAGCAAGATCGAGTGGTTGTTCGCTGGCATCACGATCGTGTCGGCGAGCGAGAACCCGGCGGCCGCCGCGGCGGTCTCGACGTCGCGCAGCTCGCGCACGCCCCAGCTCGCGTTGCGGCCGCGCAGCGAGCGATCGAACTCGGTGTTGCTCGGCGCGGTGACGCCATCGATCACGTACGGCCCGTAGAGATAGAGGAGGCCCGCGGGCGGCAGGATGCGGGCCGCGCCGGCGAGGAGCCCGAGCGTCGCCGCCCACGGCGAGATGTGGATCATGTTGATGCAGACGACCGCGTCGGCCGCGGTGACCGGCCAGCTCGGCGAGCTCGCGTCGAGCTGGAGCGGGGCACGCAAGTTGGGGAGGGCGGCCTCGGCGCGCCAGGCGGCGATGCTCGCGAGCGCGGTCGCGTCCGGATCGGTCGGCTGCCAGGCGACGCCCGGGAACGCCGCCGCGAGGTGCACCGCGTGCTGGCCGGAGCCGCTCGCGATTTCGAGCACGCTCCCCGTGGCGGGTAGCGCGCGGGCGAGGACGGCGCGAATCGGCTCGCGGTTGCGCTCGGTGGCAGGGGCGCGCTGCTTCATCGCGTCGAGCATACGTGGTGGTAGCCTGCCGCGATGCCGACGCAGCGCCTCTATCACGCCGACGCGTACGCGCGCGCCTTCGACGCCGAGGTGGTCGCGGTCACCGCGCACGCCGGCATGCCGGCCGTGATCCTCGATCGCACGGCGTTCTATCCGGAGGCCGGGGGGCAGCTCGGCGACCGCGGTACGCTCGGCGGCGCGCCGGTCACGGACACGCAGGAGACCGACGACGGCACGATCCTCCACGTGCTCGCGACGGCTCCGACGCTCGCGGCCGGGGCGCGCGTCACCGGCGAGCTCGACTGGACCCGCCGCCGGCAGCACATGGCCCAGCATACGGCGCAGCACCTCCTGTCCGGAACGCTGCTCGATCGCGCGGCGGCACCGACGCAGTCCGCCCGGCTCGGCGAATCCGCGCTGACGATCGACGTGCAGCGCGATCGCATCCCGGAGGCCGAGCTCGCGCGCGCCGAGGATCTCGCGAACGATCTCATCGACGACGACCTCGCGATCCGCGCGTGGTTCCCCGAGGCCGGCGAGCTCGCGCAGCTGAGGCTCCGGCGCGATCCGAAGGTCGCGGCCGACATCCGCGTCGTGGCGATCGGCGACTTCGACTTCTCGCCGTGCGGCGGCACGCACTGCGCCCGCACGTCGCACATCGGCGCGATCCGGATCACCGGCGCCGAGCGCTACAAGGGCATGACGCGCGTGACGTTCGTCGCCGGGCGGCGCGGCCGGGCCGATCTGTTCGCGCGTGACGCGGCGCTGCGCGCGGTGGCGTCCGCGCTGTCGTGTGCCCCGGCGGACGCGCCCGCCGCGCTCGACAAGCTGCGCGCCGACGCGACCGGCACGTCGGCCACGCTCACCGCGCTGCGCGGTCAGCTCGCCGCCGTGATCGCGAGCAGCCAGCCTGGCACCGGCGCCGTCGTCGCTGCGCTCGCGGGCGACCCCGAGCTGCTGCGCACCATCGCGGCGAAGCTCGTGGCCGCGGGCCGGGACGCGCTCCTCGCCGCGCCGGACGACACCGGCGCGACGGTCGTGCTCCAGCGCGCCGCTGGCTCCGCGCTCGACTGCGGCGCTCTCTGGAACCAGCTCGCCGCCCGCGTGGGCGGTCGCGGCGGCGGCCGCGCCGACCGCGCCGAGGGCCGCCTGGCCGCGCCGGTCGCCGACTGGCCCGCTCTCGTCGCCGAGCTCCGGCCGCCCGCGTAGGCGCAGCGGTTCGCCGGGCGTCGTCGAGAAGTCGCCCGACCTCGACAAGCGTGGGTCGAAGCGTTGCTCACTCCAGCTTTGCCTTGAACGGGACGGTCAGGTCCTTTTCATCCTTGGCGGCGGGGAACTTCGCGACGGCGAGGATGTTGCGGATGCACGCGCCGAGCGGCGAGCCGTTGACCGCGTCCGGGTGCAGCGCGACCGACTTGACGTGCCCGTCCTTCGCGATCGTGACCTTCGCCGACTCGGGCGACGTGCCGTCCGTGTGGTCGCGCATGCACTGGTTGATCTCGCCGAGGTTCGCGGCCAGCACCTGATCGTACGGCGACAGCGACGGGCGCACGGGGGCCCGCGGCGTCACCGGCACGTGGGTCGCGACGCCCGCGTCCGGGACCACGACCGCCGCGCTCGAGCCCGGGCCCGGCACCGCGTCGGCGACCGCGCCCGACACGATGACGTCGGGCCCGCGCGGGCTGCTGTTGATCACGACCTGCGTCGGCTGCTGCTGGCTCTGCTTCCACACGAGCGCGAGCGAGCCCGCCGCCACGAGCACCATCGCGAGCGCGACGAGCGGCCACACGAGGCTCCGCCCCGCCGGCGCGACGACCACCGTGGGGACCTGCGGCGGCATCACGACCGGGCGCAGCGACTGCAGGCTCTGCCCGCTGGTCGTCGAGTCCCCCGGGGACGCGAACGGCGGCGGCGTGGACTGGCTGAACTCGCTGGAGCCCCCGGGAGCCCGCAGCGCCCCGATCGGCGGCTCGCCGACCTCGGTGTCGACCGACGGAAAGCCGTCGTCGCTGTCGTCGTCGCCATCGCGGCCGTCGTCGTCCGGCTGGATGACGATCGGCGCGGTGGGGCGGCCGACCGCGTGCGCCGGCACACCGTCCGGCGCCTCGTGGTGGATCGCGAGCGAGACCTGATGCTGCCGGCGCTCCAGATCGTTCGCGAACTTGGTGCGCACGTAGTCGCTGATCTCGCCCTGGGTCCAGGGGCGGATCGAGTTGCTCGAGACGGCGTCGAGCACGGCCGCCCCGAGCTGCCGCGCCGTATCGAACCGGTTCGCCGGGGCGCGATCGAGCGCGCGGGCGAGCGCACCCGCCAGCGCATCCGGCACGTCGACGCGATAGCGCCGGATGTCCGGAATCGGCTGCTCCATGACCGCGCGGAACGTCAGATAGTCGGTCGTGCGCTGGAACAGCCGCCGCAGCGCCAGCAACTCGTACAGCACGACGCCGAGCGCGAACACGTCGACGCGGCGATCGATCTCGCCGCCGCGCAGCTGCTCCGGCGCCATGTACGCGTACTTGCCCTTCACCGCGCCGGTCTGAGTGTTCGCCGACGCGCCCTTCGCCTTCGCGATGCCGAAGTCGAGCAGTTTCGCGACGCCGGACTCCGTCAGGAAGATGTTCGCCGGCGTCACGTCGCGATGGACGAGGCCCATCGCGTCGCCGCCGCGCTCGCGCAGCTCGTGCGCGTAGTGGAGCGCGTCGCACGTCTGCTGGATCACGCCCGCGACGAAGCCGAAGTCGAGCGGCTGCTGCGCCCGGCTCGCCTTGCGCAGGAGCGGCAGCAGCGACACGCCGTCGAGGTACTCCATGACGATGTAGAGCTGTCCCGCCTCGTCGCCGAGCTCGTAGACCTGGCAGATGTTCGCGTGCGAGAGGCGCGAGGCGATGCGCGCCTCGGCGATAAGCATCTCGCGGAACCGGGCGTCGTCGGCGAGGTGCGGCAAGATGCGCTTGACGACGAAGAGCTTCTCGAAGCCCTCCGCGCCCTCGAGGCGCGCGAGGAAGATCTCGCCCATGCCGCCCGTGGCGAGCCGCGCGAGCAACTCGTACCGCCCGAGCCGGGTGTGGGGCTGCGTCCCCGGACTTCCCATCCGCCCGAAAGTCTATCAGACCCCCCGCGAGCGAGCGCTCCTACATTGGATCACAGGGCCGGCGCGGTCGCGGCGGGGATGATGTACTGCGGGCCCCAGTCCTCGACGAAGTGCCCCCACGTTGCGAAGATGCCGTCGTTGCCGGACATGAACACGACGACGAGATCGAGGCGCGGGATCGCCATCGCGATCTGACCGCCGTTGCCGCTCGCCCCGGACGCCGGATCGTCACCGCCGCCCACGCGGTGCCGGAGCAGCGGCACGCCGGTGCACGCGACGAGGGAGAGGCAGGCGAGCGTGCGCTTCACGCGCCCGCTCCGGTCGCGGGCGCGCCGAGCCAGCGCACGAGCTCCGCGATCCCGCTCGTCATGTTCGTCGCGAGGAGCCGGCACGCCGCGGCGAGATCCTTGCGCCGGAGCGCGGCGAGGATCTTCCGATGCGTCTCGTACGCGGTCCCCATGCTGCGCGTCGCGCGGAAGTACGCGTGCTCGTAGCGGCGCGTGCGCCACATCATCTGGCGGATGAGCCCGACCAGCACGGCGTTGCCGCAGCCCGCGACGAGCTGGAGGTGCCACGCATCGTCGAGCTCGATCACGCGCTCGGGGTCCCCCGCCGCATCGCGGATCGCGGTGTTCGTCGCGTCGAGCGCGGCGAGCGCGGCCCGGTCCGGCAGGCCGGCGAGCTCGAGCGCCCAGGGGTCGAGCTTCGCGCGGATCGGGTAAAGGTCGTGGACCTCGGCCGCCGAGAGCGCGCGAACATAGAAGCCGAGGTGCGGCCGCGCATCGAGGAACGCCTCGCCGGCGAGCCGGGTCAGCGCCTCGCGCAACGGCGTCCGGCTGACGGCGAGCTCGCGCGCGAGGTGAACCTCGTTGAGCCGTTCGCCCGCGGGCAGCGCGCCGCGGACCACGAGGCGCCGGAGCTCGTCCTCGAGGCCGTGACTGAGAGTACGGCGGTCGTGCTCGGTCGCCGATGTCATGCATACTGTATACAGTATAGACTCGCACGAGATCCAGCGGGATCCGCTACGCTCCGGCCATGCGGATCGAGCTGCACTGCCACTCCACGTGCTCCGACGGCACCCTCGCCGCCGACGTGGTGGCCGCGCGCGCGGAGGCCGCCGGCGCCGTGGTCTTCGCGCTCACCGATCACGACACGTGCGCGGGCTCGAGCGTCCGGGTCGCCGGGGCGCGGAACGTCCGCGGCGTCGAGCTCACGTGCGACGAGGGCGGCCGCACGTTCCACGTCCTCGCGTACGACCGCGGCGGCGACTGGGCGATCCTCGAGACGAAGCTCGACGCGGTCCGCGAGGCGCGCCGCAACCGGCTGCGCGTGATGGCCGCGAAGCTCGTCCCCCGCGGCGTGACGATCGACATCGAGCCGCTGATCGCGGAAGCCGGGCGGCGCTCCGTGGGGCGCCCGGATCTGGCGCGCGCGATGGTCGCGGCGGGGCACGCGACCTCGCTCAAAGACGCGTTCTCGCGGCATCTGTTCGACGGCGGGCCGGTCGATGTCCCCCACCACGCGCTGCCGCTCGTCGACGCGCTCGCCGCCGGGCGCGCGGCCGGCGCCGCGATGTCCCTTGCCCACCCGCACCTGTACGGCGACCGCGGCGCGTCACTGCTGCGCAAGCACCGCGGCGACGGGCTCACCGGCGTCGAGGCGTTCTACGCCGGCTACGAGACGACCGAGCGCAACCGCTGGCTCGCGCTCGCGCAGGCGCTCGATCTCGTCTGCACCGGCGGCTCGGACTGGCACGGCGAGGTCGACCGCGGTCCGACGATCGAGCTCGCCGACGACCGCGCCGAGCGCATCCTCGCGTGGCTCGACGCAGCCTGAGCGGGCGCTCCCCTCCGTACGGGCGCTGGCGGCGGAGCCGACGAGCCCTACGCGTGACATTCGGGCGCGGACCGCAGCAACCGGGCACGCGCCCCGGCGTCGGTGAGCTGTTGCGCGCGCGTGAAGATGGCGTGGCGGAGCTCGAGGCAGGTCGGCGCCGCCTCCGCGCCTGGCGCGGCCATCACGGCGTCCGTGGTGGGGACGACCGCGCCATCGAGGGCCAGCTCCGCGAACACGCCGCGAACGACGATGGCCTCGGCCACACCATCGACGTCGCTCGCGACGGAGCGCCCGAAGTCGGTGCAGTGTGCCTCGGCGGGCCGCGCGCAGATGACGGCCCGGTCCTGCGTCGGTCGCCCGGTGATCTCGACGAGCGCCCCGGTCGGCGACGGAGTGACGGCGACCCGGAACTCGGAGCCGAGCTGCGTCGACCCGGTGGTACCGCGGCTGCCGGACACGACAACCTGGCGATCGCCGGTGAAGCGGAGCGCGAGCCCCGAGCCCGCCGAATGCTGCTCGCTCAGCGCGTACCCGCGGCTGCCGAACAGCGGCGTGACGAGGCGCGCCGCATCGAGCGCGGTGGCGCCGACCACCGCTCGCGAGCGCTCCGGTCCCAGGACGTCCTGGCTGGTCGCGACCGTCACCGCAGCACAGGATGGAGTGACGGCGATCAGGAGTACGGACACGCAGGAAATCTTCATGATTCTCCTCCAGGAGGTCGAGCGGTGGAGAGCACGGCGCATGCCATGAGTCGGCACGCGCAACGGCGCCGCTACGCAGCCCGCCGGTCGA
>JANXOM010000213.1 GCA_025353585.1 Deltaproteobacteria bacterium
GTGACACCGGCCGCGCCACACCGGCGTGCGGGTGGCCGCGCAGGCCGCGTCCACCAGAGCGGTCTTGCCGGCGCCCGACGGACCGCTGACGACGACGAGCCGCCCGCGCGGGGCCGGATCGACGAGCCGCGCCGCGAGGCGGGCGAGCTCGGCGGCGCGCCCCACGAACCCCGGCTCCCGGCGTGCCGTCCGGGGGCGCGACGAGTCGCCTGTCAGGCGGGCGGCGACCTCGGCCGCGCTCGGCCGGGCTGCGGGATCGGCGGCGAGCATCTCCGCGATCAGCTGGTCGAGGTGCGGCGGCGTGTCGGGGTTCACCGCCGCGGCGCGCGGGATCGACAGCGCCTTCGCCAGGCGCGCGAGGACGTGCAGCGTCCCGCCGAACGGCGGCGCGCCGGTCGCGAGCTCGAACGCGAGCACGCCCAGCGCGTAGACATCGAGCGCCGGCGTGACCTCGAGCCGCTCGAGGTACTCCGGCGCGAGATAGGCGGCCGTCCCGACGATGCGCGTCTCGCGCGCGAGGTCGTCGGAGGCGCGATGCCGCTCGAGCGCGAGCCCGAAATCGAGGAGCTTGACCGTGCCGTTGTCGACGATGGTGTTCGACGGCTTGACGTCCCGGTGGATCACGCCGCGCACGTGCAGGAACGCGAGCGCCTCGGCGAGCTGCAGGAGCACGGCCGCGACGCGCGTGAAGTCGACCGGGGCCGTTGGCGCATCGCTGCACCAGCGCCGGGGATCGACCCCGGGCACGTACTCCATCGTGAAGTAGCAGCTGTCGTCGTGGGCGACGAGCTCGTAGAGCTCGACCAGGTGCGCGTGGCGCAGCGAGGCAACCGAGCGAAACTCGCGCTTGAGCCAGAGCGTGGCGTCGCGCTCCGCGAGCGTGCGGAACTTGATCGCCACGTCCATGTCGCGGCGCAGATCGCGCCCGAGATAGACCACGCCCATCCCGCCGCGCCCGAGCTCGCGCAAGAGCTGGTAGCGCTCGCCGACGAGCCGGCCTTGGTCCGCGAGACTCACGTCCATGCATGTTACGGCGGTTCGGTGATATCTACGCCCCGCGTGGATAGCATCGACCGCCTCGTGGAACGTTACACACCTGCGACGGTGTGCGACGTGCTCGCGTCCGTCCTGACAGCAGAGCGCATCCACCGCATCGACGCGGTGCTGGACATGCGCCTCGCCAGCGTGGTGACGGTGTGCGAGGACACCTACGATCCCCACAACGCCGCCGCCGCGATCCGCACGAGCGAGGCGTTCGGCCTGCAGGAGCTGCACGTCATCGAGTCGGCGGAGCGGTTCTCCGCCACCAAGAGCGTCACGCGCGGGGCGCACAAGTGGATCGACCTCGTGCGCGACGACACGGCGACGAGCGCCGTCGCCGCCCTGCGCGCGCGCGGCTTCCGGACCTACGCGACCGTGCCCGGCGCCACGGCCCTCGACGTGGAGGACGTGCCGGTCGACGGGCCGATCGCGGTGCTGTTCGGCAACGAGCACGCCGGGCTCTCGAAGGAGGCCGTCGCCGCGTGCGATGGGGCGGTGTCGGTGCGGATGTACGGGATGACGGAGAGCTTCAATCTCAGCGTCACGGTGGGGCTGGCGATGTCGCGGCTGGCGACCCGCCGGCGGGCGGTACTGGGCGCGGCGGGCGATCTGGATCTCGAGCGGCGGACCCGGCTGCGGGCCAAGTGGTTCGCGCTGCGCGTGCGGGCGGTTGAAGGGGTGATGGAGCGCCTGGTCGCGGCGCGATTGGCAAGTAAATAGCCGAGCGCGGATGTGTGTTGCGACTGACACGCCACGTGTGGCAACCCGCCCGCAACCGAGGGAGAATCTCGGGGCGGGCCTGGCCCGACCGGCCTCCACCTTGCAATCTGACCTCCCATGCCTCCCGGCCGTACGATGAAGATGTTCGCCGCCAGCGGAGCGCCGCCGCCACCGCAGGCGGTCGCGGGCGGGAAGGGCAACGGCAAGGGCACCTCGAAGCTGTCCCGGCCGACGAAGCCGCCGCGCAACATCGTCGTCTCCATCATCAAGTGGCTCGCGATCCTGTTCCTCATCGGGACCGCGCTCGGCTTCGCGACGGTCGCGTTGACGTTCTGGATGTACGGCCGCGATCCGAACCTCCCGACGATCGACAAGCTCAAGGCGTACCCGTTCAAGCAGGTCACGATCGTGGTCGATGCGAGCGATCACCGCATCGGTGAGTTTGGCGAGCACCGTACGGTCGTCCAGTACGAGCAGATCCCGCCGATCCTCGTCGACTCGTTCATCGCGGCCGAGGACAACCACTTCTGGACGCACGGCGGCATCGACTACGTCGGCATGCTGCGCGCGTTCGTCGCGAACTTGAAGAGCGGCGAGACGCGGCAGGGCGCGTCGACGATCACGCAGCAGGTCGTCAAGAACATGGTGCTGACGCCGGAGCGGACGTTCAAGCGCAAGATCCAGGAGATCATCGTCGCGCGGCGCCTCGAGGCGGCGCTGTCGAAGCAAGAGATCATGGCGCTGTACTTGAACGACATCAACTTCGGCCACGCCCGCTACGGTGTGCAGGAGGCCGCCCGCTATTACTTCGGCAAGGACGTCGGGCAGATCGATACCGGCGAGGCCGCCGTGCTCGCGTCGCTGCCGAACAGCCCGACGCGCCTCTCGCGCCGCGACGACAAGGGCTTCGCGGAGCTCAAGGGCCGGCAGGTCCACGTGCTGAAGAACCTCGTCGAGATCGGCAAGCTCACGCAGGTCGAGGCGCAGAAGTGGATGGACCAGCCGATCCGGTTCATCGACAAGCCGTTCGAGGCGATGGCGAGCCACGTCGCGCCCGAGTGGATCGACATCGTGCACGACGAGATGCTGCGCCGCCTCCTCGGCCCCGACGCGAAGATCACGGACAAGGAGATCCGCGCCGAGGGCGACGCGAAGCTCGGCGAGGTCGGCACCACGATCCGCACGACGCTCGATTTCGGGCTGCAGAAGATCTCGAAGAAGGCGCTGCAGGACGGCCTGCGCGCGGTCGACAAGCGCCAGGGCATCGGGCGCTCGATCCGCACGCTCAAGGGCGACAAGATCGACCTCGAGATCGCCAAGCTCGCGAAGCGGCTGCCGAAGGACGGACCGAAGGCGAAGGAGGTCTACGAGGCCGTCGTCACGAAGGTGTTCGACGAGGACGACGAGCTGCTCGTCGATCTCGGCAACTATCCGGCCGCGCTGCTGCTCGGGACAAAAGACGACGAGCGCTACAACCCGCTCGACGACGACGGCAAGCGCAAGGTGCCGAGCGAGCGGTTCCAGATCGGCGATGTCGTGAAGGTGATCGGGGCGGCGAGCGCGGCAAAGGACGAGACCGACGACGAGGAGGTGGATGCGGCGGAGGCGGCGGCCGGCTCCGCGGGCTCGGCGGCGGTCGCGCCGAAGCCGGCTCCGAAGGCCGCGGGCCGGCGCCCGAAGCACGGCAAGGCGCGCGTGGCGTTCGCGCCGGGGCCCGAGGGCGCGGTGGTCGTGATGGAAGTGAAGACGCGCAAGGTGCGCGCGATGGTGGGCGGCTACGACACGATCGCGGGGGGCTACGACCGGGCGACGATGGCGAAGCGGCAGCCGGGCTCGACGTTCAAGACGATCGTGTACGCGGCGGCGCTGGCCGACGCCGAGGCGCGCGTGGGCAAGCCGATCGACGCGTCGAAGCCGATGTACACGGCGGGCACGATCGTCCTCGACGCCCCGCAAGCGCTGCAGTCGTCGCCGGATGGCCCGGTGTGGAAGCCGAAGAACTACGAGACGGGCGAGTTCGAGGGCAAGGTCCGCCTCCGCATCGCGCTCGCGAAGTCGATCAACGAGGTCTCTGCGCAGATCGCGGCCGACCTCGGCGCGCCGACGATCGTCGACATGGCGCACAAGCTCGGCATCACGAGCGACCTGCCGAGCACGATGTCGCTCGCGCTCGGCGCCGGCGAGGTCACGCCGCTCGAGCTCATCAACGCCGTGGCGTCGTTTGCGGCTGGCGGCAAGACGGCGCCGCCGCGGTTCCTCGACGCGATCGACGGCAAGGCGCTACCCGTCGCCGAGCCCGTGCAGGCGATCAGCGAGCAGGTGGCGTACTGCATGGTGTCGATGATGCAGTCGGTGATCACCGAGGGCACGGGCGCGAAGGCGCAGGCGCTCAAGATCCCGATCGCGGGCAAGACGGGCACGGCGAACGAGGAGAAGAACACGTGGTTCGTGGGGCTCACGCCCGACTACGCGATCGTGGTGTGGGTGGGCTACGACGACCCGCGCCCGATGCCGCACGAGGCCGGCGGCACGACGTCGGTGCCGGTGTTCGTCGATATCGTGAAGCAGATGAACCTGTCGGCCAAGCCGTTCGCGAAGCCGGCGACGGGGCTCGTCGAGGTGACCATCGACAAGAAGACCGGGCTCCTCGCGAACCCGGACGCGCCGAAGGCGACCACGATGACCGAGGTCTACATCAAGGGGACCGAGCCGACCGAGGTCGCGCCGATGCCCGACGAGAACACCGAGGGCAGCGTCGTCGACAGGTTCGATTGACGCGCGCCGCGGCCGTCGTGGCGGCGAGCGCGATCCTGGGCGCGGCGGGAGCGGCACGCGCCGATGGCTTCCTGCACGAGCTCGCGCACCAGGCGACGCAGCGGGTCGACGCGGTGATCGCGGCGCGGCCGCCGGCGCTCGTGCCGCCGGTCCCGGTCGTCGTGCACTGGAAGGCGACGAAGCTCGGCGCGGTCGATCTCGGCGCGACGCTCGTGGCGCTCGTGGCCGCGGACCTCGATCGCGACGGGCGCGACGAGCTCTACGCCGTGACGCCGCGCGAGGTCGTGGTGCTCGGCGCGCGGGAGCGGGGGACCGGCGTGCGGGAGCTCGGGCGCGTGGCGTTTACGGGCGAGCTCGCGGTCCCCGCGCCGCGGGATCCGGTCGGCGCGGCGATCGTCGACGGCGATGCGGTGATCGCGGCGGCCTCGCCGTGGCAGCATGGCCTCCGCGTGCAGTGGCGCAGCAAGGGGCTCTCGTCGACGACCGACGCGCAAGCCGGGTTCCCGGTGTGCGCGCAGCGGCTGGCGCTCGCGCCGGGCCGAAACTATTTCGTCGACAGCGGTGGCGGCGGCGACGTGTTCGCCGGGCGCTGCCGCGACGTCGTGGACAAGACGGGACGCGCGGTGGCGGTGACGGCGCTGCTGGCGACGACCGGCAAGCTGGCCGTCGCGGTGGGGAGCGAGCGGCGCGAGTACGGCGGCGTCGGGGTGGCGTTCGACGTGGCGGACGTGGACCGCGACGGCGTGCCCGAGGTCATCTACGCCGGCGCCGGTGCGCCCGGCGACGCGGATGCGGTGAAGGTCGTGACCTTCGGGGCCGATGACAAGAAGCCGGTGTTTCGCAAGCCGTTCAACGGCGGCGTGGCCGGCGTGGTGGCGGTCGACCTCGACGGGGATGGCGCCCTCGAGGTGGTCGTGGCCGTGCGGCTCGTCGGGTCGACGCGGATCGATCTATGGAGGCTGAATTGAGGCGGGGGACTTTGATGCTCGCGCTCGCGCTCGCGGGTCTGCCGCGCGCCGCGCCGGCCGAGACGCGCCCGCGCTACGGTGGCACGGTCGAGGCAGCGCTCCTCGGCGCGCCCGGCGCGCTCGATCCGCTCACCGCCCAGACCCACGCGGAGATCACGGCCGTGCACCTCGTGTACGACGCGCTCTATTGCGTCGAGGCCGATGGGGTGCCGCAGCCGCAGCTCGCCGCCGCCGCCCCGCAGCTCGATCCGGCGCGCACCACCGCTCGCATCGCGATCCGCCGCGGCGTGAAGTTCCACGACGGCAGCGAGCTCACCGCGCGCGATGTCGCGGCCGCCCTCGAGCGCGCGCGCAAGGGCGCCGGGAGGTGGGCGCTCGCGCCGGTCTCGGCCGTGCGCGTCGATGGCGACACCGTCGAGCTGGTGCTGCGCGCGCCGGTCCCCGAGCTCGCGACGCTCCTCGCGCTGCCGCAGACGTCGATCACGAAGCCCGTGCGCGGCGGGCCGGCGCTCGGCACGGGTCCGTTCGCGGTCGTCGCGCTCGACGTCGCGAAGCGCCGACTGCAGCTCAAGGCGTTCGACGACCACTTCGCCGGCCGGCCGTACCTCGATGGCCTCGTCTTGCGCTGGTACGACACGCCGGACGGCGAGGCGCGACAGTTCGAGACCGGCGCGGCTCAGCTCTCCGCGCGCGGCGTGGCGCCCTTCGCCGGCGCGCAGCCCACGTTCGCGGCGACCGACGTGCAAGGCCCGGCGGCGCTGCTGGTGTTCATCGGCTTTGGCCGCGCGCACGCGGGCGCGACCGACGACCGCGGGTTCCGGCGCGCGCTCGACCTCGCGCTCGGGCGTGGCGCGTTGACCACCGTCGGCGCGGGGGAGCGCGTGGCGCCGACGCGATCTCCGCTGCCCGTCGAGGCCGGCGCGGCCGTGCTCGATCCGGCGGGCCGCGCGGAGGCGCCGGACGCCGCGCGCGCCGTGCTCGCCGAGGCCGCGCGCAAGACACCCGCGCTCGCCGCGGACAAGCTCTCGACGCTGCGGCTCGAGGTGCTCGTGGAGGCCACGCGCCCCGACGACCGCGAGATCGCGGAACGCGTGGTGCGCGCCCTCGACAAGCTCGGCGTGGCGGCGGCGATCACCGTGGTGCCGGCGGCCGAGCTCCGCGACTGCGTCGCGAGCGGTAAGTGTGACCTGTGGATCGGCCAGCTCGCCGAGCCGCTGACGGCAGCGGGCGCGTGGTGGGGCGCCGCGTTCGCGGCGGGCGGCGACGACTGGGCGAGCGGGCAGCTCGCGACCGGCCACATCGACGGCGCGCTCGCCGGCAAGACGTTCGCCGAGCGCCTGCCGATCGTGCCGCTGATGTTTCGCTCCGTGCGCCTGTGGCATCGCACCGACGTGCGCGGGCTCGCCTTCGACGCGAGCGGTCGGCCCGACCTCGCCGATCTGTTCCTGTTCGGCGAGCCGGTCCGCGCGAAGGCGAAGCCCTAGCGATGAAGCTGCGCGGCAAGTTCACGCTGGCGCTGGCGCTCGCCGCGCTCGTGGCGATCGCGGGCGCGGCCGTGGTCACGCGGCAGGTGATCGTCGCGAGCTATCGCAAGAGCTACGAGAACACGCGCACGTTCGCCGAGGACACGGTGAAGCGCGAGGTGAAGCGGCTCTCGGCGCAGGTGACCGAGGCGGTGAGCTCGCTCGCCAGCTCGGACCACCCGTTCGTCGGCAATCTCCTGCGCGATCTCGTGAAGAGCAACGGCCGCCTCGACGGCGACGATGGCCGCGCCACGCTGCGCCGGCTGCGCGAGCAGGGCGGGCCGGTGATGCGCGGCTTGTCGCTCGACGTCCTCGCCGTGACGGGGCCCGACGACACCGTGCTCGTCTCGCCGCACATGCGCGCCGACGTCGGGAATCCGAACTCCGAGATCCGGAAGCGGGCGCAGCAGACGACAGGCGCGGCGTACTTCGTGCGCGACAAGGTGATGACGGGGCCGGCGGTGGAGACGGTGCTCGTGGCGCAGGCGGCGGCGACCTCGCGCGATAGCGGCGTTGCGGTGGCGCTGTGGGCCGGGCGGCGCGTGGACGATGACGTGATCGCGTCCGTGCGCCAGCCGGGGCGGATCGACGCGCGCATCGTGTCGCCGACGGGGGAGGTGCTGCAGAAGGCGAGCGGGACGGACTGGGCGAGCCTGACGAAGGATCCGCCGATCCGCACGCCGCTGCTCGGCGCCGACGGGCAGCCCGTCGCGTACATCGAGGTCGCGGTGTCGGACGGCGACCTCGACGAGCTGTTGCGCACGACGACGCTCGCGTCCGTGGCGCTGGCGGCGGCGGCGCTGATCGGCGTGGTGCTGCTCGGGATGATCGTGGCGCGGCGGACGGCGCGCGATCTGGATCTGCTGGTGGAAGGGTCGCTCGCGGCGGCGCGCGGGGACCTCGACTTCCGCGTGCCCGTGCGCGGTACCGACGAGGTCGGCGCGGTGGCGGCCGCGTTCAACTTCATGATGGAGGACCTGCGCACGTCGAAGGATCGGCTCGTGATCGCCGAGCGCATCGCGGCGTGGCAGGAGATCGCGCGCCGGCTCGCGCACGAGATCAAGAACCCGCTCACGCCGATCCAGATGGCGATGGACACCCTGCGGAAGAGCTGGCGGAAGAAGCACCCGAGCTTCGACGAGATCCTCGAGGAGTCGACGACGACGGTCTTGCAGGAAGCGGATCGGCTCAAGCACATCGTGGCGGAGTTCAGCGACTTCGCGCGCATGCCGAAGCCAGAGCTCGGGCGCGTGGATCTCGACGAGCTCGTGCGGGGCTCGCTGACCTTGTACAAGGACGCGGCGCCGATCGAGATCCATCTGTCGGGGAAGATCCCCGACGTGGACGCCGACAAGAACCAGCTGAACCAGGTGCTGCTGAACCTCGTGGAGAACGCGCGCGACGCGATCTCGCAGCGGGTGGATGCCGCGGGCGGGAAGATCGTGGTGACGACGAAGCTCGGCGAAGCGGGCGACCGCGCGTTGCTGCTCGTCGAGGACAACGGGCCGGGCGTGCCCACGGATCTCAAGGACAAGGTGTTCGCGCCGTACTTCACGACGAAGCACAGCAAGGGCGGGACGGGGCTCGGGCTCGCGATCGTGCACCGCATCGTGAGCGACCACGGCGGGCGCATCATGATCAACGAGGTGCGCGGGGGCGGGGCGCGCTTCACGATCGAGCTGCCGCTGCGGAACGGGACGGCGCTGCTGGCGTCGCGGATCTGACGGGGTAGGCTGCAGGATGGGGACGATCGCGATCGGCGACGTGCACGGCTGCCTCGAGGAGCTCGACGAGCTGCTCGGGCTCGTGTTGCCGCGCCGGCACCGCGTGGTGTTCGTCGGCGACCTGATCGACCGCGGGCCGGACTCGGCGGGGGTGGTGGCGCGCGTGCGGGAGCTCGGCGTGCCGTGCGTGATGGGGAACCACGACGACAAGGCGGTCCGGTGGGCGCGGCACGAGGCGCGGCGGCGAGGCGAGCCGGCCTACACGAACCCGATGCGCATGTCGAATGACCGGGTGGCCGAGCACGCGCGGCTCTCGGAGTCGGACATGGCGTGGCTCGGGACGCTGCCGCTGGTGCTGGACCTCGGCGGCGGCTGGTGGGCGACGCACGCGGGGCCCGAGCCGCGGCGGCCGTGGCGCCGGCAAACGGCGGCCGCGCTGATGCGGTGCCGCTGGGTCGACGGCGCGGGCATGATGCTGCGCTCGCTCGACCGGCCCGACGGCGGCTTCCACTGGGCCGAGCGCTGGGCGGGTCCCGAGAGCGTGGTCTACGGCCACCACGTGCACGGCCTGGACGCGGTCCGCATCGACCGCCGCCCGGGCGGCGTCACCTGCGCCGGCATCGACACCGGCTGCTGCTTTGGCGGCCACCTCTCCGCCTACGTCATCGACACCGGCGAGGTCATCCAGGTCAAGGCCCGCCGCGCCTACGCCGAGCTGCGCATCCCCGACGACGCCTGACCCGGGGACGCTGTCAAGTTTGTCAACTCTGACGATTTGACAAATATAAACAAATTCAAATGCTTAACCGGGGACGCTGTCAAATCTGTCAACTCTCACTGCGTTGCGACGGCGGACGGCGGTTGTCCGGAAAGCGGACATTATCACCGAGCGCCAGAGTTGACAAACATGACAGCGACCCCGGGTAAGGGGGCGCAATGTTTGCGGTTCGGCCATCCGCGGCGCGCGGCGCTCGGGGGTGTTCGCGGGGAGGGAGGATCGGCGCGGGCGGCGACGCAAGGCGCGCTGTACGCGATGCGCTCCGCACCTCGCCGCGGACGTCGCGAGGCGCGCGCTTGCCGTCGATCGACGAGCGCGACGCGCGAGTACAGGTTCGCCGACGACAAGCCGGATCCCGCCGGCCGCGCGCGGCTTATTGCCCGGCCCTCGTCGCGTCTTTGCGGATCGCGTCGAGCGTCCGCTGGGCCTCGCGCCGCGCCGGCTCCGACGCGAGTGCGGTCTGCAGCCGGACGAGGCGGTACCGCTGCCACAGCGCCTCCGCGACCTCGGGGCCCTTCTTGTCCGAGAGCCGGCGAAGCGCGCCGCCGACGTCGGTGTAGAGCGCGGCGATCTCCGATGCCGTCGGAGCGGCCGCCTCGCCGGCGTCGATCGCGGGCGCCACGATCGCGACCGCCGCGTCCAGCGCCTTCACGCCGTGCACCTCGGCATCGTGCGGCGCCGCCTGCGTCCCGGCATCCACGTGCACCGGCGTGATGCCGACCACCACGGCTGCATCGATCCGATGCACGACGGCGGCGTCCGCCGCCACCGCGATCGCGGCCTCCGCATCCGCCGGGGCCACGACCGCCGCCGGCGCGTCCGCCACGACCCGCGCCACCGCCGCGTCGGTCGGCACGCGCGCCACCATCGCGGCATCGTGCGCCCCGACCGCCACCTCGGTCCCCGCGCCGCGCGTCGCGATGAAGACGCCGCCGCCAACGACGAGCAGCAGCACGATCACCGCGATCGCGAGCCGCCGCCCCGTGCCGCTCCCCGCGGGCACCCGCTCCTCGGACACCACCGGCGGCCGCGCGGTCGCCGCCTGCACCGCGACCGCGGCCCCCATGGCTGGCGCGCCGACCGGCGGCCCCGGCATCGGCAGCGTCGCGGGCGCCTTTGCCGGCGCGCCCCTCGGCGGCGGCAACAGGATGTCGACCGGCTCGAGCTCGACCGGCGCCTTCGCTCCGGCCGCCGCGGACACCTTCACCACCGGCGGCGCCATCGGGACGAGCATCGCGCCCGGCGGCGGGGTCGGCGTCAGCCAGCTCGGCGGGGGCTTCGCGGCCCGCCGCGCGAGCAGCACCGGATCCGGCACCGTCTCGAGCCGCTTCGAATTCCGCGACGCGGGCGGGGCCTCGGCCGCCTCGATCGGGAGTCCGAGCAGCGCCGCGGCAGCCGCGCGATCGTGCTCGATCAGGTCGAGCAGCTCGCGGGCCGCGTTCGCGCTCGGCGGGCGCGCGTCCGGGTCCTTCGCCATCAGCCGCTGCGTGAACGCCTCGAGCAGCGGGTCCACCGCCACGTCGGGCGCGCGCCTCGCCATCGGCGGCGTCGGCTGCAGGAGGTTCGCGCGGGCGACCGCGGCGCCGCTGCCGTCGAACGGCAGCACACCGGACAGCATCTCGTACGCGACAACGCCGAGGGCGAACAGATCGATCCGGTGGTCCATCGCCGAGCCGGTCGCCTGCTCGGGGGCCATGTAGTGCGGCGTCCCGAGGACGAGGCCGTCCGTTGTTAGCCGCTGCGGCGCGCCCGGCTCCTCGGCCTCGTCGCGCGCGATCGCGATGCCGAAGTCGACGATGCGCGGCACCTCGCCGCCGTGGTCGTCGCGCTCGATGATGATGTTCTCGGGCTTGAGGTCGCGGTGGATGACGCCGCGCTCGTGCGCGTGGTGGAGGCCCTCGCACAGGCCGCGCAGCAGGTGAATGACGCGCGACGAGGTGAGCGGCGCGTCGTCCTGGAGCAAGGTCGCGAGATCGACGCCGATCGCGAGCTCCATCACCATCCAGCGCGTGCCGTCGGGCGCCTCGCCCACGTCGACGACGCTGATCACGTTCGGGTGGCGCACCTTGCCGCCGAGCTCCGCCTCGCGCTCGAAGCGCTTGACGAGCGTGCTGTCGAGCGTGCGCTCCGCGTGAAGGACCTTGAGCGCGAACGGGCGGCCGAACTTGACGTGCGAGGCGCGATAGACCGCGCCGGTGGTGCCCCGGCCGAGCCGCTGGTCGATCCGGTAGCGCGAGGCGAACACCACGCCGACGAGCGGATCCGCGACCGTCGTCTCGTCGACCGGATCTTCGTCGTGGGTAGAGAAGTCCTCGGGCGGGCGCACGACGGTGAGCGAATCTAACGCGGTTTCACGAGATCGGCGATGCCGCGGCGGATCGAGGCGCGATGGCCAACGCGTCGCGGCGGGGGCCAGCGTCGCCCGGGCGACCGTCTTTGCCGGCGGCTCGGCGGGCTCGGCGGGTGGGCGGCCGGGGGCGCGTGCCGCAACAGCGCCGGCGGCGCGACGGTAACCGGCTCGGTCGGCGCCGGGCTCGTGATGCGGAGAATCTCTGGCTGGCGTCAGACGTTGCTGTTATGAGGCAGCTATGGCCAGGCACGTCATCGAAGGATGTCTCACCGCGCTCGTGACCCCGTTCAAGGGGGACCGCGTCGACTTCGAGGCGCTCGCGCGGCTCGTCGACTGGCAGATCGAGAACGGCATCGACGGGCTCGTCGCGGTCGGCACGACCGGCGAGTCGGCCACCCTCGACGTCGACGAGCACGTCGCCGTCATCGCCGCCACCGTGCGGGCAGCGCGCGGGCGCGTCCCCGTGATCGCCGGCGCCGGCGGCAACGCGACCAGCGAGGCGCTGCAGCTGACCAAGGCGGCCGAGGACGCCGGCGCGGACGCCCTGCTCCACGTGACCCCGTATTACAACCGGCCGAGCCAGGAAGGCCTGTTCCGGCACTTCCAGGCGATCGCGCGCGCCACCAAGCTGCCCGTGGTCCTCTACAACGTCCCGTCCCGGACCGCGTGCGACCTGCTGACCGAGACGGTCGTCCGCCTGTGCGACGAGCCCAACATCATCGCCATCAAGGACGCCACGGGGAACCTCGTGCGAGGCGGCGAATTGATCGCGAAGGTCGGGCAGCGGTTGACGGTCCTGTCCGGCGACGATGGAACAGCGTTCCCGCTCTACGCCATCGGCTCGCGGGGCGTGATCAGCGTCGTCTCCAACGTCGCTCCCCGGGAAATGTCGGAGATGTGGGACGCGGTCCAGGCCGGCGACTGGCCCCGCGCGCGCGCGCTCCACTACAAGCTGCGTCAGCTGAACCAGCTCCTGTTCGCCGAGCCGAGCCCGGCGCCGGCGAAGGCCGCCCTCGCGCTCCTCGGCCGCTGCTCGACCGACGTTCGCCTCCCGCTCGTCGCCGCCTCGCAGGGGGTCGCGGATCAGCTCCGCGCCGAGCTCCACGCCCAGGGCATGCTTTGAGCGCCCCCCCCGGCGAAGCGCTCGTCCCGCGGATCGCCGTGCTCGGGCCCTCGGGCCGGATGGGGCGCGCGGTGCTCGCGGCCGCGCGCGGCCGGCGTGAGCTACAGATCGCGGCGGCGGCGGATCGCGCCGGTGCAGAGGGCCTCGGCGCCGAGGTCGCGCCGGGTGTGCTCGTCGGGGCTGACGCCGGGCGCGCCCTCGACGCGTGCGACGTGTACATCGACTTCACCACGCCAGCGTCCACGCGCGCGGCCGCGATCGCCGCGACCCCGCGCCGCCGGGCCGCCGTCATCGGCACCACCGGGCTGACCGCCGTCGACGACGAGGCGATCGCGGCTCTCGTGAAGGTCGCGCCCGTCGTGCTCGCCGCCAACTTCTCCCTTGGCGTGAACCTCGTCCTTGGCTTCGTGAAGCAGGCCGCGCGCATCCTCGGCCCCGACTGGGACGCCGAGGTCGTCGAGACGCACCATCACGACAAGCGCGACGCACCGTCCGGGACCGCGCTCGCCATCGCGCGCGCGATCGCCAGCGGCCATCACAGTGACTACGACCGGGTGAAGCGCCACGCGCGCGACGGTGACATCGGGCCGCGGCCGCGGGGCGAGATCGGCGTGTCCACGGTGCGCGGCGGCGACGTCGTCGGCGAGCACGTCGCGACGTTCTTCGGCGCGGGCGAGCGCGTCGAGATCGGGCACCGCGCCACGTCGCGGGAGATCTTCGCCCAGGGTGCCCTGCGCGCGGCGGCGTGGGTCGTGGGGAAGCCGCCGGGGCGCTACGACATGCTCGACGTGCTCGGCCTCGCGTGAGCCGTACCGGCGGCGGATCGGCGTGCTAGGGTCCCCTCGGTGACGGCCACCGAGCGCATCACGATGGTCGTCCTCAACGAGGACGGCACGCGCGACAAGTTCACGCTCAGCTCGTGGGTCGGGATCCCGCGCAAACACGAGCTGATGTGGATCGGCGATGACCCGTACATGATCATCGAGGTCGAGTACGCGGTCAGCGAGGGCTTCTTCGGCGCCCGCAGCATCGACGCCGCCGGCGTCTACGTCCGCCGGCTGACCAAGGACGAGCAAGACGCGGTCGCGCGTCGGCTCGCCAACCCCGTCCGCGGCAAAGACGAACAGCCGTTTCGCCCGTAGCGGTCGCCGCTACTCCTCGACGTACTTCGCGCCGTTCCAGAGGTAGCGGTGGCGCGAGTCGCCGCTCGAGTGGCTCGAGTCCTGGAAGCCGGCGGACTTCTCCTCGCAGCCGACGGTCAAGCGAGGGAACGCCTTGTCGCTGTCGGGCGGGTCTCCGAGCTCGCACTTCGCCAGGCTGTAGGTCTCGCCGCTGTGCTCGCTCGATGCGAAGTCGAGGATCGGGACGAAGCCGGCCGGCAAGATCCGATAAAGCGTCGAGCTGGTGGTGCTGTCGCGGAACTGCTGCCCGCCGGTCGAGGTGCTGACCTCGACGAGCAGCGCGTTCTCTGCGGCCGACAGCGCGTAGCGCGAGATCGCGATCTTGCCGCCGGTGTCGCTGCCGAGCTGGACCGCCTGGTCGGAGTGATCCTCGGTCAAGGGCCACGTCTGCCGGCCGAGCACCGTCTTCTTCGCGGTGTTCACCGCGGCCAGCTCGACGCTTGTCGTGGTCGAGCCCGCCGCGCGATGGTCGATGCGGCACACCGCGAGATCGTGGCCGAGGCCGACCGCGTCCCAGCTCGTGATCCAGTCGTCGGTCGCGTCCGGGCCGCTGTGCCCGCCGCGCGCGGACGGCACCACGTACTTCTGGCAGGCGGCGTAGCCGGGCGCCGGCAGCGCATCGAGCGAGCCGATCCGGACGGCGGGCCTGCTCTTCACCGGCGCCTGCTCCGGATCCAGCGTGCCCCAGACCTCGAGCTCGCTGACGGAGAGCTCGCGCCAGGCCGGCTTGCTCCCGGGCAGCACGTCGAGCACCTCGATGACGAAGTCGCCGCCGCGGCCGTCCACCGGGATGTCCTGGAGCCCGCGGACATCGGGATCGAGCGCCACCTCGATACGCTTGCTGTCGCGGCCGCCGGAGACGCGAACCTTGCGGACGCGCGGGTTCATCGTGAACAGGTCGCCGCCCTTGTCGGCGCGCGTGAAGCCGGCCGTCATGCGGATCGAGGTGACGTGCGCCGTCGTGGGCACGCGGACGGCGATCCACGAGCCGACGAGCTCGCCGGTGCGCGAGTTCCACGCGGTCTTCAGATCGCCGTCGACGAGGTGCTCGGGCAGGATCGCGCCGTTCGCCACGCTGGACGACACGGCGACCACGCTCGGCGCCGCGAGGAGCAAGTTGATCGGCGGCGCGGGTGGGACGGGGGCGGGGTCCGCCGCCGCGAAGGTCCCGGCGCCCGCCACCGCGACTGCCACCATGCTCCACCGCATGACGGTCAGCATAACGTAGCGCGAGCTACAGCGCGCCGAGGAACGCGACGAGATCGCGCCGCTGCTGCGGCGAGCCGTGCACGTCGAGGCGGTTGTCATACAACGTGATCACCGCATCGAGGCTCGCCGCGGAGCCGTCGTGGATCGGTCAGCCGGACGGTCGCGCCGTCGCGCGTGCGACGGAGCGCGTCGAGCGGTTCGTCTGCTGCCGCCATGGCACGCCTGCGTCGCGAGGGCGGCCGGCCCGGGGAGGACGCCGGGGGCGCGGCATCGGTCGTCGCCGCGTAGCGCGCGGCGAGGCCCGCGGGTGACGCTCCGGCCGGTCGCCTGGTCGTGGCACGCGGCGCAGCTCCGGCCGTTCGTGCCGGGAGCGGTGAAGAACGGGCCCGTCGGACCGATGGACGCGCCGCCGACCACCACGGCGTCGCCCGTGCCGGTCGAGTCCGGCGACCCGGTCAGCGGCGGCGCCGCATCGGAGACGGGGGGACCGGCGCGCCGGCATGCAGCGCCTGGCCGGCGTCCGTCGTCCGGGGCGCATCGGGTCCGGCGCTCGGGGTGCAATCAGGCTCGGCCGCGTCCCCACATGCCAGTGCGTCATCGGCTCCACGTGCCCACGCCGAGCCGAGCCTTCGCGACTATCGTCCCCCCATGCGCGTTCCGTTCGCGATCCTCGTTCTTGCGGCGGCCTGTCACGCGCCGGCCGCCCCGGCCGGGCCCACGTCCGCGCGGAGCGGCGTCGTCGTCCTGATCTCGGCAACCGCGGAGTGGACCGCGGTCCGCGCGCGCTTCCCCGCGGCGCGGGTCGAGCACGCGCCGCCCGGCGAGTGGTTCACGACCGCGTTGCCGGGCGGGCCGGCGACGTTTCTCCACGGCGGCTGGGGCAAGGTCGCCGCGGCGAGCTCGACGCAGTACGCGATCGATCACTTCCACCCGGCGCTGCTCGTGAATCTCGGGACGGCGGGCGGCTTCGCGGGGCAGGCCGCTGCGGGGGACGTCATCCTCGCGAGCAAGACGGTCATCTACGACATCGTCGAGCGGATGGGCGATCCGGCCGAGGCGATCGCGGAGTACGCGACGCCGCTGGCCACCGCGGCCTGGCCCGATCGCCTGCGCGGCCGGGTGCGCGTGGCGCCGCTGGCCTCCGCCGACGGCGACCTCGATCCGGCGGCGGTCGCGGACCTCGCCACGCGCTTTCACGCGGTCGCGGGCGACTGGGAGTCCGGCGCGATCGCGTGGGTATCGGCGCGCAACGGGACGCCCGTGGTGATCCTGCGCGGCGTGTCCGACGTGGTGACGCCGGCGGGGAGCCCGACCTATGGCTCCACGCAGACGTGGCAGGCGGTCGCGCTGGCCACCATGACGCGGTTGCTCGACCTGTTTATCGAGGCGCAGCCCGATCTGCTGCGCGACGCGCGCCGCTACTTGCCGCCGCGCTCGTAACCGCGTCGGACGTTGGCCTTCGCCTCGTCCCACGTCGACTCGCTATCTAGGTTTCTCCACTCGTCGCCGAGCTTGCTCTCGACGCCCTCGTCCCACGTGGGCGAGCCGTAGTGCGCCCGCGCGCCGACACCGTAGCGGTAGCCGCGCTCCGCGTTCGCCCAGTCGGTGTCGCCCGACTTCGCGTCCGCCGGCTTCGCGTTCGGCACGGTCGCGGGCGGGATGCGCTCGCTGCCGGCCGCCTGCTTCAGGGTGTCGCCGGCGGTCTGGTCGAGCTCGTGGCCCGCCTTCTTGCTGAAGTCCGCCTTGGTCTGCTCCCAGTCGCGCTTCATCGCATCCTTGATCCGGTCCCACGCGCCAGTGTGCTCGTCGGTCCACCACTTCGGGTCGGTTTTCATGGGTCGACGCTCGTGCATTTGGTGCGCCACGCCCGCCCCCTGTCCTGGCCAGAGGTTCGCCGTCCGCTCGCGTGCCATCCCGCGCACTGCGCGCTGGGGCGCACGCCAGCACGACCGCTCGCTCAGCGCACGGTCGCCGCCGCCGCCGCCACCCGCGCGATCACGGCCGGGTCCGCGCCGATCAGCACCAGCTCGTCACCGGTCGTCCGCCGCGCCTCGCTGTCCTCCGCCCAGCGGTCGGCGGCGAACGCGGTCAGGTCCGCCAGCGCACCGGCGACCGCCGTCTCGTGCCACACCCATGCCTCGACCGCGCTCCGCGGAGCCGCGCCCGCCGCCCTCGCAGGCGGCCGCGTCGTGGCCACGACCCCCCAGCTCCCGTTCCAGTGCCACAGCTCGGTGTCGCCGGACGGCGTCGGCGCGCTCACGAGGTCGAGGGCTTCGGCGTCGGGCGCGTCCGCGATCTGGTACCCGCTCGCCGTCGTCGTCGGCACGGTCTGCAGCGCCCCGTTCACCGCGACGTGTAGCGTCCCGGTGGTCGAGAGGTCGGTCAGCGCGAGCGCCGTCGCGACGAGCGCCGGGCCGTGGCGATAGAACTGCACGGCGAGGGACGCCGGCGGCGGGCCGCCGCACGCGCCGCAGAGCTCGGCGTCGCCGGCCACCGCGGCGTCGACGACGAGGCGCGGCGCGCCGCCGTCGAGGTAGAAGACGCCATCGCGCGCGAGCATCTCGCCGCCCGCGACGAACGACCAGCGCACGCTGTAATACGCGCGCGCATCACCGGCGCACGAGGCGAGGATCGCCGGCTTTGCGTGCAGCTTGAATCGGCAGACCGCGCCGGGTGCGCAATCAGCGTGATCGACCGGGAAGTGCCCGTCGTGGGCGGCGATCCATTGCTGGACCGCCGCTTGCGCGGCCGCGCGCCGGGTCGCGCTCGCGGGCGCGCACGCCGTGTCCCCGAGGAGTGACATCAGCGCCGGAGGGCGCGGATCGAGCCGCCGCGGCGGCGGCCGCGGCTCGCCAAAGACGCGCGGCACGCGATCGACCGCGCGCGCGATCTCCGCGGCGACGTGCTGCGCCGTGGTCGTCGCGGGGACGGCCGCGAGCAGCGCCGGTCGCTCGGCGGCGGGCGCACCCATCTCGTCGAGGAGGGCGGCGAGCTGCTCGCGGTCCGGTAGATCGCCGCTCGCGGGATACGTATGACCGCCGATGAACCAGCTCGCGATCTGTGCTGCGCGATCGGCGCGATGAGCCTCGACCAGCGCCGGGCAGAGATCGAGCGCGCCCGTCGGCTCCACGCAGCGATAGCGGTGGGGCCGCTGCGGTTCGGAGCTGGCGATCTGCAAGACGAGCGGCGGGCCTGCACCGGGGAGCGGCGCGCGCGCGACCGTGACGACGCCGGAGAGCTCGCCGGGCTCGCCGACCTTCGTGGTCTTCCCGGTGCGCGAGGTCCAGAGCGAGAGCGTCGCGTCGTGCGTCTGCGCGCCGCCCTCGTGCTCGGCGCGGTCGACGAGGACGTCGAGCGTGCCGTCGGCGTCGAGATCGACGAGCGCGAGCGACCCGAGCTCGATCTCGTCCACCCACTCGCTGAAGCTGGAGCGGGCCGCGCCGACGTACTCGGCGATCGGCGTCACGCCGCCGTGGGCACCGACGCGGACGACGCGCCATACGCCCTGCAGGTGGTCCGGTCGGGCCCGCTCGGCGTACACATCGACGATCGTCCCCGCTGGCTCCACGCAGCCGAACTGCAGCTCGGCGTCCGCCGTCCGCGGATCGGCCGTGGCGAGCTGCGTGGCGATGGCGGCGCGCTGGTCCGGCGTCGGACGGGTGCACGGGCCGACCGCGCGCAGGTCGCTCGCGGCGGCGAGCGCGGCCTCGTCCGTGACGGGGTTGGTGCGGTCGAGCGCGGCGAGCGTGCGCTGTCCGAAGGCCACGAGGAGCCGCGCCGGGGGGGCGGGGGCCGGCGGCTTCGCGCCGAGGTCGGGTCTGGCCGCGTCGGCGGGGATGACCGGCCGTGGACGCGGACCCGGCGCCGGGTCGCGCGCGCTCGGCTGACAGCTCGCGGTGACCGCGGCCGCGCCGACGACCAGCCACCGCGCTCGCGAACCCCACCGGCTCATCGCCCCGGAACGCCCCCTGGCCGCTGTCTATTCGGGTCAGTGTCGAACGACGACGTCATAGGCATCGCCGCCCTGCCGGTAGTACTGCGGCGCGCGCTCGAACGTGGCGGCCCCGAACAGGTTGACCCCCACCCCGAACACGATCAGCGCCTTGCCCACCCGCCCGAGCGGACGGCCGCCGACCGCGACGAGCATCACGAGGAACACGAGGTAATCGAGCCCGAACCGGTAGCCGAACTGGAACCAGCCGGAGTTCTGGTACAGCAGCGACGGCAGCGCGACGCACGCGACCGTCGCCCACAGCGCGCGGTGGATCGGCGGCTTGTCGCGCGGCCACACCACGAACGCGAGCAGCGGCGTCGTGAACCACATCGCGAGGCCGTGGCCGCCGATCTGGATGTACGGCGCGTGGCCGAGCCACTCGGGCAACAGCGTGAACGCGACGGCGAGGTTGCGCGCGAGGTAGTGGTAGCTGAACAGCCCGTACTGCTCGATCTGTGCCTGCTGGCGGACCTCGAGGAACGTGTGGCCGAACTCCGCCGGCGCGCCGAAGCGGGCGTAGTTGTAGGCCATGCCGGCGAGCGCGAACGCGACGACCGGCGCGGCGAACCGCACGAGCGCCGGCACCAGCACGCGCCGCATGGCCGCCGCATCCGTGCGCCACGCGGCGAGCCCGCCGGCGACGCGCCACGCCTCGAGCGCGAACAGCGGGAACATGAACGCCATCGGCGTGCGCGTGAGGGCCGCGGCGCCGAGCGCGAGGCCGGCGGCGATCGGCCGTCGCGCGCCGACCGCCGCCCACGCGTAGACGAGCGCGAGCGCGACGCCGACGACGTGCGCGGTGAACCACACGCGGCCGCCGACGGCGGAGAACCACAGGACGCTGCCGAAGGCGAGCGCGGCCACGAGCCACAGGTCATCGGCCAGCTCGCGACGCGACAGGCCGGCGGTGGCGAGCGCGCGCAGGAGCAGCAGCGCGAGCGGCAGGATCGCGGCCGCGACGAGCACCGTCGGGATGACGTCGTTCCCCTGCTCGCCGCCGATCAGCGCGCTGGGGATCATCAGCAGCGTCGGGACGGGCGGGAAGGACATGTACGTCGTCTTGCCGCGCGACGCCGTGATCTGCGCGAGCGGGACCTCGTCGCCCTGCAGCGTGCGGAAGACCTTGCGCGACGACAGCCGGCGGCCCGACACCTCCGTGCCGTCCGTGAGCGCGACCGTCTCGACGCGCGCCCAGTCGTCGCCGACCGGATGCTCGATCGTCGCGCGGCCGTGCAGCCACGCGTCCGCCTGCAACACGAAGTGCGGCGCGCCGGACGGATGGCCGAGGCGGTCCCACGCGAGCCCGCCGTAGCCGAGGAGGCCGAGCGCGAACAGGATCGCGTAGAGGGCGGGCCGCGGGGCCGTCATGCTGGGGCGCGGACGGTAACATTCCGAGAGTGTGAATCTTTCGATTCACGCTCTCTGTCGATCGACGCCGCCCGCCGAGGACCCGGCGGGGTCGCCTATACGGAGGTGAACGCGCGCGAAGAACGCGCGCTAGGAGCGCGCTCGGTCGCGAAGGCGAGGAGCGCGCAGACCGCGATCCCGACGCCGGTCCACGCGAGCGCCGGCCAGCCGTACGCGTAGATCGCGGTGGCGAGCGCGGAGCTCGTGGCGCCGCACACGAACGTGAACGCCATGTAGAGGCCGTTGAGGCGGCTGCGGTTCTCGGGCGCGAGGACGTAGATCGCGCGCAGGCTGACGACCTGCGTGATCTGGACGGCGCCGTCGAGGAGGACCGCGGCGACGACGAGCAGCGGCAGCGAGTCGACCTCCGCCGCGGCGAGCCCGAGCCCGAACGCGAGCGCCGCCGTCGCCATGGCGAGGCCGGTGGCGGGCCGGGACCAGCCGCGATCGGCGAGGCGCCCGGCGAGGGGCGCGGAGAGGGCGCCCGCCGCGCCGGCGAGCGTGAACCACGCGAGGCCGTCGTGCGAGATGCCGAACTGCTTCACGAGCAGGAGCGGCGCGGCCGTCCAGAACAGCGTGAACATGCCGAACATGAGGCCCTGGTAGAGCGCGCGGCGGCGGAGGACGGGCGTCGTGGCCACGAGCACCGCCATCGAGCGCAGCGTCTGGCGATACGAGCGCGCGCCGGTCGGCTGGCGCTGCGGCAACACGCGCGCGAGGACCACGGCGGCGATCGCCATGGCCACCGCGGAGCCCGCGAACACCGTGCGCCAGCCGAAATGGCCGGACACGACGCTCGCGATCGGGCGCGCGAGCATGATGCCGGCGAGGAGGCCGCCCATCACGTTGCCGACGACGCGGCCGCGCGAGCGCTCGGGCGTCAGGTGCGAGATGAGCGGCACGAGGATCTGCGTCGCGACGGCGCACACGCCGACGACGAACGACGCGGCCATGAAGGTCGCCGCGCCGGGCGCGAGGGCGATGCCCGCGAGCCCGACGACCACGCCGCCGAGCGCGAGGATGATGAGCCGCCGGTTCTCGAAGAGATCGGCGAGCGGCACGAGGAAGAGGAGGCCCGTGCCGTAGCCGAGCTGCGTGAGCGTCATGATGAAGCCCGACGCCCGCGGCGAGAGGTCGAGCTCCGGAGCGATGAAGCCGACGAGTGGCTGCGCGTAATAGATGTTCGCGACCGAGAGCGCGCACGCGAACGCGAAGATGGCGACGAGGCGGCCCGAGGGTTCGGCGGGCTCGGGTTCGGACCGCGGCACGGCGCGTAGGTACCGCGGATCGCGATTTTGCGTTGACAGTCGAAACGTCATGGCTATAGATATATCTACAGACGCATCGGAACGATGGGTCTACCAAAATGGAGAATCTGATGTATTTCAACGAGTTTGCTCGCTGGTTCACCGGTGAGAGTGATGGTCGGGGTGGCGGGCGTGGTCCGGGACGCGGGCGTGGAGGCCCGCACGGCCCCGGTGGTCCGGGTCGTCCGGGTGGTCCGGGTGGGCGTGCGCGCGGCCGCGAGGGCATCGGCTTCGGCGGCGGCGGGATGGCCTGGCAGGAGATGTTTCGCGAGCGGCCGCAGCGCGCCGAGCGCGGCAACGTCCGCTACCTCGTGCTCGACGCGTTGCGCGACACGCCGCGGCACGGCTACGAGATCATGAGCGTGATCGCGGACCGGACGGGCGGGGCGTACAAGCCGAGCCCGGGCGTCGTGTACCCGACGCTGCAGATGCTCGAGGAGCTCGGGCACGTGAAGGTCGCCGAGGTCGAGGGCAAGAAGGTCTACGCGATCACGCCGGCCGGTACGGCGGACCTCGCGGAGCACCGCGAGGACGTCGCGAGCTTTTACGAGCAGAGCGAGAGCGACGACGTCTGGGCGGACTATCGCGGCGAGATCCATGCGGTCATGCAGCGCGTGCGTGGCCTGGCCCGCGGCTTCCGCCGGGCCGCCCGGCGCGGGCGCCTGACGCCGGACGCGATGGGCAAGATCCGCGCGATCCTCGACGAGGCCGCGGTCAAGCTCGAGGCGATCGTCGGCGCGGACGACGAGCGCTAGCCGAGGGCGGCTGACCTCGAAGTCGCGCTGCTTCCGGCGTGCGGCGAGGGCCGCGATGTGTGGGCCCCCGAAGAGCGGCGACCCGCGGGCGATCGGCGGCGGGGCACGGCGGGTTGCGAGCGACCGGCTCCCTCACCTCGAATGGACCTCGGCCTCACCTCGACCTCACCTCGGCCCACCTCGGCCCACCTCGGCGTCGCCTCGGCCTCGCCTCGGCCTCGCCTCGGCCTCATCGAGCGCCTGTTCGGCCGCCACGATGTGTCGGCGGTGCAGGCTCGCGGCGGCGGCGGGGCGGCCGACGCGATCCGTGCGCTCGGCGCGATCGCGTCGCGCAGCGCGAGCACGTGGCACGCGCGGACACCCGCGATGAGCCGGGATCGCGAGCCAGGTCGATCTCGCCGCGAACGACTCGTCGCCGTCCTCGCTAGCTACCGGCTCTCACGGCGCACCTTCGGGCCACGAGCGTCCAGGGCGGGTAGGCCCGACGGTCCCCGGTCGCTGGGCCTGGCGATCCCCCACGACATCGACGCGGCGGCGGCCCGGGCACGCGGCGTATGCTCGGTGCGTTCATGAAGAAACGGAAGGCAAGCGAGGTCCGAACGAAGGCGGCAAGCTCGTCGCGCACGCTGGCGTCGCCCGCCAAGCCCGCTCCGCCCGCCCTGCGGTCCAAGCTCGCGAAGGCGGCCGCGCCGGCAAAGACGAAGCCCAGCACGCGGGGTAAGCCGACGAACGCCACGGAGACCGCCACGCCGACGAAGTCGTCTCGCGGGGCGAAGGCGACCGGGCCGAGGAGGGCGGCCGGACCCGTGAAGCGAGCCAGGCCGGCGAAGCCCGGCCGGTCCCCGACGCCGACCTCCGGGACGTCGCGCGCGGCCCCCGTGACGTCGC
>JANXOM010000219.1 GCA_025353585.1 Deltaproteobacteria bacterium
CCCGCGGCGTCGCGGGCGATCTCCTCCGGACCGGCGCCGGCGGCGGAGCCGACAAGCCGATCGACAGAGACCGCGATTTATTCGCGGTCTCTGAGGCCCGGCCCGCGCGACGAATCAGACCTCAAAAAATTCATCAAGAGCGCTGGCGCACACCTCGCGGCAACGTGCGGCAGGTTCGTGAGAACGGGGTGAAGCGGGTGGTCTCGCGAGAGCACTTTTGCCCCTGATTGGTTAAGCTGAAGGTCATGCGAAACAAGCTTCTCTTGACGACCCTCGCCCTCTCCCTCGGTGCCCTCCTCGTGCCTGCCTGCGGCAGCAGCTCGACGGACAACGGCCTCGTCATCACGTCGGCCAGCGGCGTCGCCACCAACAACGGTGACGGCACGTTCGACCTCGACATCACCGTATCGTTCGATGACGTCGCGCCCGTGGACACCTACTTCCTCGATTGCACCGACAGCGCGAACGCGGCCAACGACTTCCACGAGACCAACACGCTGAGCCCGGCCGTGTCGTCGGGCACGGCGACCATCACGATCCCGGGCGTGTCGGCCACGCCGTTCACGTACACCTGCACGCTGCAGCTCGAGGATATCGACAATATCCAGAGCGACCTGTTCGACTTCAACTTCAACCTGTCGTGAGCCGAACGGCCGCGGCGCGCGGCCCTGCTAGTTGACGACGATCGGCGCCGGCGGCACGAGGACAAGCACGTCGCGCTGATCGAGCGGCGTGCAGCCACCAGCGAGCACGCGGATCGTGGCCCGGAAGATCTGGGCCTGGTTCGTGGCGGGCACGAAGCTGTTGAACGCGTCGACCGCGAACGACACCACGGTGCCCGGCGTGACCGTCTGGAAGGACGTCGCGTCGAACGTCGGCGTGGGCAGCACCGGCGGCGGCGCCGGGATGACGGCGCCCGACGGGGTGATCGTCGTCAGGAAGTCCGCCGTCGTGTGGCCGGCGGGCAGGGCGACGCCGTCGATGTCGGTCGTGACGCCCGCCCGGTCGCTCGTCACGTCGAACGTGGCGAAGCGCGCGAGCATCTGGATGCCGGTGACGATGTTGGCGCCGACGCCCGTGCCGGTGGGGGCGACGTCGAAGACGACCGGGCAGAGCCCGTCCGCGTCGGGGGCGCGGCCGCCGCCGTTCTGCGCCGTGCAGCACTGGCCGGCGCCGCAGCCCGCGGGGCGCGTCCCGACATCCCACGCGACCGGCGGCACGCGGGCGCCGGAGGTCGTGGCGAGGTCGGTCAGGTACTCTTCGGGCGAGCAGCTCGCGTCGAGCGTGGGCTGGATGGCCGCGATCCCGACGACGCGCGCGCAGATCGCCGCGAGCGCCGCCTTCGTCTGCTGGCGCGAGTGGGCGTTCGTCGCGACATCACCGGAGTAGGCGTTCGCGTCGCCGGTCGTGGTGCACGATCCGGCTTCGCCGACGCCGTGCGTGTTGGCGTCCGTGATCGTGACGACGACGGGCAGCGTGCCCTGCCGGAAGCCGACGCCGCCGAGCCCGGTGTGGTTCGCGGGGACGCTCGCGGGCGCCGGGGCCGTGATGCCCTCGCCGGTGGACACCTGGTAGATGGCCTCGAGCCCGCCCTCGGGCCAGTCATTGCCGCAGCCGATCGGCGCGTTGTTGACCGAGAGCGCCGCGACGCCAGCCTGGATCGCCGACGTCGTGCCCGTGATGGCCTGCTTGAGCTTGAACGGCTGGTCGGGCGCGGCCTCGCCGCCGCGGCCGCAATCGGCGCCCTGCTCGTTGCCGAACGGCAGGATCGGGAAGTCCTCGAGCGCGCCGACCCCGAACTGGCTGTTCGTGACGGCCGCCTGGATGCCGGGGATGACGGTCGCGGTGAGCGCGTTCTGGAGGTTCTGGATCTCGCCGATCATCGAGCCCGTGGTGTCCATGAGGAAGAACACGTCCAGCGCGGGGATGCTCGTCGAGAACGCCAGCGGCTTCGTGGCGGGGCCCGCCGGGTCCTGGTACGGCAAGATGAAGAAGAAGTCCTGCGCGGGGCCAGACTGGCGATAGGCCGCGACCGTGATCTGCGCCTGGCCGGCGACCATGCCGAGCGTGGCGGAGATCGGCGAGGTGATCGCCGCTGACGCGGTGAAGGCAGGGATCTCGAGGGTGGCGTTCGAGAACGCGCCGACCAGCGGGTTCGCGACGGCCCACGTGACCTGCGTCGTCACGTCCTCGTTCACGCCGTCGGCGTAGACGGCGGTGACGGTGAAGTCCTGCGCGCCCGGGGTGTTCAGATCGAGCTGGACGATCTGGTTCTGCGGCTCCACGTCGAGCGATTGCAACGTGTGCGGCAGCGGCGCGCCGTCGACGTGACCGTCGGTCCCTCCGTTGGCATCGTTGGCCCCTTCCGTATGGTGCGGACCGCAGGCAGCGGCGGCGCAAACCACGACGACGAACAAACCGGCGCGACTGAGCATGGTGATAGCCCCCCGAGCCGCAGGCTATCACGCGCTCGTGACGGCTCACCAGGGCTCTCGAGCGGCCCGCGCCGGGCATGCTGACCTGAGCCCTGTCGCACAGCGTCCGCGACGTCGACGATGCGGCGATCGCGGCGTTCACGGCGTTCGCCACCGGCCTCGCGGGCCGCGGCGCGCGGTCGACGCCGCGGCGCGCGTGACGGCGGATCAGGTCTCGATCGATACGGTCGACAGGCCGACCAGGTTCCCGCAGGCGTCGAGGCCGACGATGAAGACCTTGATCTGCACCGCGCCGAAGCGATAGACGGCCCGGCTCGTCAGGTTCGCCTCGAGGTACGTGCGGAGCGCCTGGTAGCGCGCGGCGTACGCGACGGCTGCCGGGTCACCCGGGTCGAAGACGGTGGTGGCGTGGTCGAAGAACGCGGCGAACGAGCGAGACACGCCGGCGCCAGTGGCGCCCGCGAGCGTACGGATCTTCGCGATCGATGGCGCGCCGGCGCCCGTGTAGTCGAAGGGGACCAGCGGATAGTCGCTCTCGCTCATGTAGGTCATGCCCTGCACGAGCGCGGTCACGTCGCTGTCGAGCGCGGCGCCGCACCTCTGCGCCGTGCACGCGGTCGTCGTCGTGGTCTTCGTGAACGCCGTGCGCGTGGCGCCGGCCTGCGCGGCGAACTTCACGACCGCGATCGGCTTGGTGAGCGACTGCGTCACCGCGCAATCCGCCCCCGGGCGGTCGAGGTTCGCCGTGACCTTCACCGACGCGCCCGAATCCGACAACCGGACGTGGAGGACGGACGCGTGATAGCCGCCCGTGGTCTGCGAGCCGCCGGAGTAGACGGCGAGCCACGTCTGCGAGAAGTCGAGATCCGCCGGCGGCGCCGTGCCGAACGCGGCCCTGTACGAGCTCGCCGAGCGGATCACGCGACCCTCCTCGCTCGTGCCGACCGATACCTTGAGGCTCAGATCGGGGATCGCGGTGAAGGCGAGGTCGGCCTGGTCGGCCTTGCCGTCATCCGATGGCGAAGCGGTCACCTGGTCCGCGACGAGATCGCCATCGTCGTCGGGGACGGTGGCACAGGCGGAGGCGAGACACAGGGCAAGTGCGAGGACAGCGCGCATGCGGCGGCGCAACGCATCATGCGTGCCACACCGCGTCACGCCTGTTTCGGGCGTCTGTGTCGTCGGCGCTGCGCCAGGCTGGCGCAGCGGTCAGTCGACTCGCCTGGGTCCGCTCGCGTCACAGCTGGATCAGCGGGTCGCTGATGCCGCGCGTCCCGTCGCCTTTGTCCTTCCCCTTGATCCGGCGGGTGACGCCGACGGTGATCTGGATCTGATCGAAGCCGCCGTCGAGGACGGGGAGGCGCGTGGCCGGGTTCGCGAGGTCGCCGCGGTCGAGGATCATGAGGTCGGCCGACAGGTACCAGTCCTCGCTCAGCTCGACGCCGGTGCCGATATCGATGTCGAGGCGGGGCTGCGGATCGAGCGTCATGCCGCTCACCGGATCGTGGCCGTGGTGATATGCGGGCAGCGCGTAGCCGGCGCCGAGCCAGCCGCCCCAGACGCCGTTCGGGATGCGCACGAGCACGGCGGCGTGCCCGGCGCCCTCGAGAAACCACGGCGTATCGACGGTGTGCGTCGCGGCGATGATCGTGGAGCTCGCCCCCGCCGCCAGCGCGAACGTCACGATCTCGTTGAGGCGCTTCTTGTGCGTCACGAACAGGGACCCGCCGTACGCGAGGCCGCCGAGATCGAGCAGCGGCGTCACCGAGCCCGCGATGGCGCCCGCGGTCCACGTGCCGAGGGCGCGCCGCAGCGTGAGCGAGCCGCCCTGGAAGATGTCCTCGCCCGCGCCGCTCGGCTGCTTCGCGAGGAGGCTGGCCTGCACGTCGAGCTCGTAGTGCTTCGCGACGGCCCACTCGAGGTGCCCATCGAAGAGCGCGAGGTCGGTGAGCTTGAGGCGCCCGGTGCCGACGCCGCCATCGGCGGTGATCGTGCGCAGCGTGCCGCCGACCTCGGCGCCGGTGGCGAGGACGAGGTACTCCTGCGCGGTGCTCATCGGCGAGGGCTCGCGATACCCGATGAGCTCGCCGGTCTGGACGTAGCCGGAGGCGGGGCTCGCCCTCTCGACCTGCGGCTGCATCGGCGGCCTCGGCATCGGCTCGGGCTCGGCGCCGGACTCCGGCGGAGGGGAGGCGGGGTCGGGGAGGCGGTCGGCACGGACGGTCGTGCCGTGGGCACCGAGGAGGCAGGTCGCGATCACGCAGGCGAGGCGGGGCGTCATGCGGGCATTGGACGCACGAGCGACACGAACGAGTGAAAGTTCTTGGGTGTCACGTGGACGCAGAGCGAGACCGCGGCGCCGCACGCCGGTCGCGGTCCAGTGGGCGGACGCGCGGGCCTACAGGAGCAGGCCGGCCGCCTGGAGGCGATCGCGCTCGGCCGCGGTCACGAGGACGACGAGGTCGCCGACGGCGAGGACCGGGAGGAGGCCGAGCCGCGGCTCGAGCACGTCGGCGAGCGCCTCGAACAGGCGCGTGATGAACCCACCGACGTTGCCGTCGCGTACCCGCGGCATCTCGAGGCTCGCGCGCAGCCCGTCGATGGTCAACGTGATCCGGCGGCCGGCGATGTCGACGCTGGAGATCCGGTCGCTGAGGTCGCACGCCGCGTGGAGGGCGGCATGACGGTCGTCCCGGGCGTCGGCCTCGTCGTCGGTCAGATCCAGATCGTGCAGCGCCGCGACCGGGGCGCCGGGCAGCACCGCGTCGATGGCCTCGCGCGCCGAGAGCGGCCGGGAGACCGTGCGGGAGACGGCGAGCCCGAGCGCTTCCGCCGTGCGGAGCTGCGCGGCCGTGGCGAGCCACAGCGTGCGCTTCGCGATCATCACGACCGTCCGCGGCGGCCCGGCGAGCGCGGCCCACGCGGTCAGCAGGGCGCCGGTATCGCGGCCGGGATCCGCGGTGCCGAGCGTGCCGCGCGCCGCGCCGAGCGTGACGCTCACCGCCGCCGGGCTCTGCGCGTGCCCGGTCACCACGACCACCGGCTCGCACGCGGCGACCCGCGCGAGGGCGGCGCGGAACGGCGCGGTCGTGCACGCGCGCAGATCCGCGGGCACGCGCACGCAGCGGAGCGGGAGGCTCTCGATCGCCCACAGGACGAGCCGGTCGAGCGCGAGCAGGCGGGTCGGGGCGGCCTCGTCGAAGTCCTCGTCGAACGTCGGGCCGAGCAGGCCCAGCTCGCCGAGCACGCCCCGCAGTGGCTCCCGGATCGCCGCGCGCCACGACAGCTCCGGGAACCGTGCGCCATGGGCGCGCAGCTCGGTCAGCGCCCGTTCGCGCTCGGCGATCGGTCGCGCCGCGTCGACGACGATCGCATGGAGCTCCGGGACGCCCACCCGCGTAAGATACCAGAGGCCGCCGCGCGCGCGGCCGTGGCGGCGGTAGGGGGGCTCCCCGGTGAGCGCGCAACGCCCCGCGCTTGTTCACGAATCGGGGTGATCGCGCGGAGAGATGCGACCGCGCAGGAGCGCGCGTGTATCCGGGATGCAGTGAAAGGATCATCCATGCATCTCCCATTCTTCCGGGCGCTCGTGTTCGGCGCGCTCTGTCTTGCGGCATGTACCGCTCAACCCGACGGGCGCCTCGCGCAACGCACCGCGCCGGGGGGCTCGGACGACGGGGCGGGCGATGGCTCGTGCGGGGGCTCGAGCAATGGCTCGGCCTGGGGCTCTGACAACGGCTCGGCCTGGGGCTCGGACAACGGCTCGGCCTGGGGCTCGGACAACGGCTCGGCCTGGGGCTCGGACAACGGCTCGGCCTGGGGCTCGGGCGACGGCTCGGCCTGGGGCCCGGGCGACGGCTCGGCCTGGGGCTCGGACGACGGCTCGGCCTGGGGCTCGAACGACGGCTCGGGCGACGGCTCGGGCGACGGCTCGGGCGACGGCTCGGGCGACGGCTCGAGTTGGGGCTCGAACGACGGCTCGGGCGGGGGATGGGATGACGGCTCCGGGTGGGGGGCGGGCTCGGATGGGGGCTGCGGATCGAGTGATGGCTCGGGTGGAGGCTCCGGGATAGGCTCGGGCGGTGGCTCGGGTGATGGATCGGGCGTCGGCTCCGATGGGAGCTGCGGGTCCGGCTCCGACGTCGGATCTGGGTTCGGGTCCGACGGGGGCTCCGGCTCCGGTGCCGCCCTCCGCCGCTGACTCGCCCTGGGCGGCCGCGCGCGCCGGTCACCCGGGCATCGACGTCCCCGACGACGCGCTCGCCGCGTTCGTCGCGGCGTGGGTCGGCGACGGCGCCGCGCTGGCGGCGCGCCACCTCCACGATCTCTACCTCGCGTGCGCCTGCGACCGCGCCGACCCGCAGGCCCTCGGCGCGTTCGAGCGCGACGTCATGCCCGCCGTCGCGCGGGCGCTCGCGAGCTTCGCCGATCACCAGGAGCAGCTCCAGATCCTGCGCGAACGCATGCTCGTCGCGCGCGATGGTCGCCGCGGCATCGCCGCTTACGATGGTCGCGCGCCGCTCGCCATCTGGCTCCGTGTCTGCGCCACGCGCCTCGCGATCCGCGCCGCCGATCGTGACAAGCGCACCACCGCTCTCGACGACCACCACCTCGACGAGCTCGCGCCTGGCGTCCCCGATCCCGAGCTCGCGTACCTCAAGCGCCTCTACGGCGACGAATTTCGCACCGCGTTCGCGGGCGCCGTCGCCAGCCTCGCCCCGCGCGAGCGAACGCTCCTCCGCCACACTGTCCTCGACGAGCTCGGCATCGATCAGATCGCCGCGATCTATCACGTGCATCGCGCCACGGCCGCGCGCCAGATCAACGCCGCCCGCGCCGCCCTCATCGCCGCGACGCGCGAGCGCATGCGGGTCGCCCTGCGGGTCAGCGAGTCCGAGCTCGCGAGCATCATGCGCATCATCACGAACGTGGCCGACCTGACCCTGCGCCAGGTGTTCGCGCGGCCGGCGCGAGGCGCGGGCTGATGGTCGCCGCCCCGGCATGCGCGGGCGACAACACGGTCGCGGCGCTCGTCGCGGGCGGGATCGACGCAGCCGCCGCGGCGCGCCTCGAGCTGCACCTCGACGCGTGCTCCGCCTGCCGCCAGCTCGTCGCGGACCTCGGGCGCGGGCTCTCCGCGATCGACGACGCACGGCTGCCCAAGGTCGGCGATCAGCTCGGCCGCTACGCGCTCCGCCGCGTCCTCGGCGTCGGCGGCATGGGCGTCGTCTACGAGGCGCACGACACCACGCTGCACCGGCGCGTCGCGATCAAGGTGCTCCGGCCGCGCGCGGACCGCGGCGCCGAGCTGCTCGCCGAGGCGCAGACGATGGCGCGCCTGCAGCACCCGAACATCGCCGTGGTCCACGACGTCGGGATCGTGCACGGCCAGCTCTACGTGTGCATGGAGTACGTCGCGGGCGCGACCTTGCGTGACTGGTGCGCCGAGCGCGCGCGGCCGTGGCGTGAGCTGCTGGCGGCGTTCCTCGCGGCGGGGCGCGGGCTCGCGTACGTGCATCACAAGGGCCTCGTGCACCTCGACTTCAAGCCGGACAACGTCCTCGTCGACCGCGGCGGGCGGGTCGTGGTGACCGACTTCGGGCTCGCGGCGATCGGCGGTGGGCGGGCGGGCGTGATCGCGGGGACGCCGGCGTTCATGGCGCCGGAGCAGCGCGCGGGGAGCGCGGTGGATGCGCGCGCCGACCAGTACGCGTTCTGCGTCGCCCTCGGCGCGGCCGTCGGTGCCAGCGCGCCGGCGTGGCTCGGACGCGTGGTCGCGCGGGGCACGGCGACCGCGCGGGCAGACCGTTATCCGACGATGGACGCGCTGCTCGCCGCGCTCGAGGCGGGCGCCCGGCACCGGCTCGCGCGCCGGGCGGCGATCGCGGGCGGCGTTGGCGTGGCGGTGCTGGCGACGGTCGTCGCCGTGTCGCCGCGGACGCTCCTCGCGGACGTCGATCGGCCGGTGATCGAGCGCGTCATCGTGCCCGGCGTGGCCGCCGCGGCGGAGGCGCCCGTCGGGGGCAGCGCGGGCCCCCTCCTGGTCGGGGCCGCGCCGGGGGGCGCCGCCGTGGCCCCGCCAAGCGCGCTCGGCGCCCGCGCGCGGCGCGGCGAGCTGCCGTTCTCGTTCGCGGCGAG
>JANXOM010000024.1 GCA_025353585.1 Deltaproteobacteria bacterium
CGGGTGGTGGTGCGCCGCGTCACCTACCTCGCGGTCGTGATGGCCGCGCTGTCGTTCGGCATCTGCTACCTGTCGGGCGCGATGCCGTGGGCATCGATCGCGATCGACCCGCAGTGGGCCGCGGACGGCAACGTCGGTCCGCACGAGTTCACGGCGGTCTTCACGCAGGCGACGAAGATCCAGCTCGCGTCGATGGTGGCGTTCCTGATCTCGAACCTCGTCGACATCTCCGTCTTCTTCATGCTGAAGCGCCTCACCGGCAATCGCATGCTGTGGCTCCGCTCGACGGGCTCGACGGCTGTCTCGCAGCTCATCGACACGATCGTGATCTCGGCGATCATCTGGATCGGCAAGGTCTCGTTCGACGCGTACCTGAACATCGTGATCACGTCGTACGTGATCAAGCTCGCGGCGGCGATCCTCGTGACGCCGGTGATCTACGCGGTGCACGACCTGATCGAGAAGCGCTTCGGCATCCACCCGGCGCCGCCCGAGGAGGCGAGCGCGGACGTCGGCGGCAAGCCGGGCGCGTCGACGGACAAGACCGGTTATTCAGGGTAGCGGGGCGCCGCCCGTCGGGGTGGTGGCGGCGGCGCGCCACGCGAGCGCCAGCGGGCAGGCGGCGAGGCCGACCTTGGCCTGCTCGGCCTCGAGCGCGGCGGCCTTCGCGTCGCCGATGAGGGGCTGCGTGCGCACGAGGAACGCGCGCGCCTCGGCGGTCTTGAGGTTGTCGCCGAGCCACATGGCGACGGTCACGGTGCGCGCGGAGACCGAGAGCTGGTCGGCGTTCGAGCGGTGGAGCGCGTCGCAGATCGCGCCGATGTCGGCCGCGTAGGCCGGATCGATCACACCGCGCCGCCCTTCGGCGCCGCTGCCGTCGCGGGACAAGCCCGCGTCGGCGATCACACCGCGCCGCCCTTCGGCGCCGCTACCGTCGCGGGACAAGCCCGCGTCGGCGACGGTCGGGGCGGGCGGCGGCGCGGCCTTGCCGGTGCAGGCGGGCGCGCCGATGGCAAGCGCGGTGACCACGAGCGCGACGACGGTCGACTTTTCCGCGCGCGGCCTTCCGGCGCGCCGGGAGTTGGGGCTAGATTGTGCGCAGGAGTCATTCATGGCCTACGTCGTCGCCGACCCGTGCGTGAAGTGCAAGTACACCGACTGCGTGGCCGTGTGCCCGGTGGATTGTTTTTACGAGGGCAAGAACTCGATCGCGATCAATCCGGACGAGTGCATCGATTGCGGCGCATGCGAGCCCGAGTGCCCGACGACGGCCATCTTCGAGGAGAGCGAGCTCCCCGCGAAGTGGGCGATCTACAAGGACATCAACGCGCTCGTGACCGGCATCAAGAAGGCCGAGGAGCTCGACACCTCCAAGTGGCCGGCCGCCCTCGCCGCCAGCGCCGCGTCCGCCGAGCCGTGGCCGAACATCACCGAGCAGAAGAAGCCGCTGCCGGACGCCGACGCCGAGGCGAAGGCTGACAACAAGATCGCCGCGCTCTCTCTCGACGGCGGCGCCTGAACACCAGGCTCGCCGGGCGGTCCGGTTCGCGCGTTGCGTCGCGTCAGACCTCTTCGAACTGCGCCGTCTCGCCGGCGTGCTCGCCGTGGACCACGAGCACCGAGCAGGGCGCGTGGGAGATCACGCTCTCGGCGACGCTGCCGAGGAGCAGGCGGCGAAAGCCGCGGTGGCCGTGCGTGCCGACGGCGATCAGGTCGTGGCCGCCGCTCGCGGCCAGGTCGGTGATCGCGGTGGCCGGCGGGCCCTGGACGAGCTGCACGCCGAGCGCGTGACCGGCGAGCTTCGGCTGCTGCTCGGCGACGAGCTTGTCGGCCTGGCCCTGCACGGAGCTGAGGACCGCGTCGCGCACCGTGTTCCACGGGAAGCGCGCCTGGCCGAGGAGCGAGGCGCCCCACGAGCCGGCGGGGAGCTGCCACGCGTGGACGGCGTGGACCGGCGCGCCCGGCGCCGTGAGGTCCGCGGTGTGGGCGATCGCGCGCGTGGCGGCGGGCGAGAAGTCGACCGCGACGAGCGGGTTCTTGTACGGCGCGGTCGCGGCGCCGCGGACCACGAGCACGTCGCACGGCGCATGGCGCAGCGTCGAGCTCGCGACGCTGCCGAGCAGGATGCGCGCGAGGCCGGTGTGGCCGTGCGTGCCGATCACGATGAGATCCGCGTCGTGCTCCTTGGCGATGGCGGCGACGATCTCGCCCGGCGGGCCCGGTCGGCTTGCGACCTCGGCCGCCACGCCGCGCGCCTGGATGAGCGCGAGCCGGTCCGCGAGGTGGCGCGCCGCCTCGACGTGCACGGCGGCCGTGACCTCGCCGATCGCCTCGAGCGTCGTGGCGTCGCCGGCGTGGTCCTCGGCGGCGTCGTGCTGCGCGTGGACCAGCACGAGCCGCGCTCCGTGGGCGAGCGCGAGCTCGACGGCGCGATCGACGGCGAGATCACCGGGAACCGAGAGATCACATCCGGCGACGATCGTGGCGAGCGGCATGCGGCCACGCTAACACGCGGTCACCGGCATGCCGGCGGCAGCGGCCGACAGCTCCACACGCCGCGCTCGTCGGTGCGCGCGAGCGCCTCGAGGTCCGCGAACTCGGCGAGGCGTGCGTCGCCGTTCGGCGCGATGTGCAGGACGCACGCGTAGCCGCGCTCGACGAGCAACGCGTTGACCTCGGTCTCACCGACGGTGACGTACGCGAGCAGCCGGCCGTAGTCGTCGCGGCAGACGGCGTCGTAGCGCAGCGCGATCGCCTGGCCGCCGACCAGGTCCGTGTTGAACCGGGTCGCGTTACCGCCGTAGCAGTCGGTGTGGCCGAACGTGGTCTCGGGCGCGTCGACGAGCAAGTAGCGGACGCGCTCGCCGCTCGTCAGCACGATCGTGTCGCCGTCGACCACGTGGTCGACCGTCCCCGTCGCGGGCCCGCAGCTCGGGTGGCCGCCCGCGTCGGGCTCGCCGGACGCGCCCACGCAGCCCCCCAGCGCGACGACGGCGGCGACGGCCGCGGCGATCACATGCCGGGACACGACACGTTCACCTCCCGCGGGGTGCCCTTGTTCGACAGATCGCCATACGCGGTCGTGCCGGGGCAGAAGTTGGTGCGGACGTCGTTGTCCGTCGAGGTCGTCTTGCTCGGATCGAGCTGCAGCGACACGCCGTCCGCCGTGCTGCCCCAGGTGACGGCGTCGAGGAGCGTCGGGCCGTCGAGGATCTGCACGCTGCCGCTCGAGTTCAGCATCGTGAAGCCGAACGTCGCGTCCACCGTGGTCAGGCCGCCGTTCGCCGCCGCGTCGGTGGACCGCGCGAACAGCGCGACGCCGCCCGGCGCAACGGCGCGGCACTCCGCGGCCTGCACGACGTCGGGCATCCGCGAGTCATCGATTCGATCGATCCCGAGCTCGTTCAGATCGAACGCCGCGCTGCCCGTGTTCGTGATCTCGATCCACTCGCGCTTCGTCTCGTCACCCGCCGGGTTCGGCAGGACCTCGGTGATGACGAGCGCGCCCGCTGCCGGCTTGACGATCGGGCGCGACGTGCCGTTGTCCGAACACGTGCCGGGCTGGGGCCCGTGCGAGCAGGCCGCGTTGGGCGCGCCGGGCGTGCCGAGGTCGCCGAGGCCATACGGCACGACGGCGTCGCAAAAGTTGCTCGGGTCGTCGTTGGCCTGCGGATCTGTGGCGCTCGGGTCGAGCTGGCGAGCGACGCCGCTCGTGGAGCTCGTCCAGCTCACGGCGTCGATGACCGACGTCCCAAGAAGGATCTGCACGTCCCCCGGCGTGCTCGCCGTGCCGCTGACCATCGAGAAGCTGAACGTGCCGGTCACCACCGGGAGGCCGCCGTTCTGCGTCGCCTCGGCGTTGCGGGCGAACACGATGTGCTCGCCCGCGACCACATGCAGGCAGTCGGTGGCCGCCGCCGCCACGAGATCCGGCGGCACGGTGTCACCCGCGCGGTCGAGCCCGATGCCGTTGAGGTCCGCGTCCCCGATGACCTGCGCCTCGAACCACTCGCCGAGGGCGTCGCCGACCTTCGCCGGGTTCGCCATGACCTCGGTGATGACGAGCTGGCCGGGCGACGGCGACACGATTGGCCGCACGGTGCCGCTGTCGTTGCACTGGCCGACGACGAGGGGCTCGCAGTCGCTCTCCTGGCCGGGCGTTCCGAAGTTGCCGTCCTCGAACTCGGTCGCGTCGCCCTGGCACCAGTTCGCGAGGTCGCTCGTGAGCGTGTAGTCCGGCGGCCGCGCCGACGTCAGCTCGCGCGAGTGCCCGGCCTTCACGTCGCTGTACACGGCCGAGTCGATCTCGGTCGTACCGCAGCCGAGCGCGAGCTTGCCGCCGCCCGCGTTGAACATCTCGCCGAGATCGCCGCCGTACCCGTAGTTGACGTACGCCGACAGCGCCGCCGGATCGTCATCGCCGAGGACGAAATACTGCCCTGGTGCGATCACCACCTCGGTCATCCGGTGCGAGGACGGTGAGCCGCCATCGGGCCGGCTGCTCGTGATCGTGAGGCCCTCGAGCTCGAGCGGGTTGTCGCTCGCGTTGTAGATCTCGAACCACTCCTTCCCCGTGTCACCACCGCCCGCGGCTCCGGGCGCGAAGTCCGGGAAGACCTCCGTGATCACGAGGTCGCCGGGCAGGAGGCTGGCCGTGCAGCCGTGGACCACCGCCGTCGGGCCGCACGCCGCGCCGAGCCCGGCCGCACCGGCCGCACCGGCCGCGCCGAGCAGCAGCAAACGAAGCGAGGACAGGATCATGGCGCGGCCAGGGCGGGGAGGGGGGACAGTACGACCTGGTCGGCCTTGTCGATCACGATCTCGACCTGGTTCCGCGTGCCCCGGCCATGACCGCGGCCCGCCCCGCGGCCCGCCCGGCGGCCCGCCCCGCGGCCCGCATAGACCGACGGGGTCCCGGTGACCGTCACATACTCGCCCTTCCGGTGAGCGAGCCCCGTCTGCCGAAACACGTCCCGGTCGAAGATCACGATCGGCAGATCCTCGGTCCCCGTACGCGCGAGCATCACGCGCACGGGGCCGCGGTCACCCTCGAAGACGTCCCCGACGGTCCCGAGGATCACGACCTCGGAGCCCACGCGGGCCGCGAGCGCGCTCGGCGCATCCTCGTGGCTGACGTCGATGTACCGCGCGTCCCCGCTCGCCGCCGCGCGGAACTTCCCCACGAACTCGCCCCGCGCCGTCCACCACGCCTCGCGCTCGGGATAGTCGGGGTACCCCTGCGCGCCGGGCGCCCAGATCCCGCGGTGCGCGGCTTTCGCCTCCGCCTCCGCGGCCACGAAGTCCGCGTCGTACCGGCGCGAACGGCCGTACTTCGTGAAGTACGGCGCCATCCCCGCGCGCACGCACTCGACGTTGTAGTTCACCCACGCGCCGCCCGTCCGCGCGAGAACGTACGCGAGGTACCGGCCGTAGCGGTCGCGGATCTCCGCCGGGTCGTCGCGCTCCACGCGCACGCGCTCCACGCCCGCGAAGAACTGCTTCGCGAACACCTTCGCGTCCTCGCCGAGCGGCGTCGCGTACTTCGCCGGCCGGGCGCCCGCCGCGCGTTTGCCCGCCGCGTACGCCGCCCAGCCCGCCGCGTACCCGCGCCGGTCCGCGTCGGTCTTGAACGTCTCCTCGGTGTCGATGCCGAGGAGCCGCAGCGACGCGTCGAGCCCGTCGACCCAGATGGTGTCGCCATCGACCACGCGCGTGACGTGCATCTCGCCCAGGACGACGTCTCCGACATCGGCCGGCAGAGGCGCGCCGGCGGCCGGCTGGGCGCACGCGGCGAGCGCGACCAGAGCGACTACGAGCTCACAAATAACAACTTTGCGGTTCATCGGGACACGGCCGGGTGGCGGAGACAAGTGTCATCGACTCGCCGCGAGGTGTCGCGCAAGAAACGCGCTGGCCGAAATCATCAGACGACGCCGGCCCACGTCGCGCCGAGCCGCGCGAACCCCGCGCGCAGCTCCGCCCCGTGCGCGTCCGGCAGCCGGCCACGGGCCACCGCCGCGAGCGCCGCATCCAGGTGCGCCGCGTCGCGCGTCCCGACGAGCGCGCTGCTCACCCCCTCGGCGTACGCGGCGAACCGTACCGCGGCGTCCGTCCAGCTCTCGCGCGGCAGATCCACGCCGCTCGCCGCCAGCGCCCGCCACCGGTCCCAGTAGATCGCCGTGTCCGGTCGCGCCGGCCGCGCCGCATGCGCCCACGCCGCGTTCGCGAGCGCGCGCTTCGCGAGCACCCCGAGCCCGCGCGCCGCCGCCTCCGGGATCACCGCCGCGAGCGCCGCTTGGTCGACGACGTTCACCGAGC
>JANXOM010000047.1 GCA_025353585.1 Deltaproteobacteria bacterium
AGCTCGCGATGGAGGACGCGATCATCCTGCGCGACGAGCTGCTCGCGATGCGCGGTGGCGACGTCGGCAGCGCGCTCGCGAGCTACGAGGCCCGCCGCCGCCCCGAGGTCGAGGCGATGCAGGCCGCGGCGCAGGCGAGCCTCGAGTGGTTCGAGGGCACCGAGCGCTACATGCACATGCGCCCCGCGCAGCTCGCGTACAGCCTCATGACGCGCAGCCAGCGCGTCAGCCACGCGTCGATGCACAAGCGGGACGCCCCGCTCACCGCCGCCGTCGAGGCGCAGCTCGCCGCATCCGTCGGGCTCACCGCCGCGCCCCCGCCCGCGCCGAGCGACCTGCCCTTCGATCTCGGCGACCGCCGCACGCGCTCGCGCACCTGCAGCGAGCTCGGCGCCGATGGACACGCCACGGCGGGCGTCGTCGTGACGCCGCTCGTCGACCTGCACGCGCTCGCGACGCCGCGCTGCCGTCACGACGTCGACCAGGTCCACGCCGCCGGCGGCCTCGTCGTCGCGCGCATCGACGCCGCGCCGCACCGGCAGGGCGAGGTCGGGGCCGCCGTCGTCGCCGCCGCCGCCGCCGGGTTCGACGTCGTCCTCCTCGATCCCGGCCCCGATCCGGCCGCGCTCGAGCACCTCCCCGCGTGTGTCCAGACCGCGCGCGCCGCGTGGCGCGAGGCCGGCTGGATCGCCGCTCTCGTCGAGGATCGCCCGTCCGCTCGTGCGGCCGTGGTCAGCTACGCCGCGCAGCTCGTGCGCGCCGGGGCGAACCTCCTCTGGGTCGCGTCGGCCGGCGACGAGGCGATGGCGGGCGCGCGCCTGCCCGCCGCGCCCCTCGCGGATCGCCTGCGCAACGAGCTCGGCGTGGCGACCGCGATCGTGGCCGGCGCCGCGGCGCGCGCGGATCTCGATGCGGCGATCGCGGCGGGGCGTGCGGATCTCGTGATGATCGGAAGTGCAGCGTGAAGAAGATGCGTCGGTACCAGCTCCGCAAAGAGGCAATCGGCGTCGTCCACCGCCACCCGTGGATCTTTCGCGAGCAGCTCAGCTCCGCGGCGAGCGTCTTCGCCGACGGCGACTGGCTCCGCCTCTACGACGGCGCGAACCAGGTCGTCGGGCACGGCGTCTACGAGGCCGAGGGCGCCATCGCCATCCGGGTCGTCCGCAGCGGCACCGCCCCCGTCGACGCCCGCTACTTTCGCGGCCGCGTCGCCGCCGCCGTCGCCAAGCGCGCCGACCTCGCCGAGCACGGCGACGGCATCCGCCTCCTCCACGGCGAGAGCGACGCGGTCCCCGCCGTCGTCATCGATCGCTTCGGCGACGTGCTCGTCGCCACGAGCTACTCGGCCGGCCTCGACGGCGTGGCGCGCTACGTCGCGCAGCTCCTCGAGCACGCCGACGTCCTGGCCGCCGCCGACGCGCCGGAGGCCAAGCCCGGCCCGACGCCGCCGAGGATCAAGGCCAAGCCCGGGGCCGCCCCGCCGGTCGCCAGCAAGCCGCTGCCCACGAAGCCCGGCCTGCACGCGCTCGCGCAGGTCATCGGCCCCGCGACGCACGTCGTCCTCCGTCCGGCGCATCGCCGCCACGCGGAGGCCGAGCCCGCGCGCGTGCTCCGCGGTCAGCCGCCCGCCGTCGGGTACTTCACCGAGGATGGCCTGCGCTACGCGGTCGACCTCGAGGCCGGCCACAAGACCGGCGCGTACCTCGATCTGCGCGGGCTCCGGCGCGATGTCGCGGCCGCGCCGCTCGCCGGTGCGCGCGTCCTGAACCTGTTCGCGTACACCGGCATGCTCGGTCGCGCCGCCGAGCATGCGGGCGCCACGGACATCACCCAGGTGGACCAGTCGGCGCGCGCGCTGGCGTTCGCCGCCGCGCACCACACGGTGGATCCCGCGCATCACCACTTCATCGAGGCCGACGTCTTCGAGTGGCTGCCGGCGCACCCCGACACCGAGCTCTACGATCTCGTGATCGTGGATCCGCCGGCGATGACGAGCCGCAAGATGCAAGTCCCCGCCGTCCTCGCCGCGTATCACAAGCTCTATCGCGCGGCCGCGACGCACGTGAAGCCGGGCGGCGTGCTCGTCGCCGCGTGTTGTACGAGCCGGGTGACCCGCGACGCCTTCGCGCGCACGGTCCGCGCGGCCCTCGGTCCGGCGTTCGGGCACACCCGGGATCTGCCCCCGGAGGCCGATCACCCGGTCGCGTTTCCGCAGGCGGACTACCTCAAAATCGCGTTCTGGAAGCGGCTCGCCTGACCCGCGCGCCGGGCGAGACCGGCCGCGACGACCGCCTGTCTCACCTGCGACGTGCCCGACCGTCGGTCGCCGTGGGCGCCAGCTTCCGGTAGCCGAGCAGGTGCCGCACCGCGGCCTGCAGCATCACCAGATCGCCGCCCGCGGCGCGCCCGCGCAGCTCGTACAGCCGCGCGAGGTTGAAGTGCGCGTCGGCCCACGTCGCGTCGAGCGCGAGGGCCTGCTCGTACGCCGCGATCGCCTCGGCCGTGCGCGCCTGATCCTCGACGGCGACGCCCAGGTTGAACCAGTACAGCGCCACGCCGGGGGCCGCGCACAGCGCGAGCCGGTAGCAGCTCTCGGCGCCGGCGAGATCGCCCTGGTCGTGGAGCAGGCGTCCGAGGTTGTTGTGCGCGTCCGCGAGGTCGGGCTGGCCGGCCACGGCGCGCTGGTACGCTGCCGCTGCCGCACCCGGGTCGCAGGCCTCGAGCGCGCAGCCCCGGTCGTACCAGGTGACGGCGCTGACGGCTCGCCGCAGGCCGCGCCGCGGTCCGATCGAGAACATCAACAGACGCCCACGCCCGGACGCTAACAGTCGCGTCTGACAACGCCCGCACGCGCCAGTTTCTCCGACGGTGATATAGAATCGCCCCGTGGGTGACTCGCTGGGCACGACGCTCTCGTTTCACGAGGACGGCAAAGGGGGACGGAGCGGACCGCAACCCGAAGCCGTTCTCGTGCTCGTCCTCGAGTGCGGGCGACCGCGCGCCGGCTCCGTGCGCTACCGGCTCGGCGAGCTGACGGCGGTCGCCCTCGGGCGCGGCCCCGATCGCCGCGCGGAGAAGATCGGCACCGAGCTTACCGTCCGGGTTCCGGACAAATGGATGTCCTCGCGGCACGCGCGCATCGAGCCGAGCTTCGGCCGCTGGGTGCTCGTGGACACCGAGTCCAAGAACGGCTCCGTGGTCGATGGCCACACCACGAAGCGTTCGGTCCTCACCGACGGCTCGCTCATCGAGCTCGGCCACACGCTGTTCGTGTTCTTCGAGAAGATGCCGATCGAGGCCGGGGCCGCGGCGCTGCTGGAGCTGACGCCGTCCATCGGCGCGCCCGGCGACGTCACCGGCATGTCGACGCTCGTTCCGAGCTGGGGCGTCGAGCTCGCGCGGCTGCGCCAGATCGCCAGCTCGGAGATCCCGATGCTCGTCGAGGGCGAGAGCGGCACCGGCAAGGAGATCCTGGCGCGCGCGATCCACGGGATGTCCGGCCGCAACGGCGCGTTCGTGCCGGTCAATTGCGGCGCGCTGCCCGACAACCTCGTCGAGAGCGAGCTGTTCGGCTACAAGAAGGGCGCGTTCTCGGGCGCGCAGAGCGACCACCCTGGCCTCGTGCGCGCGGCGGACGGCGGCACGCTGTTCCTCGACGAGATCGGCGACCTCCCGCCGAGCTCGCAGGCCGCGCTGCTCCGCGTGCTCCAGGAGCGCGAGGTCATGCCCGTCGGCGGGACGCGCGCGGTGGCGATCGACCTGCGGGTCGTCGCGGCCACGCACCGCGACCTCGACGACATGGTCGCCGACCAGAGCTTCCGGCACGACCTGTTCGCGCGCCTGGCGGGCTTCCGCGTCGCGGTGCCAACGCTGCTCGAGCGCCGCGCCGACCTCGGCTTGCTGCTCGGGTCGCTCTACGCGCGCATGTTCCCGGCCGATCACCCGGGCTTCGACATCGACGCGGCGCGGCTCCTCCTCCGCTATCCATGGCCGCTCAACGTCCGCGAGCTCGAACAGGCGCTCGCCACGGCGCAGGTCCTCGCCGGGGTCGAGCTCGTGCGCGCGGAGCACCTGCCGGACACCGTCCGCTCGGGCCGCCCGCCGGGCGCGCCGCGCGCCGTCGTCCTCAGCGAGCTCGACCAGAAGGTCCGCGACCAGGTCGTGGCGTCGCTGCGCGAGCATCAGGGCAACGTCTCCGCCGTCGCGCGCGCGCTCGACAAGGACCGCAAGCAGATCCAGCGCTGGATCAAGCGGTTCAACCTCGACCCTGGCTCGTACCGCTAAGTCAGCGTTTCGCCCGTCGCTGCGACGACGCACGGGACGTCGCAGCCGCACGACACACCGAGTAATCTCGCAGACATGGAGGCGAGACGCGGCGGCGCGGATCGTGCTCCATGCTCGGCTCGTACCGCGCGGCTGGCCGAGCCTCCCGATCGCACAATCCCAACGTTTGGCCAGCTGCGCCGGTATGTTCATGGTCGTCTCGCGTCTCGCGCGAACGCCGAGGTCGCGTCGGAGCGGGCGCCGCGCTGGCTCCGCCAACCCCCTCGCGGATCCGCGGACGTGGCGGAGGTAGGCGCGCTATCGTCGGGCGAGGCCGAACAGCCGTCGCTCGGTCCACGCGGCCAGCCGGCTCGGCTCGCGGCCCGCCAGCCGCCGCTGCGCCTGCGCCTGCGCCGGGATCGCGCGGGCCTCGGCCGGGAGCACTCGACCGCCTAGCGCCAGGCCGCGCAACGAGGCGCGCGCGAGCGCCGGTGAGGCGAGCAGCCCGAACGCCGCCACGAGCTCACGCGGCAAGAGCTCCGCGCTCATCACCTCGACCGCGCGGCCGAGCATCGGCTGAGCGGATCCGGAACCCGCACGCCCGACCAGGAAGCCCGCCATGTCGCGCGCGCACGGCGCGACGGAGATCTCGCCCGAGCCGAGCATCCGCTGCATGTACGCGCTGTGATCTGCATACGAGCGCGGATGCAGCGCCGCCGGGATCGCGAACAGCGCCGCGAACCGGTTCTGCTCCCGCACGAACCCATCCTTGACGTGCTCGGGGAGCGCACCGCGCAGTCGCTCACGCACGACGAGCACGGTGTCGACGAGCGTCGAGTGCACCCAGAGGAGCGTCTCTGGATCGTTCGCCTCGTACGCCGCGCCCGCAGGCCACGCTCCGATCGCGACCGGGATCACGCCGCGGATGCGCGAGTGCACCGCGTGAACGCGCCGAGCCGCGAGGCACGCTGCGTCGAGATCGCCGAACGTCATCGCGAACACGTGCTGGAACGTCCGCGCGAAGCGACCGCCCACATCCGCGCGCGTCCGCGAGTGATGATCGATCGCGTACGCGACTTTTGGATGCGCGAGCTGCAGCAGCGCCGCGCGCCCGCCCCCGACGAAGACGTCGAGATCGCCGCCGAGCCGCCACGCCACCGACCGCGGACCGAAGATGCCCTGCCGCGGGTCCCCGACCTCGGCGCGCAGGTCGGCCAGGCTTGCCTCCAGCTCCGCGCGCGAGACCACGGCCACGTCCCATGGTCGTCGCCCGCCTGCGCACGGTCAAGGCGAGCGCGTCCGCACGGCGCGCGCCGGCGACACGCCGATCACCCAGCAACTCCATGCGGCCGGCGCCGTAACCCGGCACACGCACTGCACTGGGATTGCTCGCGATGCAGACCCAGGCCTCCACGGACAGCGACCTCGTCGTCCCTGTCCTGCCCGACGTCCTCCCGCCGGGAGCGAAAGCCGGGCCCTGGACGGTCGAAAAAGAGATCGGCCGCGGCGGCATGGGCTCGGTCTACGCCGTCGTGCACGAAGGCATCGGCAAGCGCGCCGCGCTCAAGCTCATCCACCGCCGGCTGCTCCAGCCGCAGCACATCGAGCGGATGCTGATCGAGGCCCGCGTGGTGAACCGCGTCGGCCACCCGAACATCGTCGACATCTTCGAGACAGGCACGCTCGCCGACGGCCGACCGTACATCGTGATGGAGCGCCTCGATGGCGTGTCCCTCGCCACGCGCGTCCTCGCCGGTCACATCATGCCGGTCGAGGTCATCACGATCCTCCTCCAGGTCTGCGACGCCCTCATCGCCGCCCACGAGTGCCAGGTCATCCATCGCGACCTCAAGACCGACAACGTCTTCCTGTGCACGACCGAAGACGGCAGCCTGCGCGTGAAGCTCCTCGACTGGGGAATCGCGAAGGAGCTCGAGGTCGACGTCCGGCACACGAGCGAAGGGCACGTGGTCGGCACGCCGCAGTACCTCGCCCCCGAGCAGGCGCGCGCGGGCAAGGTCTCCGACCGCACGGACGTCTATTCGCTCGGCGTGATGGCCTACGAGCTCCTGCTCGAGCAGCTCCCGTTCGAGGCCGAAACGCCGCTCGAGGTGATGACGATGCACCTGCGCGCGGTCCCGCCGCCGCCGCGCGACCTGTGGCCGGAGATCCCGCCGGCGCTCGAGGCGCTGCTGCTGTCGATGCTGGCGAAGGAGCCGACGGCGCGGCCGTCCGCGCGCGAGGTGGCGCAGCAGCTCGAGGCCGTGCGCGAGGCGCTCGAGGCGCGGCGTGGAGCGGGCGTCCTCCTGCCGGCGCCGCGCACCTCGGTGCGTCTGCCGCGGGCGGCCAAGCCCGTCGAGCTCGCCGCGACGCAGACCGCCGGCAAGAGCACCCAGCGGGCGCCCGAGGCGCCGAGCCGCCGCTGGCAATTCGCCATCGGCGCGGCTGCTCTGGCGATCAGCGCGGCGCTGTTCTTCATCACGCGCGAGAGCGATAGCGCCGCGGCGGCGGCGAGCGTCACGAGGAGCGCGGCGGCCCTCCCGGCGCCGGTCGCCCCGGCCCCGGCCGTCGTCGCCGCACCCGTGCCCACGCCCGCCGCGCCGGCCCCGGCGCCGAGCCCGTCCACCGTGGGCCCCGCGGCCGCGACAGAGCCGCCCCGCCATGCC
>JANXOM010000057.1 GCA_025353585.1 Deltaproteobacteria bacterium
AGCTCGGCCTCGCTCACGTCGAACAGGACCTTGTCGACGATTTCGTGGACGGGGTGGGCGTCGAGGCCGGCGGCCCGGAGCGCGCGGTCCGCGTCGAGGAGCGCCCGGCGCGCCACATCGGCGACGGAGCCCTCGTGGGTGGCGCGGCGCGCGAGCCGCTCGGCGTACGCGCCGTCGTGCGGATCGAGCGAGGCGAGGCCGCCGATCGGCCAGCGCCGGCCGGCGATCGTGACGATGTACCCGCGGTCGCGCGCGAGCCGCAGCTGCTCGTCCTGGAACGCGCGGACCTGCGCGTACCGCACGTCGAACCGAGCGATGAGCGCCTTCGCCTCCGCCGGTGGCACGCCGAGCTGGAGCGCGAGCGCGCTGGAGCCCTGCCCCGCGAACGTCGCGAAGTTGATGACCTTGCCGAGCTGGCGCTCGTCGGCCGTGACGTCCGCCGGCGCCTTCTCGAGCACGGCGGCGGCGGTGAGCCGATGGAGGTCGTCGCCGCGGCGCAGCGGCTCGACGAGCGCGGGATCGCCGGTCATGTGCGCGAGCACGTAGAGGCCGAGCTGGCCGAAGTCCACGGACATCAGCAGGCGCCCCGGTGCGGCCACGAACGCGCGCCGGATGCGCGCCATCTCCGGCGTGCGGCCCGGCACGCGCCCGAGGTCGGGGTTCGTGTTGACGAGGTGGCCGCTGAACGACCGCGCCGGGTGGAAGCGCGAGTGGACGCGGCCGTCGGCGGGGTCGATGCAGCGCTGCAGCGCGATGACCCAGCTGTCGCGCAGGCGGCGGAGCGTGCGCCAGCGGATCACGAGCGGCACGATCGGGTGCGCGTGCTCGATCCGCTCGAGCGCCTCGGTGGCGGTCGACCAGCCGGTCTTCGTGTGGCTTGCGACGGGAAGCTTCAGCTCCGCGAACAGCACGTCGCCGAGCTGCTTCGTCGAGTTGATGTTGAACGCGTGGCCGGCGAGCTGCTCGATCTGGATCGTCAACGCGGCCTCGATCTCGGCGAACGCGGCCTCCGCGCGCGCGAGCTCCGCGGGATCGACGACGAGCCCGCGCAGCTCCATGCGCACGAGCACGGCCGACAGCGCGAGGTACTCGGCGAGGGACGCCGGCGCGAGCGCGGGGGCGAGGGCGCGCCAGATCTCGGCGGTGGCGTCGGCGGCGAGGCCGGCGGCATCGGCCGCGCGCTCGACGGGCAGCTGGGCCCACCGCTTGCGCTTCACGCCCACGCCGCGGACGGCATCGTCGTCAGAGAGCGCGCGGCCCAGCACGTGCTTCGCGACGAGCGGCAGGTCGTGGGGCGCCCAGTTCGAGGGCTGCGTGAGGTGCGAGGCGTGCTGCGCGTCGCCCACGACGCCGGCAAGCGCGATCCCGGCGTGGTGCAGCGCGATCGTGGTGGTGACGAGATCGTGGACGAGCTTGGGCGCGGGGCTCGCGAGCCACGGGACGAGCGCGGCCCACGCGTCGCCGCCGTGCGGGATGTACGTGGCCGCGCCGCCGCCGCCGGACAGCGCGATGCCGGCGATGGCCTGGACGCGCGGGGCCGGATCCTCGAGGAGCGCGTGGAGCGCGATCGCGTCGGCGCCGAGGCGCGCGAGGGTGGCGGCGACGGCGGCCGCGGTCTCGGCCAGCTCGACGCGCGTGCTCGCGCCATCGGCAACGAGGAGCTCGGCGAACCCGAGGCGATCCAACAGCTCGTTCAGCGGCCCGGCCGGCGGCGCGGCGTACGCGAGCTCGGCGAGCGGCACGGGGAGCGCGCGCTGCGTGTCGAGGCGCGCGCGCGCGAGCTCGGCGGGGATCTGGCCCTGGCCGGCGCGGAGGGCGTTGCCGAGGCGGCCCTTGATGCCAGCGAGCGCGGCGAGGCCGGCCGCGATGGAGCCGTACGCCTCGAGGAGCGTGGTGGCGCCCTTGGCGCCGATACCGGGGATGCCGGGGAGCCCGTCGTCCGCGTTGCCGACGAGCGCGAGCCACTCGGCGATCTGCGCGGGCGGCACGCCGAAGCGCTTCTGCACGACGTCGGCGGTGTAGCGGGTGTCCTTGTTGGCGTCGAACCACCACGCGCGCTCGCCCACGAGCTGCGCGTACCGCTTGTCCACGCCGACGACGATCGCGTCATCGCCAGCGGCGAGCGCGGACGCGGCGTACGCGGCGACCACGTTGACCTCGTCGGGCGCGATGACGACGTGGATGCCGAGGGCGCGCAGGAGCTCCGGCAACGCGGGGAGCTGGGCGCGCAGGAGCTCGGGCCACGCGGCCGGCGGCGGGGCCGCGTCGATGACGGCGACGGCGCGCGCGGGCTCCTTGAAGGCGATGACGCGCTGGATGGCGCGGGCGACCGCGAAGAGGCCGCCCACGGGCTCGCCGGCGCGCCCGCGGCGGTCGGTGGGCACGACCTGGAACCCGCGGGCGAGCAGGTTGGTGGCCGATGCGACGAGGGTACGCACGGGTCGAACCCTACCGCGCAACCGGGGCGAGTCGCGCTCGGGATCCGGCGTACGCTCGCGTGATGTCTGCGTACCGCGACGCACCGCCGGGTCCCCTCGCCTGTCCGCGCTGCCGCAAGCCGCTCCCTCCGCTCGAGGTCGCGGCGTGCACGCACGCGTGCGGCACGTGGGTCTCCGCGCTCGTCGCGGGTGAGGTGCTGACGGAGGTCGATCGGCGGCCCGATCCGGTCACGCGGTGGTGGCGGGTTCGCGCCCCGTGCCCGGTCTGCACCGACAAGATGCGGCTGTACGGCGAGGACCCGGGCTTGCTGCAAGGGTGCGCGGTGCACGGCTACTTCGTCGATGGGGACACGGTCGTTTATACGGATCTCGCGCGCGGCGTGGACCTCACGTCGCTCGCCGAGCTGATCGAGTCTCCCGCGCTCAACGCCGAGCGCGCGCGCCTGCGGGCGCTCGAGGCCGAGCACGACCGCGAGATGGCCGACCAGCCCCGGCAGCGCGAGCAGGCCGCGCGCGAGCGTGCCGCCATCACGGCCGCCACGGCGAAGCGGGCATTCACGGAGAAGCTCAGAACTGCGCTCTGCTTCCCGTCGGGCCCGGGCAACGCCGCGCTCCTGGCCGAGCAGCTCGTGGCGCTGATCGAAAAAGTGGTCGAGCTCGAGGAGCGGATCCGCAAGCTCGAGGCATCCCGTTGAGTTCGGTCAGAGCGCGGGCGCGACGCGTACCGCAGAGCCGCGAGGCGCGCGGAGAGGGAGGAGCAGAGCCAGAGGGTCTGGAAGCCGGGTCAATGGCCGGCTCGATGGACCCCTGGAGTCAACCCCTCTCCGTCTGCTCCTCCCTCTCGGCGGGCTCGGCGGGCTCGGCGCCTCTGCGGTGAGCGGCGCTCCGCGCTCCGACCGTGGGCCCTCGGCGTTTTCCATGGAACCTCTTGCCCTCGCCTGCGAGTAAAGCTGCGAGACCCGATGCTCGCCGTGGCCGCTCCACCCCCTCCCGCCGAGCTGGACGCCCTCGCGCTCCGGCGCGCCGCCGCCGGGGACGAGGCCGCCACCCGCGCCCTCGTCGAGCTCTACCAGGTCCGCGTGTTCGCCCTCGTCTCGCGCATGCTGGTCGGCCGTGGCCGCGCCACGGTCGAGGACGTCGCGCAGGACACGTTCCTGCACGTGTTCCGCAAGCTCGGCGCGTTCGACCCAGCCGGCCCTGCCCGCCTCTCGTCCTGGATCCTGACGATCGCCGCCCGCCGCGCCATCGACGAGCTCCGCCGCGCCCGCCCCACGCTCGTCGCGGACATTGACCCCGAGGATCCCGGCCGCGGCGCCGACGAGCGCAGCACGCGCCGCGAGCTCGTCGCGGCCATCGAGCGCGCCCTCGCCTCGCTCTCGCCGCCGCTGCGCGCCGCGTTTCTCCTGCGCGAGTACCACGGGCTCGACTACGCCGAGATCGCCCGCGCCCTCGACATCGAGCTCGGTACCGTGAAGTCGCGGCTCGCCCGCGCGCGCGCCGAGCTGCGCGTCCAGCTCGCCGAGGTGAAGCCATGACCGACGACCCCACCCCCGCCGCCGACGACGCCGCCGAGGTCTCCGACGCCGACCGCCGCGCCCTCGACGCGTGGCTCCCCGCGCTGCCGCCCGCAGGCTTCAGCGACCGCGTCGTCGCCGCGCGCCCCGTCGTCGCCGATCCGACGCTGCGGCGCGCCCGTCGCCGCCGCATGGCCGCCTGGAGTGCCGCCGCCGCCGCCGCCGCCGCCGCCGCCCTCGTCGCGTACGGCGCGCTCGGCACGCACGCCGGCACGCACGCCGCGCACGGTGAGCTCGCCGCGTCCGCCGAGCGCGTCACCGCGCAGGTCGGCGAGCGCGCGGTGGTCGTCGCGGAGCCGGCCGCGGCGCTCCGCTGGACCATCGCCGCCGATGGCGCGGCCGACGTCACCCAGCCCGCCGGCAACGTCTTCTATCGCGTCGATCACGGCGGCCCGCTAGTCGTGCACACCCCCGCCGGCGACGTCCGCGTCACCGGCACCTGCTTTCGCGTGGAGGTCGAGATGAACAAGCCCACCCAGATGATCCTCGCCGGCGCGGCCGGCGCGGCGGTCGCGACCGGCGTCGTGATCACCGTGTACGAGGGCCGCGTCGTCGCGGACACCCACGCCGCGCGGACCGAGCTCCAGGCCGGCACGCGGACCGTCCTCGAGCCGCCCGGCCACACGGCGGTGGTCGCGGCAACCGCGCCGGCCCCCGTTCCGGCGACCGCGCCGACGCTCGACGTCGCGCACGCATCGCGCGATCAGCTCGTCGCGCGGATCGCCGCGCAGGACGCCGAGCTCGTCAGGCTGCGCCGCGTCCCCGCCGGCGAGCACCCGGGCGGCGGCCTCCCCTTTGTCGAGGAACCGTCGCCGGATGGTCGCCCGTGGCACGACCCGTCGCCCGAGACCCTCAAGGAGTGGGCCGCCGATTGCCTCGTCCGGTACGATCAGCCCGGCTTCGATCATCCCGCGGTGGCCGGTGACCATGGCCTCACCGCCGACGAGCTGCCGGAATACGACGCGGCGGTCTCCGGCGTGCAGCAGAAGTTCACCACGCTCGTGCGCACGCTGTACCTGGCGACGACCAACGACACCGCCGGCGCGGAGACGCTTTCGCTCGACGCCATGATCCAGGAGATCAACGCCAAGGCGCCGCCGGGGGAAGACCGCGTCGACCGCGCGACGCTCGCGCAGGAGCGCGCGGGGATGATCCCGAAGCCCGCGGACACGACGCACGAGCCGCCGCTCGAGCAGCTGCTGCGCGCGCAGATGGCCCTCGGCGATCAGACGCAGGCCGCGCTCGCCGATCGGCTCGGCGCCGACCGCGCGGCGGCGATCCGCGGCGAGAGCTTCGGCATGCGCTACCAGAAGAACGGCTGCCCGCAGCCGGCCGGCAAGTAGCGCCACGTCGCTACGTCGCGAGCGGCGGCCGGTAGAAGATCATGCGCGCCGGATAGTCGGCGTCCGGATCGGCGTCGACCGCGTCCGCGGCCAGCCGGATCTCCCACGCGGCCGCCGCCTCCGCCGCGTCGAGGTCGACGTCCGCCTCGCCCGCGTCATCGGCGTAGATCAACGTGCCGGCGTCGTCCGTCTCCAGCTCCCACAGCTGGACGCCGACGGAGCGGTTCCCGGTCTCGGCATACAGCGTCGTCACCCCGAACGCGCGGAGCTCCGGCTCCTGCGCGTACAGGTACTCCGCGAGCTCCGTCGTGGCGCTGATCCACGCGGTCGCGCCGATCATCACGACGCGCGCGATGTCGGCGTCCTCCGTGAAGCCCTCGAGCGTGGTGGCGCCCACGTCGCCGAGCGCCTCGGCGATGGCCGCGCTGGCCGCGGCATCACCGTCCCACGGGCCGACGATCGCGGTCGGCTCGTCCCACGGATCGCCCATGGCGATCTCCTCGCCGTCGGCGTCCGCCGGGGTGGCCTCCGGGACCTCCGGCTCGTCGCTCACGCGTGGTCCTCGACCCACTTGCGGGCGGCGTCCAGCGCGGCCGGGACCGCCGCCGCATCCTTGCCGCCGCCCTGCGCCATGTCCGGCTTGCCGCCGGCGCGCCCGCCGATCAGCGCCGCCACCTCGGCCAGGAGCTTGCCCGCCTGCACGCGCCCCACGAAGTCCTTCGTCACCATCGCGATGAGCTTGACCTCCGCGCCGCCCGTGCCGGCGAGCACGAGCACGCCCGCGCCGAGCTTGTCGCGCAGCGCGTCCGCCGTGTCGCGGAGGACCTTCGCGTCATCCACGTCGACCGCCGCCGCCAGCACGCGGATGCCCTTGATCGTGACGGCCTCGCCGACGAGGTCGCGCCCGCCGCCGCCGCTGGCGAGCTTCTGCTTGAGCTGCGCCAGCTCGCGATCGAGCACCTTCTGCTCGCCGAGGAGCTTCTCCACGCGCGCGGCCACGTCGAACGGCTGCGCCTTGAGGCGGCTGCCGACGGCGAGCAGCTCGCTCTCGAGCCGCCGCAGATAGTCGAGGGCGCCGACGCCGGTCACGGCCTCGATGCGGCGCACGCCCTGGGCCACGCCGGCCTCGCTGAGGATCTTGAACAGCCCGATGTCGCCGGCGCGCCGCACGTGGGTGCCGCCGCAGAACTCGAGCGACTCGTTGCCGATCGAGATCACGCGCACCGTCGCACCGTACTTCTCGCCGAACATCGCGACCGCGCCGCGCTGCTTCGCCGCCTCGATCGGCAGCACCTCGATCTTCGAGTCCGCGTTGCCGCGGATGTCCGCGTTCACGAGGTCCTCGACCTGCCGCAGCTGCTCCGGCGTCACCGGCGAGAAGTGCGCGAAGTCGAAGCGCAGGCGGTCCGGCGCGACGAGCGAGCCCTTCTGGGCGATGTGGTTGCCGAGCACCTTCTTGAGCGCGAGGTTCAGGAGGTGCGTCGCGGAGTGGTTCGCGCGGATGCGCTCGCGGCGGTCGTCGTCGACCGTCGAGCTGACCGCGTCGCCGACGTGCAAGGTCCCCGCGAGCACCTCGCCGAACAGCACGTGGACGTCGCCCGTCGGCTTCTTGGTGTCGTCGATGCGCACGCGCGCGCCGTGCGACGTGGTGATCTCGCCCGCGTCGCCGACCTGGCCGCCGGACTCCGCGTAGAACGGCGTCTCGTCGAGGACGACCTGCACCTTATCGCCCACGTGCGCCTGCTGCGCGCGCCCGCCGCCGACGAGGATCGCCTTCACGCGGCCATCGCCGAGGACGCCGCGCCCCTCGTAGCCGGAGAACTTCGTCGCGCCGACCTCGTTCGCCAGCGCCTTGAAATCCGCGCCGACCGCCTCCTGGTCGCTGCCCGAGAACTTGCTGCGATCGCGCGCCTGGTCGAGCGCGGCCTCGAAGCCCGCGCGGTCCACGCCCATCCCGTGCTCGCCCGCGATGATCTCGGTGAGGTCATCGGGAAAGCCGAACGTGTCGTACAGCGTGAACACGACCTTGCCCGCGACGGTCTTCTCGCCCGCCGCCTGCGCGCGCTTCAGCTCCTCCTCGAGGAGGCCGAGCCCGCGGTCGAGGGTCGCGCGGAACCGCTTCTCCTCCTCGAGCGCCACGTTCGCGATGGTCGCCTTGCGCTCCACGAGCTCGGGGTAGACGTCGCCCATCTCCGCGATCACGCGCGCGCAGACCTCGTGCATGAACGGCCGGTCGATCCCGAGCAGCTTGCCGTGCCGCACCGCGCGCCGGAAGATCCGCCGCAGCACGTACTCGCGCTCCGTCTTGTCGGGGAAGACGCCGTCCGCGATGAGGAACGTCGAGCAGCGCGCGTGATCCGCGATGACGCGCATCGACGTGTCGTCGTCGGCGTTCGCGCCGTACGTCTTGCCCGCGAGCTCCGCCGTGGTCTGCAAGATGCCCGTGAACAGGTCGGTGTCGTAGTTCGACGCCACGCCTTGCAGCACGCTCGTCACGCGCTCGAGGCCCGCGCCCGTGTCGATCGACGGCGCCGGCAGCTTGAACAGCTCGCCGTCCGCCGTCCGCCGCTCGAACTGCATGAACACGAGGTTCCAGATCTCGAGCCAGCCCTTCCACGTCGCCGGATCCGTCGTCGGGAAGACGGGCGCGCCGGGACCGGAATGGAGGCCGCCAGCGGACGCTGGCGTGCCGGGGCCCATCCAGAAGTGGATCTCGCTGCAGGGGCCCATGGGGCCGACGTCGCCCATCATCCAGAAGTTGTCGCGCTTGCCGAGGCCGATGATGCGGTCGTCGCCGAAGCCGGTGACCCGCTTCCAGATCGCGCGCGCCTCGTCGTCCGCGCCGAGCCCGGGGAGCTCCTTCTCGTCGCCGCCGAACACCGTGATCACGAGCCGCGACGGGTCGATCCCGTAGACCTTCGTCAGGAGCTCCCACGCCCACGCGATCGCGTCCTCCTTGAAGTAGTCGCCGAACGAGAAGTTGCCGAGCATCTCGAAGAACGTGTGGTGACGCGGGGTCTTGCCCACCTCGTCGAGGTCGTTGTGCTTGCCGCCCGCGCGCACGCACTTCTGCGACGTGGTCGCGCGCTTGTAGGGCCGCACCTCGGCGCCGGTGAACACGTCCTTGAACTGGACCATGCCGGCGTTCACGAACAGCAGCGTCGGGTCGTTGGCCGGCACGAGCGAGCTGGAGGCGACCGGCTGGTGGCCCTTGCTCTGGAAGAACTCGAGGAACTTGCGGCGAACGTCGGCGGCTTTCATGACCGCGGAAAGCTACCCCGAAACCGTTTGACCGAACACGAACGACGCGCCGGTGACGCGCTGGATCGGCTGCTCGATGTCCTCCCACCCGTACGTGTAGCGCCCGAGGTGGCCGAGGCGAATCGCCGTATCCACCATCACCTGGTGGCCGGCGGCGCGCGCGCGGTGGCAGAACGCGTAGTCCTCGCCGAGGTACCAGTGCCCGCCGGCGTCGGGGACGACCATCGGCAGGAAGTACGGGACCATGGGCGTGCCGAAGCGCGTGTTGCACGCGGGCAGCGAGTAAGTGCGCTGGACGTCGGCGTAGACCTCGCGCCGGGTACACAGGAAGCCCAGGCCGAGGTACGCGACCGCGGTCGGCGCGCCGCCATCGCCGAAGCGCAGCTCGTGCGTGCCGGCGAGCGGGTGCAGCGCGAGGGCCGGCTCGCCGACCTTGGCGTACGCGGCGCCGACGAGCGGGAGCTCGTGGGCGCGGAGGCGCATCACGTCGTCCGGCTCGAAGAGGATGTCGGCGCCGATCCAAACGATCTCGTCCGCGCCGTCGCGGAGGGCCGCGCTCGCCGCGTCGCACCGGGTGCGATCGACCGCGGCCGACGACGCGTAGCGCCGCACCTCCACGCCCCGACGCTCGAGCTCGCGCAGCCCGCGCTCGCATTGCGGCTCCACGTGAGTGAGGTACGGGACGAGCACGACGCAGCGCGCGGTCATCTCCGGTCGCTCAGGTACACGAGCACGACGACGAGCCGGTGATGGTGAAGCTGAGCGTGACGACCGCCGGCGATACCGAGCACACGTTGCCCGTGACGATGTACTTCACCGTACCGTTCCCCGCGCACGCGTCGAACGTGAACGGCCGTACCGCCGAGGACGTCGAGGCGTCGGGATCCAGCGCGCCGCCCGAGAAGCCCGTGAACGCGAAGCCCGGCGAGCCATCCACGCTGAGGCTCGCCGACGCGTTGCCGACATTCCTGATGCTGACGAGCTGCGGGGCCGGGCAGACGCCGGACGAGCCCGAGAACGCGAGCGAGCTGCCGTCGCTGCCGGCTTGCACCTCGAGGGTCGCCCCGACCACGGTCGAGGCGAGGTTCACCACGCGCGACGCGTCCGCCGCGTTGGTCGTCAGCGTGAGCGTGCCCGCCTTGATGTCGCCGCCCCGGTCCGTCCCGATCACCGCGTCCGGCGGGACGACGGTCAGGTCGCGGCTCGCGCCGCCGGGGATCGTCAGAGGCAGCGGTGTCGACATCGAGAAGCCGCCGGTCGCGTCGGCCGCCGAGATCACGAGGTCGCCCGTGCCCACGTTCGCGACGGTGAGCGCCTCGGTGGCCGAGGCGCCGCCGCACAGCGTCGTGGTCATCACGCTCGCCGCCAGCATCGCGACCGGCCCCGCGGTCACCGTGTCCAGGCTGGCGCCGTCGGGGAGCTTGCCGCCCGGGTCGCCCGCGCGGTCGTCGAAGCCCAGCCGCCCGCACGCCGGCGTCGCGAGCGCCGCGGCCGACCAGAGCACGTGAACGAGCACCCGGCTCCGGCGCATGCATGGTCAGCGTACCAGGCGGACCTGCGGATCGGGTAACAATCACGGCGTGCGCACGGCGGTCGTCCAGTCGTATCGCCGCCACGACGTGCCGCCGTGGATCGCGCGCTGCCTCGCGTCCGTCGAGCGCTGGGCTGGCGCACACGGACACACGTACCGCTTCGTCGGCGACGAGATGTTCGATCTCCTGCCGCCGCGCTACCGGCTGCGCACGAGCCACCACGTGCAGATGCTCGCGGATCTCGGCCGCCTGCTCCTCGCGCGCGACCTGCTCGCCGAGGGGTTCGACCGCGCCATCTGGCTCGACGCCGACCTGCTCGTGACGGCGCCGGACGCGTTCGCGGTCCCGACGGCGCAGCCATTCTATCTGTGCCGCGAAGTCTGGGTCGAGCTCGAGGGCGGCGTCCCGCGGGTCTCCGAGCGCGTCAATAACTGCGCGTGCAGCTTCACGGCGGCCGCGACGTTCCTGCCGTTCTACATCGACGCGTGCCAGCAGCTCGTCCGCGACACGGCCGGCGCGCTCTCGCCGCTCCTCGTCGGCACGACGTTCCTGTCGGCGCTCGACCGCGTGCTGCCGCTGCCGAAGGTGCGCGACGTCGCGCTCGTCAGCCCGCACATGCTGCTCGAGCTCGCGGCCGGCGGCGGCCCGTGCCTCGACGCGTATCACGAGCGCTTCGCCTCGCCGATCCGCGCGGCGAACCTGTGCGCGTCATTCCGCGGGCGGGCGCTGCGTGACGCGGCGGGCCGGCCCGTCGTGCTCGACGACGCGTGCTTCGACCGCGCGCTCGCGGCGCTGGCTGTCAATACAGATAGCCGACCGTGACGGCGCCGCCGAGGTACGTGTCGCGTGCGCCAAAGACATCCTGCTGCGTCGGGTCCATGTCGCGGTTATTGGACAGCGTGCCGGTGCCCTTGAACGAGAACCCGATCGTCTCGACGTTGAACGCCGCCCGCACGAAGATGTTCTTCTTGATCGCGTAGTCGGCGCCGAGCGAGAAGTCGATGCCGAGCACGCTCGCGGGGCCGTACTGGTCGGCCTGCGAGATCTGGCCCGCGGCGGAGATGAGCTGCAGGCCCGCCATCGTGATGATCTCGAGCTTGGGCGAGACCGGGTAGTGGAAGTTCACGGACGGCATGATCGCCGCGTAGTCGACGCTCGGGATATCCGCCACGCCCGCGCCGCCGGGGAGCGTGGCGTTGACCGAGAACAGCTGCTTGCCGTAGCGGAGCTCGGCGCCGATGACGGGCGAGGTCGCCGAGTCGTTGAACGCGTACCGGAACACGGCGCCGATCGAGAAGCGCGAGGACTTCGTCGGCAGCGTGGCGACCTGCGAGGCCATGTTCGCGTCCGTGTAGCGGACCTGCGACGTGACGTGGAGGACCTTGTCGTACGTCAGCGCGAGGCCGAAGCCGGTCGCGATGCCCTTGCGCTTGTGGCCGATCGCGAGCGGGAAGACGGTCGCGTCGATGAACGCGCCGGCGACGGGGACGCCGTTGTAGCCGGGCGGCGTGTTCGTCAGCGCGGCGGTGTGCGTGAAGTTGAGCTTGCGCGCGGTGAACGAGAGGCCGAGGTTCGCGTCGACCGCGCGCTGGCCGGGCGAGAGCGGGGCCGCGATGTCGACGAGCCCGCCGGTGTCGCCGTCGCCGGTGCCCTTCTCGACGCTGCCGCCGTCCTCGTCGTCGCCCTTGGCCGCGACCTTCTTGCCCGTCGCCGCGCCGCTGTCGTCATCGGTCGACGCGTCGTCGCCGTCGTCGGCCGGCTTCTTCGCGGCGGGCGGCGGCGTCTTCGTCGCGGGGCGCTTCGTGTTGCTCGCCTTGAGCGGGCTGTCGTCGTCGTCGTGCGTCGCGTCCGGCGCGTGCCCCGCGTCCGGATCGACCGCCGGCTTCTTCTTCACCGCGGGCGGCGGCGGCTTCTTGGCGCTGGCCGCGGGCTTGGCATCCGCGGCGTCCTCGTCGTCATCGGCGACCGCCGGCTTCTTCACCGCCGCCGGCTTCTTCTTGCCGAACCCGCTGTGCTTCGGCGCGTCGGCCGGGAGGTCGTCGTCGTCGCTCGCCGCCGCCGGCTTCTTCACCGCCGCCGGCTTCTTCTTCGGCGCCGCCGCGGGCCTGGCGTCCGCGTCGTCGTCGTCGTCATCGCTCGCCACCGGCTTCTTCACGGCCGCCGGCTTCTTCTTGGGCGTCGCCGCCGCGGGCTTCGCGTCCGCATCGTCATCGCTGCTGTCCGCGTCGTCATCGCCGCCCTTGCCGCCGCCCGCGCCGAGCTGTTCGATCGCGTCGAGCAGCTCGTCCTTGACGTCTGTCGACGCCTTGCCGTCGAGCCGCGGGCCGGATGACTTCGTGTCCGCCGAGTTCGAGACGCCGCCGGTCTTCCCGTTCCGGAGCTTGAGGTGCACCAGGTACTCGTCGCGGCGCTTCTCGATCTTGCCGGTGATGACACCGTCGATCTTGAGCTTCTTCGCGACCTTCTTGACGTTCGCGTCCGTCGGCTTCGTGGCGCCGAGCTCCTCGGCCGTACCGTTCCACTTGTCCGTCGGGACGAGCGTGTAGTTCTTCTTCACGAGCCGCAGGACGTCCTCGTGAAACTTGTCGGCTTTCGGGCCATCGAAGTCGAGGACCACCACGCGCTTGCGCGGCGCGGCGTCAGCCGGGGCCGCCGCGAGGCCGAACGCGAAGACCGCGACGACCAGCGCCGCGATGCCCGCGAGCCTACTTGTCGAAGCTCTCGATCTCGAATTCATCATCACGGGCAGCTCCGGGGGTTGGCTCGGAAGACTTCGGCGACCAGCCAGCGGTAGCTCCGCCGGACACACCACGGAACACCAGGGCGAAATCCGAGGGGCTGGTCGAGTTCTTGACCGCCTCCTCGTAGGTGACGAGGCGCTGCTTGACGAGCTGGGCGAGGCTCTGGTCGAACGACATCATGCCGTACGGATGCAAGCCCTCGGCGATCGCGCCGTGGATCTCGCGCGTGCGCACGGGGTCCTCGATCATCTCGCGGATGCGCTCGTTGTTGACCATGATCTCGAGCGCGGGGACCATGCCCTTGCCGTCGGCGCGCGGCAGCAGGCGCTGCGAGACCACGCCGCGCAGCACGCTCGCGAGCGTCAGGCGCGCTTGCTGCTGCTGGTGCGTCGGGAACATGGAGATGATGCGGTTCACGGTCTCGGTCGCGTCGACGGTGTGGAGCGTCGAGAGCACGAGGTGACCGGTCTCGGCCGCCGTCATCGCGATCATCGCGGTCTCGAAGTCACGCATCTCGCCGACGAGGATCACGTCTGGATCTTGACGCAGCGCCGCGCGAAGCGCCCGTGCGAACGACATCGTGTCGAAGCCGATCTCGCGCTGGTTCATCACCGAGCGCTTGTCCCGGAACGTGTACTCGATCGGGTCCTCGATCGTGACGATGTGATACGCGTGCTGCGTGTTCACGTAGTCGATCATCGCCGCGAGCGTGGTCGACTTGCCCGAGCCGGTGGCGCCGGTGACGAGGACGACGCCGCGGCCGTGGCCGGTGAGGTCGAGGACGGTCTGCGGCAGGTTCAGCCGGTCGAACGGCGGCACCTCGGGTGGGATGAGCCGGAGGACCATGCCGACGTTGCCGCGCTGCTGGAACAGGTTGACCCGGTAGCGGACGCCGTCGGGCGTGCCGTACGCGAGGTCGATGTCGAGGTTCTGCTCGAAGTCGGCGCGCTGGCGGTCGTTCATCATGTGGACCGCGAACTGGGCGATCGACTCGCGCGTCAGCGGCGGGACATCGCGGACGGTCCTGAGGTCGCCCTTGATCCGGAAGATCGGCGGCAGGCCGGCCTTCAGGTGGACGTCCGATGCACCGAGCTGACGGGCCGCTCCCAGGACGCGGTCGAGGACTTGACTCATGCGACCTGGCGTCAGGGTAACACAGGGGCTGCGGCCGGATCATCGGCGCAGGAAGAGGCTGCCCGCGCGAAGGTGGGTTACGCTGGCCGCGGGATGCGTTGCCCCGCGTGCGGCACAGAGAACATCGAGGCCGACTCGCGGTTCTGTGGCAATTGCGGCGGGCCGCTGCGCCGGCCGACGGCGGAGGCGCGCGTGGCGCCGACCATCAAGATCACGGACGACGCGAAGTTTCCGCTGGCCGGCAATGGAGATGCGCAGGTCACGAACGTCCGCCAGAGCGCGGCGCAGGCGCAGGCGCAGGCGACGGCCCCGCCGCCGCACCAGCCGGGGATCGGGTCGCGGCAGCTGTCGTCACCCGTGCCGCTGTTCCCGCCGGTGTCGCCGCCGTCCATGCCACCGCCGGACGTGATGCCTCGCACGCCGAGCCTCGCGCCGAGCGCCGGGGTCGCGATGCCGCGCGTGGTCAGCCGGCCGCCGGAGATGCCGGCGCCTGCGCCGGCGGTGATGTCGCAGCCGCTGCCACGGTCGATCAGCTCGCCACCCGGCGCGCAGGGCAGCCAGCCGCGGCCGTCGCAGGGGCTGACGGTGCAGGACCGCCCGTCGGCGCGGAACGTCCAGCCGCCGCCGGCCCGGCCCGCGGCGCCCGTGCCGCTCGACGAGTCGGGGCCCCCGCCACGCCGAGGGGGCCGGAGATGGGGCGTGATCGTGGTACTCTTGATCATCGATCTCGGCCTCGCCGGATCGGGCGGCTTCATGCTGCTGCGGGGGCTCGCCGGCGGGGATGCGCCGGCGCCGACCACCTCTCAACCGAAGGCACCGTGATCCGATGACCGACTCGGGCTCGTTCCGGACTGTCCATTCAGGGGTTCACGCGGCGCTCGTCGGCGTCGAGGTGCTGGTGCTCGATGGCGATCCGCGCGTGCACGCGGGCGTGGAGCAGCTGCTCTCGGAGGCGAGCCTCCACGTCACGTGCGTGACCGAGCCGGAGGCCGCGCTGCGCTACGTCGACCGCCAGTTCTTCTCGGTCGCGCTCGTCGACATCGACACGCCCTCGCCGCGCGCGGGCATCGACACGATCGCCGCGATCAAGGCGAAGTCGCCGACGACGATGGTGCTGGCGATGACGCCGCGCCGCTCGTTCGACGACGCGGTCGCGGCCGTGCGCGCGGGTGCGATCGACCTCGTGCTGAAGTCGCCGGAGTCCGTCGCGTACCTGAAGGACCGCGTGCTCGAGGCCGCCGGCCGCTCGGTCGGCAAGCGCGAGGTCGACACCGTGCTCGACGACATCAAGAGCTCGCACGAGGAGTTCTTGCGCCACTTCATGGACGCGGAGCGGCGGGCGATCGACGCCGCGGACCAGCTCGCGGGGCTCGATCCGAAGCGCGGCGCGCCACTCGAGGACATGCGCGTCCTCGTGGTCGACGAGGTCGATGACTTCGTCTCGGCGATGGAGGCATCGGCCACGGCGGGGTTCCAGTTCGTGCACGCGACGAGCGGCGGCGAGGGCCTCGACCGCATCAGCAGCAGCGCGTTTCATTACGCGATGATCGCCGAGGACGTGAGCGACCTGCCGGCGCTGATGATCGCGCGCACGATCCGGAACCAGCACCCGGACACGGTGGTGCTGACGTTCCTCGGGCCCGCCGACAACGGCAAGGTCGACCTCGTGGAGACGAACGGCGTCCGCTCGCTGGTCGCGCCGTTCAACGATGCCGCGCAGCTCGTGGCGCGGCTGGGCGATCTCGCGGCGGCCTGGCGGGCCAAGGCGCGCGAGCGGCGCTACACGCAGGCGTTCCGCGAGCGCCACTACGACTTCCTGCGGCGCTACGTCGAGATCAAGACGAAGATCGAGCGCGCCATCAACGAGGGACCGGGCTGACCCGCTGACCCGGCGAGGCTGAGTCCGCGGCCGGGTATACCGGACGAGTACGCGACGATGCCATCGCGTGCGATGCGACGTGGGCGCGAGTCGCATCGAGTGGTCTCCCGATTAGTAGTCCCAGTTCGTCCGGGACCCGTCGACGAACGTGCACTTCCCCTCGTCGGGGAAGAACGTGAAGAACGGCGTGCCGGGCACCGACTCGTCCCGCGCGTACCAGGTCTCGCTCTCGACGGTGAGATCGGCGCACGCGGGTTGGCCCGGGACGTCACAGGTATGAGCGCTCGCCCCGCCGCCGCACGGCGTCGGCGTGATCGCGGCCCGGTACGACGCGTCGGCGGTGATGATCAGGACCGCATCGACGGACGTCGCGCTCGCGGCGAAGTCGGTGAACGAATGATCGAGGGTGAACGAGGGTGTGACGGCCACGCCATTCACGGTGATCGATTCGACCGCCGGCGAGTCCCAGACGACGTGCGCCGAATAGACGAACCCGTCGAGGGGCGTTCCGGTCCGCAGATCCGCGCTGTCGCTCATCCCGCAGCCCGCCGCCATGACCGCCCCGAGGACCATCAGCTTCGACATGCCGCGAGTCTATATCAGCCCGCGGCCGTGCCGGGCGCTACTTCTTGCAGCAGGGGGGCGTGCTGGGGGCGGTGGCCGCGTCGAGGAGCTTCTCGATCTGCGCGAGCGCGGCGGTGCTCTTGTCGTCGAGATCGTCGGCACCACAGGGGGCGCGCGTGTAGGGCGCTTTATCGAGCGGCGTGTACGTGGTGCTCGTGTCGGGGTTCGCGATGCACTCGGTGAGCTGGGGCGTGACGGTCCAGGGGACGCTCGCGATGAGGTGCATGATCGTGGTGACCTTGTCGGCGGCCATGCAGCCGGTCGCGTGGCGGCCCGCCTTGCCGGTGGCGAGGACGCCATCGAACGTCCAGGCGCCGCTCGCGTAGAGGATGGACTCGCTCGACGCGTGCCGGTCGCCTTTCGCGCTCCAGCTCGCGCCGTGATGGATGGTGAACAGGACCGCGCCGACCGGCATACAGCCGATGTTGCGCGGCGCGCCCGCGGGCAGGGGAACGGGCGGGCCAGGCGCCGGCGTGGGGGTGTTCGGGGTCGCGGCCGCGGAGCCGCCGATCATGGCGAGGGCGAGGATAAGGAGCGAGGTCTTCATGCCGCTTACCAACGCAGCGCGGCGGCGGAAGTTCTGCCGTCCGGCGTTCGGACTGGCGTCCGTGGTTCGGACGAATCGGACATGCGGCGTCGAGATCTCGGGCAGTTAGCTGCGGCACGTCGCGTGCTTATGCGACCTCACATGACCGCGGGAGGCCGCTCCGATGCAGGACGAGATGGCGATCGAGCTCGAGACGGCAGCAACGGAGCCCGGCCGGCGGATCGACCGGGCGGAATACGTGCGGACGTTGGATACGGATCTGGTGATTCCGAATGGCGACTACTGGACGCGCCACGCGGACGGGCCGACCTGGTCGTGGAGGTGTCGCGGTCGTCGATCAACCGCGATCGCGACGTGAAGGCGCCGCTCTACGCGCAGGGCAACGCGGACGAGTACTGGTCATCACGATGGCGCGGTTTCCCGACGTGCGCGGCGCGGTCGCGGACCTGTGGCCGCCGGGCGAGATCGCCATCGTGCCCTAGGATCTCGCTTGTCAGCCTCGGCGGCTATACTCCCGGCAGTCATGGTCGCGCCGCGCACGGTCGTCATCGTCAACCCGAACTCGCAGGGCGGGCGGCTCGGGCGCGTCTGGCGCGACCTCGCGGACACTCTTGGCCGCGCGTTCCCGTTCGACGAGGTCATGACCGAGGCGCCCGGCGATGCGACCCGGCTCGCGCGCGAGGCGCTCCGCGGCGGGGCCGAGCGGATCGTCGCGATCGGCGGCGATGGCACGGTCAGCGAGGTGGTCAACGGCTTCTTCGACGACACCGGCACCGCCATCGCGCCCGACGCGAGCTTCGCGCTCATCCCGTTCGGCACGGGTGGCGACTTCCGCCGCACGCTCGAGATCCCCACGGAGACCAAGGCGGCAGCCGCGGTCATCGCCGCGAACAAGCGCCGCCGGATCGACGTCGGCCGCCTCGAGCTGACCACGCACGCGAACGTAGGCCGCACCGTGATGTTCGCCAACATCGCGTCGTTCGGCGTGTCGGGCGTGGTCGATCGCATGGTCAACGAGTCCAGCAAGCGGCTCGGCCGGCTCTCGTTCGCCGTCGCCGCGCTCCGCGCGACCTGGTCGTACAAGAACCAGCGCGTGCAGCTCCGGTTCGACGGCAGCGCGCCGGTCGAGGCCACGATCAACACGGTCGCGGTCGCGAACGGCCGCTACTTCGGCGGCGCCATGATGATCGCGCCGCACGCCGAGATCGATGACGGCCTGCTCGACGTGATCGCCCTCGGCGACTTCACGTTCGGCGACGTGCTCGCGAACAGCCGACGCGTCTTCAAGGGCACGCACCTCGCGATGGAGAAGGTCACCACGCGGCGCGCGCGCGTCATCCACGCCGAACCCATCGAGCCGGGCGCCGTCGTCGAGCTCGACATCGACGGCGAGCCGCTGGGCAAGCTGCCGGCGCGCTTCGAGATCGTGCCCGGTGCGCTCTGGATGGTCGTGCCGTGAGCAGCGCAAGGCACTAGATGCTGCGTGCCGTCCATGGCAATCGCGCGGAGGTGCTCCTCGGCGCGTTGATCGACGCGCTCCCGCCGATCGATCCGTTCACGTCGACCACGATCGTCGTCGGCAAGCACCTCGTCGCGCGCTGGCTCAAGCGCGAGATCGCGCTCGTTCGTGGCATCGCGGCCGGCCTGGATATCATCAACTTCGACCGCTTCGTCGAGCGCGCCTGGGCCGGCGACGAGGCCGCGCAGCGCGCCGGGGTGTTCTCGCTCGACCGCGCCCGCCTCGCCGCGGCGCTCGCGTCCGCGCTCGCCGACGAGCGCGTCGTGATGCGCATGCCCGCCGTGGCCTCGTACCTCGCCGCCGCCCCCGCGCCCGGCGACCGCGCCGGTCCGCGCCGCGTGCAGCTCGCCCAGCACCTCGCGCAGCTCGCGTGGGCCTACGCGCAGACGCGCCCCGACTGGTTGCCGGTGCTCCTCGCCGGCAACGTGCCGGCCGAGCTCGAGGGTGACCCCGCCGCGCCGTGGCAGGCCGGGCTCCTCGCCGCCGCCGTCCGCCGCCTCGGGGATGGCCTGTGGGCCCCGACCCCGTGCGTCCCGTGGGCCCGGCGCCGCGCGGGCCTCCCTCCCCCGACCCTCGCGCCGATCGCGGTGTTCGGCATCGGCTCGCTCACGCGCGCGCAGCTCGAGACGCTGACCGATCTCGGCACCACCACGGACGTCACCGTCTACGTCCTCGATCCGTGCCGCGAGCTCTGGGATGACGTGTCGAGCCGCGCGAAGGCCGCCGGCGCGACCGCGGCCGCGCCGGACCCGCTGCTCCTCGCGCTGTGGGGCAAGCCCGTGCGCGACACGCTCGGCGCGCTCGTCGAGCGGACCGGCGGCGACCTCGAGGACCGGTTCGCCGAGCCGGCGCGCGCGACCGTCCTCGGCGAGCTGCTGGGCGACGTACTCGAGCGCCGCGCCGCGCCCGCCGGCCCCGTCGAGCCCGCGAAACCCGACGGCGTCGTCGTCATGGCATGCCCGAACGTGCGCCGCGAGATCGAGGTCATCGCGGACGCCGTGCGCGCGCGCCTCGACGCCGACCCCACGCTCCGCGCCCACGAGATCGGCGTGTGGATCGCGGCCGGGTCCGGCGCCGTCGAGCGCTACCTCGCCCAGGCCCCGGCCGCGTTCGAAGCCGTCGGCGTGCCGTGCCACCTCGTCGACGCGCCGATCGACGACCGCGGCCGCATCGGCGAGGCCGTGCTGGCGCTCCTCGAGCTCCCGACCTCCGGCATGCGCCGCCGCGATCTCCTGCGCGTGATGACCCACCCCGCGCTCCTCGCCGGCTATCCGCACGTCGACCCCGCCGACTGGGTCGAGTGGACCGAGGCCCTCGGCATCGCCCACGGGGCCAACGCCGGCGCCCACGACGGCACCTACCTTGACGAGTTCCCCGGCCAGTTTCACTGGGACCAGGGCGTGCGCCGCCTCGCGCTCGGCGCGTTCATGACCGAGGAGCGGGGCGCCGTGCGCATGGCCGGCGTGGAGATCGCGCCGGAGGAGGTCCTGCCCGAGGACCAGGCGAGCGCGGCCACGTACGCGCTGCTCGTGCGCTCGCTGACGGCGGACGCCGCGTGGCTCGCCGGGCACACCGCGCCGCTCGCGCAGTGGGCGGCGATCTTCGGCGGGCTCGTCGATGCGTACCTCGCGCCGGTCAGCGACGACGCCCGCCGCGACCTCGAGCGCGTCCGCGCCATGCTCGCGGGCATCGCCCGCCTCGACGTCGATGGCCGCGCGGTCGGGTTCCGCGAGGCCAGCGCGCACGCGGCCCAGCGCCTCACCGCCGAGCGCGCCGACCGGGGCGAGCCGCTCGCGGCGGGCGTGATGATCGCGCCGCTCCGCGCGCTGCGGGCGATCCCGTTTCGCGTCGTCTACATCGCGGGGCTCGACGAGGGCGTGTTCCCCGCCGGCGACCAGCCGAGCCCCCTCGACCTGCGCCGCGACGCCCGCGCCGGCGACGTCTCGCCGCGCGACCGCGACCGCCACGCGTTCCTCGAAGCGATCCTCGGCGCGCGCGAGGCGCTCGCGCTGTCGTACGTGGCGGTCGATGCCACCAGCGGCGCTCCGCTCGGGCCGTCGTCGGTCGTCCTCGAGCTCGCGGATGCGCTCGCCCCCTACCTCGGCGCGGCCTCGTCGCGCGACGCGCTGGCCGCGATCACCGAGCGCCACGCGCTCCATCGCCACGCCGATCCGGGCGCCGCGCCCCGCCCGGCAATCGCCCGCGAGCGGTGGGCGGCCGAGGTCCGCGATGCGGTGCGCGCGTACCTCGTCGCCGCCGGCCACCCGGTCCCGGACGAGGACGGGCTCCTCGCGCTCCTCGTCCACCCCGCGCAGGCCGAGCTGCGCCGCGCGCTCGCGCTCGTCGAGGCCCCGCCCGCCGCCGCGCCGACGGGCGGCCCGCGCCCGCTCTCGCTCGCGAACCTGCGCGGCTTCCTCGAGCACCCGATCCAGGCGTGGGCGCAGGTCGTGCTCGGGCTGCACGAGCTGCCCGACGACGCGGCCGCCCAGAACAGCGACGAGCCGTTCCATGTCGAGCGGCCGGCGCGCGCGACCCTCCTGCGCGAGGTCCTCGCCGCGTGGCTCCGCGAGGGCGGCGAGCTCGAGCTCCGCTACACGGCCACCGTCCACGCGCTCGAGCTGCGCGGCCAGTTCCCCGTCGGCGTGTTCGGCGAGGCTGCGCGCAGCGTCGACCTCGCGCTCGTGCGCACGTGGCGCGAGCAGCTCGGGCTCGTCGAGGCCGGCGCCGCGCGGCGCATCGGCTTTGGTCGCGCCTACTCGCCCGGCGCCGAGCTCCGGCCCGCGCTGCAGGTCGACCTCGGCGATGGCCGCAGCGTCCTGCTCCTGGGGCAGACCGAGCTCCTGCTCGGGAGCGCGGCGCGCGTGATGTCCGTGATCCCGCTCCTGCGCGACGCCGAGAAGTCCTCGCCCGCGCACCTCCGCGGCGCGCTCGACCACGCCGTCCTCGCCGCGGCGGGCCTCGCCACGGCCGGCCACGACCACATCCTCCTCGGCGGCAACGGCGGCGTCCGCCGCGTCGCGCACGCACCGTGGACGGCGGACGCCGCCCACGCGTACCTCGCCGGCCTCGTGCGCGAGCTCCTCGACCAGCCGCACGGCTACCTGCTGCCGCTCGACGGCCTGGCGAAGGCACTCGCCGGCAAGACCATGGCGACGCAGTACGGTGACCAGACCGGCGGCCTCGGCTTCGGCCCGATCCAGCGCCGCGATGGCCTCGGCTTCCCCGACGACGCGCCCGCCATCGCCACGCGCCGGCTGCGCCCGCTCGTCGAGCGCATGGACGGTGACCACAGCTTCACGATCGCCCGGAGCCGCTCGTGACCGCGCCCATTCGCGCCGCCCGCCCCGACGCGCTCCCCGCCGCGACCGAGCGGTTTTGCGTCGTCGAGGCGTCGGCCGGCACGGGCAAGACGTACTTCCTCGAGCACCGCGTCGTCGACCTCATCCTCGGCGCCAGCGCCGAGCTCGGCCAGATCCTGCTCGTCACGTTCACCGAGAAGGCCGTGGCCGAGCTGCGCATGCGCATCCGCGATCTACTCGACCGGCTCTCGCGCACGACCGCGGACACCGCCGCCGAGGGCGCATCCGCGTGGAGCCTCGACGACGGCGCCCGCGCCGCCCTGCGCGCCGCCGTCACCGCGTTCGATCGCGCGCCGATCTTCACGATCCACGGCTTCTGCCACCGCATTTTGATCGAGGACGCGTTCGCCGCCCGCCGCCTGTTCGACCAAGCGCAGGTCGCCGACGAGGTCGCGTTCGACGCCGCGTTCGGCGCGCTCCTCCGCGAGCGGTTCGCGCGCGAGGGCCACCACCGGGAGCTGCTCGCCGCGTTCCTCGAGAGCGGTCACACGGTGGACCAGCTGCGCGACCTGCTGCTCGGGTGCGCGCGCGCGAACGCCTTGCCGCCGCGCCTCCTCGATCCCGAGAGCGCCCGCGCCGCGGCGACGGCCATCTGCGCCGTGTTCCGCGCCGACCGCCGCGAGGCGCTCCTGTCCACGCTGTTCAAGAACGGCCGCGACAACCACGTCGTGAACTGGATCGCCGACCTCGGCGCGGCCGTCGACCGCACGGACCCCGTCCTGCTCACGCCCGCCGGCTGCCTCGCGTTCGTCGACGCGCGCCGCGAGGTGCTCGCGAAGCTGACCTCGCGGGCGGACCGCTCGCCCGAGCTCGCCGCCGTGCTCGCCCAGACCACCGGCACGCTCACGCTGTCCGAGGCCATCGCGGCCGAGATGCTGCCCACCGTCCTCACGCGCATCGCCGCCGACAAGGCCGAGCACGGCCAGTTCGACTACGACGACATGCTCGAGCTCGTGCGGGACGCCCTCGCCGGCCCGCGCGGCGCCGAGCTCGCGGCCCGCCTCCGCGAGCGCACCCCGTGGGTGATGATCGACGAGTTCCAGGACACCGACCCGACGCAGTGGCAGATCTTCCGCGACGTCTGGATGCACGCCGACGCGCGCGGCCTGACCATCGTCGGCGACCCGAAGCAGGCGATCTACGGCTTCCGCGGCGCGGACGTGCACACCTACCTCGCCGCCCGCGACGAGCTCCGCCGCGCCGGCGCCCACACGGTGCCGCTCGACGTCAATCGCCGCTCCACGCCCGAGCTCGTGGACGCGGTCAACCACGTCCTCGTCGGCAACTTCGCGGTGCCGCTCATGACCGGCGACATCACGTACGACACGCCCGTGCGCGCGAGCGGTGACGTCACCTGCGCCGATGGCCACGCCCCGATCACCGTGTTCTCGCTGCGCGGGCCCGGCAAGGACGCGAACCGCCTCGCGCTCGCCGAGGCGATCGGCGGCGAGATCGAGCGGCTGCGGGCCGCCCCGCCGGTGTGGACCCGGCGCGGCCAGGCCAAGCCGTTCGAGCTGTCCGACGTCATGATCCTGACGCGCGGGCACAAGGACAGCGCCACCATCGCGCAGGCGCTGCGCCGCCGCGGCCTGCCGTGCGCGCTCGTCGAGAGCGACAAGCTGTTCGAGACGCGCGAGGCCGACGAGCTCGTGTCCGTCCTCGCGTCGATCGCCGCGCCGCGCGACCGCTCGGCCCGGCTGCGCGCCCTTCGCACGCGCTTCTTCGACGTCCCGTGGACCGAGCTCGCCCGCGTGGTGGACGCGCCCGACCACCACCCCCTCATCGCGCGCCTGTTCGACTGGGCCGGCCTCGCCGCGCGCCGCGGTTACGAGACCTTGTTTCGCCGGCTCGTCGAGGACAGCCGGTTCGCCGAGCGCGCGCTGGTCGCGGGCGGCGGCGAGCGCGCCATCACGAACACGTGGCACCTGCTCGAGCTCTTGCTCGGCGAGGTCGCGCGCGCGCGGTGCGATCTGCACGAGCTCGTCGGCCAGCTGCGGCGCTGGATCGCCGATGGCGAGACCGATCGCTTCGACGACCTGGACGTCCAGCGCGCCGAGACCGACGCGGACGCGATCCGCATCCTCACGATCCACAAGGCGAAGGGCCTCGAGGCGCCGTTCGTGTTCGTGTTCGGCGGGACGAGCGGCCCGCCGCCCACGCGCGTGTTCACGCTCCGCGATCCGGACGGTCGCCGTCTCGTCGTCAACCCGCAGGACGAGCCGACCACCACGCGCCTCGAGAATGACGCGGACGCCGAGAACCAGCGGCTCGCGTACGTGGCGCTCACGCGCGCGATGGTGCGGCTGTACCTGCCCCGGTACGGCGACAAGGTCTGCTCGGACAAGGCGATGTACGCGGCGATCCAGCGCTGCCTCGCCGCGGTCGATCGCGTGCCGGGCTTCGAGGTGATCACGGTGCTCACCGGCGCCGACGAGGCCGCGCCCGCCCCCGCCGACGCGCTCGCCGGGTTCGTGGCCGCGCCCGCCCCCGCCCTCGGTGACCTCCCGCTCGTCGAGGGCGCGCGCGCCGGCCTCGTCATGCTGTCGTACACGCGGCTTGCCCACGACGTGCATATCGATGCCCCGCCGACGCGGACGCCGGGGCCGACGGGAGCGAGCCCGCGCACGCTGGCGAGCGAGGGAGTGGACGCGCCGCTCGCGATCGACGCGCAGGAGTTCGACATCGACGACAGCGCAGGCGAGGTCGGGCCGCTCGAGCTGCCGCCCGGTCCGGCGTCGGGCCTCCTCGTCCACCACGTGCTCGAGCACGCCGATCTGGCCGTCGCGCGGCGGACGCGCGACCTCGCGGCGTGGCTGGGCGACCGCGACGTCGCCGCGCAGCTCGACGAGGGCGCGCGCCTCCACGGTGTCGACGCGAAGCACCTCGCGCACGCCGGCCAGCTCGTCCACGCGACGCTGACGGCCCCGCTGCCGCTGACCACCGGCGGCACGCTCCCCGCGCTCGTCGATGCGACCGCGCTCGCGCGCGAGGTCGAGTTCCTGTTCCCGCTGCCGACCGCGCAGGCGGGCGCGCCCGTGGCCGGGCTCGTGAAGGGCTACATCGACGCCCTCGTCGCGTGGGACGACGAGCTCTGGGTCCTCGACTACAAGACCGATCTCCTCGGTGGGCCCGACCTCGCCGCCGCTGCGACGAAGCGCGCCCACGAGCGGTACGGCGTGCAGATGCGGCTCTACGCGCTGGCCGCCGCGCGCATGCGAGGCGAGCGGCGGCTCGCGGGCCTGCTGTTCGCGTTCGTGCGCCACGCGCAGGTCGTGGCCGTGCGCGTCGACGACGACACGCTCGCGCAGTGGACGGCGTGGCTCGCGGCGCTCCCCGTGCGCCCGCGGGAGGCGCGCGGATGACGCTGCCCCTTCACCCGCGCGGCACGCTGCGCGCCCGGTTCAGCGACACGCGCGTCGCGGCCGCGGACATCTTCCGGCGGCTCGGCGTGGGCGCGCGGCGCTGTGACCTCGGCGACGAGGGGCTCTACCTCGCCGAGGAGCTCGTCCAGGCCGACGCGTGGATCGGCGGCACGGATCCCGAGGCGCTCGCGGTGCTCGTGCTCGCGCTCATGCTCGCGCAGCGTCAGGGCTCGACGCGCCTGCCGCTCGACCCGCGCGGGCCGCTGCGGGCGCTCGTGGCGGACATCGGGCGCGTGGCCGGCTACCCGATCGACGTCGCGCGCACGCTCAAGACGATCGGGGCCCTGACCGGCGCGCCGCGCTTCAACTCGGTGATCGGCGTCGGCGATGCGCGGCTGCCGCTGATCGTCGACGGCGGCTACCTGTACACCGAGCGCGCGCGCTGGCTCGAGATCCGCGTCGCGCGGCAGCTCGCGGCGCGCATGACAAGCGAGGCCGGCGCGCCGGACGCCGTGCTCGCGGAGCTGTTCGCGCGCCCCGGCGCGGTGCGCCTGTCGGCCGAACAGCAGGCGGCGGTGACGCGGGCGCTGGGCGCGCGGCTCGCCGTGGTCACGGGCGGCCCCGGTACGGGCAAGACGCTCGTCGCCGCGTCCATCGTGCGCGGGCTCGCGCGCCTCGGGCTCGGGCCGATCGCGCTCGCGGCGCAGACCGGCAAGGCCGCCAACCGGCTGACCACGGTGATCGCGGAGCAGCTCGCCGCGATCGCCGACCCGAGCGACATCGACCGCGCCCTCGCGCTCGCGCCGCCGGTCGCGCAGACGCTGCACCGCCTCCTCGGCGCGCGCGGCGGTCACTTCGCGCACCACGCGCAGTCGCCGCTGCCGGTCGGCGCGCTGATCATCGACGAGGCGTCGATGGTGGACCTCCAGATGATGGACGCCGTGCTCGACGCGCTGCCCGCCGACGCGCCGCTGATCCTGATCGGCGACGCCCACCAGCTCCCCGCGATCGACGCCGGCCAGATCCTCGCCGACCTCGCGCAGCCGGGCGCGGCCACGAGCCGCCGCGTGGCCGTCCTGGAGCACAGCCACCGCATGGAGCGCGGCCGCGCCATCCTCGACGCCGCGGCGGCCGTGCGCGGCGGTCACGCGGACCGGCTCACGGAGAAGCGCGCGCCGCTCGCCATCGCGCGCACACCGGGGACGTTGACGTGGCAGGGCGTCGAGTGGGTCGACACGGCGGCCGCCGCGCGCCCGCACGAGGCGACCCTCGCCGTCACCACCGCGCTGTGGCACCACTTCGAGGGCCCGCGCGCGCATACGCTCGCCGACCAGGTGTTCCGGTTCCACGACGGCCACGTCGAGCCGGCCGACCGCGCCGCGCTCGAGCACCTGTGGCACCTGCTCGGGCGGGCCCGCGCGCTGACGGTGACGCGCGCGCAGGAGGCGGGTTCGGTCGCGATCAACGCGCACCTCCACGCGCTCGCCCTCGACCGCATGACGATGGCGGGGCGCCCGGACTTCGTGCCCGGCGAGCCCGTGATGATCACGGCGAACGACTATCGGCGCGGGCTGTTCAACGGCGACCAGGGCATCGTCGTGCGCGCCGACGAGGGCCTCGGCGGCCATCGCTTCCGCGCCGTGTTCCGCATCTCCGGCGCGGCGGGCGGGGAGCTGGTGCCGTTCGCGATCGAGGCGCTGCGCGACCGGCTGGAGCTCGCGTGGGCCCTCACCGTGCACAAGGCGCAGGGCAGCGAGCTCGACGCGGTCGCCGTGCTCCTGCCGCACGACGACATCCCGCTCCTCACGCGCGAGCTGCTCTACACCGGCATCACGCGCGCGCGGACGGGCGTCGTCATCGCGGGCGCCCGGCCGATCCTCACGGCGGCGGGCAAGCGCGACGCGCTGCGCGAGTCCGGGTTGCCGGAGCGGCTGGCGGCGGCGCTGCGATGAGCGAGCCCTGCCCCCACACGGAGCGCACGGACGGCGTGTGCGTCGCCTGCGGCGACTGCATCCACGACGTGATCCTGAACGGCGCGTGCTTCTACTGCGGAACGACGGACCTCGATCCGGAGGCGATGTCGCCCAAGAAGACGCCCGCGCTGATCCCGGCGGCCGCGCTCAAGCCGCGGCGTTGATCGGGCCCCGCGCCGGATCGACGCGGACGAACCGGGACGAACGAGAAGATCCGGTTGATCAGGGTGCGCTGCCCGGCTCGGCGTCAGTGCAGCTGGCGGCCGCTGAGCTCCGGCAACAGCACCTCCTCGAGAGCATCGACCTCCGGCTGGGCGGCGGTCTGGTTCCGCCGGCGCGCGAGGTCGACCGCGTTGATCACGCCGCCGATGTAGAAGAACGAGCCCACGGTCCCCGCGGCCGTCGCCGTCCAGTACTCGTGGTCGCGCGCGAGCTCCACGGTCGCGCCAATGAACAGCGCGTTGAGCGCGAAGGTCACGGCCGCCGCCTGGATCGAGCCGTCGTAGACCTGACCCGCGCCGGGCAGGAGCGCGCTCAGCACGCCCGCCACCGCGGGGCGCCTCGTGTGCCGCGCGTGCTCCCAGCGGCCGTAGATGCCGCGTGCGTGGTCGCGCAGACCCGGCGGTACGAGCGCGACGGTCGCGTCGAAGCGCCCGCGATCCTCGAGGGCCGTGGCCGCCGCCACCGCCGCGGCGCGGATCGGGGGGAGCTGCGCGCTGACGACCGCGGCGGCCTGGTCATCGTGCGCGACGCTGTACGCCCACGCGAGCACGAGGCGCGCGCGCTCGGCCTCGGGTCCGTTCGTCGCGAGCTCGTGCAGGTCGCGCAGGGCCCACGCGCGATCCTCGAGGCGAAGCAGCGCGATGTCGTCGGCCAGCCGCCACACGTCGGCGGCGGCCGCCCCGCACAAGACGCGCAGGCCGACCGCGGCATGGTGCGCGTCGGCGAAGCGGCGCGCGCGCAGCAGATCGCCGAGCCGCCCGGTCACCGCCGGATCGGCACACGGCTCCCCGACCGGCGCGGCCGCCGGCGCCGCGACCCTGGCCGGCTCCGGTGCCGGCTGCGCGCCCGCCGTGCCCGCGCGCCCGAGCCCGAGCACGAGTACGGCGATCACTCGCCGCATGGCGCCGGCAAGTCCATCCACCGCAACCGCCCGTCGAGCTGGATGCTCCGGGCAAACTTCTCCGAGCTCGCCTGCTCGAGCAGCAGCCGCGCGATCCCCTGGTACCACGCGGCCAGCCCGCCGCAGCTCGCCGCCCGCGCCGCGAATGCCGCCGAGTCCGTCGGCACCATCTTGCAGCGGCTCGGCGTCGCGAGGCTGCGCTCGCCGACCCATCCATAGATCGCGATCGCCGTCGCATCGGCCGCCCGCGCAGTTGGACGCTGCGCGAGCCGATACCGCAGATCGATCGCGTTATCCGCGGCCGGCGTGGTCGCCGGAACGCAGCTCGCGACCATCACCATGACCCCGCCCATCGCCGCAGCGTTCACCGCGGCGCTCGCTGCGATGCGGCGCGCACGCGCTCAGTAGCCGGGCTGCGGAGCGCCGCCCTGCTGCGGCGGCGGATAGCCACCCTGCGGCGGGGGATAGCCACCCTGCGGCGGCGGATAACCACCCTGCGGCGGCGGGTAGCCGCCCTGCGGCGGCGGGTAGCCACCCTGCGGCGGCGGATAGCCACCCTGCGGCGGCGGGTACCCCTGCGGATAGTTCGGGTCACCCTGCGGCGGACCGTAGCCCGGCGTCAGCTCGACGCTGTGCTCGGCGCGATAGCCCATGATCCAGAGGAACGGGACGAGCAGGAACACGCCGCCGATGCACGCCGTGACGTCGAACTCCTCGCTGCGATGAATCGCGACGTTCGCCGGCGCGTAGCCCGGGGCCTCGATACGGACCTGCGTCGAGCTACCGACGATCTTCGTGTCGGACATCGTGTACGGGGTCACGCCGACGTACGTGCCATCGAGGAACACCCTCGCTCCGGGGACGTTGGAGCGAATCACCGTCGAAGACGAGCACGCGAGGAGGCTCGTCGCACACGCAAACGCCACCGCAGCCGAGGCACGTGATTTCATATCGTCCGGTCGTACCCTCGATGGCGGCCCAACTCAAGCCCGACGGCCAGCCGCGAAACGAGCAGCCCTCCGCATCGACGCAAACCTCGGATGGGGGCTCGGCGCACGTCCTCATGATGTGATCGAGGACACGCCCGCACGTCTCGCCCGGGCTCTCGGAGACCGCGACCTGAATCGCGCTGTACCGAGGAGTCGCGGTCGGGTGCGGGACACGAGCCCGACCGCACCTGCACCCGCGGCCGCCTCTCAGATCAAGACTTCGGCGGGCTCTCGCGATCCACCGCGATCCCCATCGCCGCGTAGCCCTTGTCGACGTACACGCACGAGCCCGTGATGCCGCTCGCGAGCGGGCTGCACAGGAACGCGGCCGTCGCGCCGACCTCCTCCGCCGTGATCTCCTCGGGGATCGGCGAGTTGCGCTTCGCGTAATCCACCATCGGCCCGATGATCCCGATCGCGCTCGCCGCGCGCGACGCGAACGGGCCCGCGGAGATCACGTTCACGCGGTGGCCCCACGCGCGCCCCGCCTCGTAGGCCAGCAGCCGCGTGTCGGACTCGAGTGCCGCCTTCGCCGACGACATCCCGCCGCCGTAGCCCGGGATCGCGCGCTCCGCCGCCATGTACGAGAGCGAGACGAAGGCGCCGCCGTTCTTCGGCATCAATGGCCCGAAGCGCTGCACCATCGACACCATCGAGTACGCCGACGCCGACACCGCGGACAGGTAGCCCTTGCGCGAGGTCTCGAGCAGCGGCTTCTTCACCTCGCTGCCGTTCGCGAGCGAGTGCACCACGATGTCGACGCCGCCATCGGCCTGGACGGCCGCGGCGAGGCCTGCGATCGAGAAGTCGCCCAGGTCGCGATAGCGCCGGCTCTCGCGGAGCTCGGTCGGCGCGTCGTCGAGGGAGTCGAACTCTGCGTCGAGAGGGTAGATCTTCGTGAACTGCAGCTTTTGACCGTCCGACAGCGCCATGGAGGCGTCGAACTTGCCGCGCTCGAGCATGGTGCGGAAGATGCCGAGCGCCGGCGGCCACGTGGCGACGGAGACCAGCGCGCCGGCCTCGATCATCGCCTTGGCGATGGCGAAGCCGAAGCCGCCGTCATCGGCGACGCCGGCCACCAGCGCGCGCTTGCCCCTCAGATCGATCGTCAGCATGGGCGGGTGATCGCGCGAATCGGCAGCGCGCGCAACCCCGCAGCCGGGCGAGCGGGATTCGCCGCCGAGCTGGCGGGGGTTGGAGCGGTCAGCTGCGGGGCTTGAGCGCCAGGACGACCCCGACGCCGGCCGCGAGGACGGCGAAGCGGATCGCGAGCTGCAAGACGAGCGCGGGCGCGAGCGCGATGGCGGACAGCGCGAGCACGGCGAGGATCAGAAGCACGAGGCGGCCCGGGGTGACGTACGGCATGACAGCTCCGATGCAGCGGCGAGGCTGCTGGGTGGAACGCGCGACGGCGGCGGCGGGCCCGGTGGCCTCACGCGCTGTGTCACGTCGTGATACAAAGCTAGTACCGTTCATGACGCGGCGCAATGTAAATTCGACACTTCGCCACAAGCGACCGGGATATTTGATGTTCTGGTAGCGTGGTCGCGTGAAGGATCAGATCTTGCGGGGCATCGTGCGAGGGCTCCTGCGCAACCGGACGGCGACCCGCCTCCTCGGCCGGAGGCGCCGCGGGGGCGTCGACACCGCCCTGGATCCTCAGGTCCGCGCCGTCCTCGAGCTCGAGCGGATCGCGCGCATCCCCGCGCTCGACTCGATGCTGCCGCCGCGCGCGCGCCGCTTCGCCGCCGAGGGCCTCTCGCCCCTCGATCCAGATCCGGCGGTGATGGCGCAGGTCACGGACATCAGCGTCCCGGGCCCCGCGAGCGCGCTGCCCGTCCGCATCTACGTCCCGGCCAACGCGCGCCCGCACTGGATCATCTACTTCCACGGCGGCGGGGGCGTCATCGGCTCGATCGCCTCGTCGGATCCAGCGACGCGGATGATCGCGGCGCAGACGCGGTGCACCGTCGCCTCGGTCGAGTACCGCCTCGGCCCCGAGCACAAGCACCCCGCGGGCCCTGACGACGCGGTCGCGGCGTATCGCGCGCTCCTGTCCCGCGTGCCGGCCGGGGCGAGGGTCGCGGTCGCCGGCGATAGCTTCGGCGGCTTCCTGGCCGCGCATGTCGACCACGCCGCGCGCGCGCAGGGTGTCCGGGCGCCGGACCTCCAGGTGCTCGTCTACCCGATCGTCGACTTCACGCACGCGCAGCCGTCCAACACGCGCCACGCGCACGGCTACCTCCTGACGCGCGATCTCATCACGTGGTTCCACCAGCACTACTTCGCGGCCGACGCCGACGTGAAGGCGCCGTCGCCGTGGTTCTGGCCCACGCTCCGCGGAGCGGCGCCCGCGCTCGTCTTGACGGCCGGTTATGACCCGCTCGTCGACGAAGGCGACGCGTACGCCGAGCGCCTCCGCGCCGACGGCGTGACCGTCCGCCACCGCCGGCACGCCGGCCTCATCCACGGGTTCCTCAGCATGGCGGGCGCCGTCGACGCGGCCCGGACCGCGGTCGTCGAGATGTGTACCGACATCGTGGCGATGCTCGGTCCGGCGTGACGGCAAAATAGGCCGCGCCCGACGCGGGTGATACGCTTCGACCCGTGACCGTCCTCCTCGCGCTCGCCGACGTGGGGCCGGGTGTGCACCTGGAGGAGTCGCTGACCCAGGCCGGCCTCCCGGCGCGCTGGGACGCCGCGCAGGTCGACGGCCCGCGCGGCGGCATGAACCCATCGGTCGTGGTGCTCGACGCCGATCACCTCGGCGCGCGGCTCGGCGAGGTCGCCGATGCGTGGCGCGATCACGTGGCGGTGCCCGGGCTCGTCGCGCTCGGGACGTCAGCGGTCGCGCGCGAGCGCGCCCCGCTCGCCCGCATGGTGCTCGTCTCCCCCGCCGCGCCGGCCGAGACGCTCTTGGCTGCGATCCGCGAGGCGAGCAAGCTGCGCCTCGCGACGGGTATGCGCTGGCCGATCTTGCGCGTGGCGCTCGGCTTGCCGCCGGCCGAGAACGGGCCCGCCGCGTGGGGCCTCACGCTCGCGGCCGCGCGCTCCGTCGACCTGGAGGTCCCGCGCGCCGCGCTGCGCTGGCACACGCAGCACTACGCGACCGGCAACGCGCGCCTCGATCAGATCCGTGAGGAGCGCGTGCTCACCGTGCCCGAGATCGAGACGGCGAAGGGCCTCGACGGTGCGCTGACCGTGCAGAGCTACGTCAAGCGCGGCCCGCTCGATCCGCTGCAGTCCGCGCGCCTCCTGTGGGCGCTCGCGTCGTTCGGCGCCGTCGACCTCACGCCCGAGGTCCGCGATGTGGGGGCGGCGCCGCGCCGGCTGGTGCACGAGCTGCGCGAGCACCTGCGCGCGCGCGTGGTGCGGCTCGAGCGCAGCACGTTCTACGACGTCCTCGAGATCACGCCGCTCGCCGAGCGCGATGACATCGAGCTGGCGTATCGCTACGTCGGCCGCCGCTACGCGCCGGAGAGCCTCGCGCAGCACGATCTCGGCGAGGTCGCCGCGACGATCAAGCCCATGTGGGAGCTCGTCGAGAGGGCGCGCGCCGTCCTGCTCGACCACGCGCAGCGCGGCCGCTACCACGACTGGCTCCGCCAGAACCTGCGCAAGCTCCGCACGGCGTGGGCCGTCGACGCCAAGGACGCGACCCTCGCGCAGGAGGCGTTCGCGCGCGGCGGCAAGGCGCTCGGGGACGGCGACGCGCACCGGGCGATGAGCGACCTCGCGACGGCGTGCCGCTACCACGCCGGCCACCCCGAGTACGAGGCGAGCCTCGCGTGGGCGCGCTACCGCGTGCAGGTCGAGTCGGGCAAGGATCGCGTCAGCTCGGCCGTCGCGGAGCGCGCGCTCGTCGAGGGCATGCTCGTCGGGTGCCGACCGTGGCCCCGCGCGCTGGTGGCGCTCTCGCTGCTCTGCCTCGCGAGCGGCGATCCGGACTCGGCGCGCTGGCACTTGCACGTCGCGCTCGCGATCGATCCGAACGTGCCCGCCGCCGCGCAGCTCGCGCAGCGGCTCGGGATGCGGCGATGAGCCAGGTGACCGCCACGGCGGCCCGCGGCGCGATCGAGGACCGGCTCCACGCCGCGGCCGGCGGCACCGTCGAGGCCGAGCTGGTGGCCATCGCGCTCGAGGCGACCGGCGCGGAGCACGGCGCGCTCTTCGTCTGGGACAAGGCGGCCGATGGCCTCGTGCTCGTGCATCACGTCGTCGGCGGCGTGACCGTCACGATGCCGCGCGTGGTCACCCGCGAGCCGGGCAAGGCCGGCATCGCGCTGCACGTCTTCGACACCGGCGCGCCGTACCTGTGCGCCGACACGGCGCGGGACCCGTACTACACGCGGTACCTCGTAGATGTCGGCGCGCTCGCCGCCGCGCCCGTCCGCTACCAGCAGCGCGCGATCGGCGTGCTCACCGTCTCGACGCGCGAGCCCCACGGCGTCACCGCCGAGGCCTTGCAGGCGCTCACCGCGATCGCGGACGTCGCGGCCCCGCTCCTCCGCCGCGCGCAGGTCGACAAGCTGTCGCGCGCCGCCACCGGCCGCCCGCTCCTCATCAAGGGCCTCTCGCCCGCGTGGCTCGAGGTCGAGCGCAAGCTGGAGCTCGCCGCGCCGACGACCGCGCCGATCCTCATCCGCGGCGAGAGCGGCACCGGCAAGGACCTCGTCGCGCGCGCGATCCACTGGAACAGCCGCCGCGCGGAGAAGCCCTACGTCACCGTCAACTGCGCCGCGATCCCCGAGACCTTGCTCGAGTCGATCCTGTTCGGCCACGTGAAGGGCGCGTTCACCGGCGCGTCGTTTCACAAGGTCGGCGAGTTCCAGAAGGCGAACGGCGGCACGCTGTTCCTCGACGAGGTCGGCGAGCTGCCCGTGATGCTGCAGGCCAAGGTCCTCCGCGCCGTCGAGCAGGGCGAGGTGCAGCCGCTCGGCAGCAACGAGCCGCCGGACCGCGTCGACGTGCGCCTGATCTGCGCCACGAACCGCGACCTCGAGGGTATGGCCAAGGTCGGGCAGTTCCGCGACGACCTGTTCTACCGGCTCTCCGTGATGACGCTCGAGCTGCCGCCGCTCCGCCGCTATCGCGACAACCTCGAGGTGCTCGCCCACGTGTTCCTCGAGCAGTCCGCCTCGGCCCACGGCAAGCGCGCGCCGCGGCTCCCGCCGGAGGTGCTCGCGCGCCTGGCCGCGTACGACTTTCCGGGCAACATGCGCGAGCTGAAGAACACGATCGAGCACGCCGTGATCCTCTGCGCCGGCGATACGCTGCGCGTCGAGGATCTGCCGAAGCCGCTGCTCGCCGGCGCGCCCGTCGCCGCCGGGCCGAAGCGCGTCGCCGCCCCGACTCTCGAGCAGGCCCGCGAAGCGTGGCTCGCTCCCCTCGAGCGCCAGTACCTCGCGGACCTGCTCTCCCGCCACGGGGGCAACGTCAAGACGGCCGCCCAGGCCGCCGGCGTCAACCACGTGACCCTCTATCGCTTGCTCAAGCGCCGCGGCCTCCACATGGGCCGGGTCTTGAAATCGGACTAGAGCAGAACAACTGTGGCAACGAGCTTCTGCGCCACCACGACGCCGGCCTGTGCGGCCTGCTTCGTCGTGTACTGCTGGCTCGTGCCGATGATCTGGCCGTTTGTCGCCGTGACGACGAAGTAGAACCCGCTGCCCGCGTTCGCCTTGACCGTGTACGCCGTCGCCGCCGCGCCCTGCACCGCGAACGCGCCGTCATAGGCCGCGGCCTCGGTCGTGTACGCCTCCGACGTCAGGACGATCTGGCCGTTCTGCGCGATGAAGTTCCAGTGGAAGAGGTTCGTGTCGCCGACCTGCACCGCGAGCCGCGCGCCGGTCGTCTGCGCCTCGCGCTTGTCGAGGTAGCTCGTGACGGCGTTCGTGCACGAGGCGATGGCGCGCGTCGCGTTCGACTTGCTCGCGTAGATCTCGCTGAACGCGATGATCTCGTTGTTTCCAGCGACGAGATGCAGCGTGTAGCCGGTGGCGGCCGGAGAGACCTGGTACATCGCGGGGTCGACGCCGTTGGTCTGCGTCGAGAGGATGCCGTTGATCGCGCCGGTGCGGGTCGTGTACGCCTCCGACGTCAGCAGCACCTTGCCGTTGCCGCTCTTGAGGTGAAAGTGCCACTGGCCATCCGTCGCCTGCCAGAGGTCGAACTTGCCGACCGACGAGGCGTCGCCATCGGTCTCGCTGGTCTGGTCGCCGGCGCCGTCCGCGGCGCAGCCGGTGGCGGCCATGGAGGAGAGCGAGAGGAGGGCGACGGCGAGGAGCGAGTTGAGCGTGCGCATGTTGATGAGCGCACCTATTACACGGAGTGTGCCGGTGTAGGTCCGTGTATCTAGCTGAAACTCCTCGGGAGAGATCCCCGGTCATTTGCCAATACGCAACCGAAGTTGCATCGTTGCAACTATCGTTGCGTCAGCTTACTAATCGTATCGCAGGCCCTGGACGGGCGTCAGCGACGCCGCACGCCACGCGGGCACCAGCGCGGCGCACAGGCTGATCACCATCGTCACGCCGACGACGAGCAAGACCTCCTGCGGGCGCACCTCGATCGGCAGCCGATCGATCAGATAGACCTTCGGATCGAGCCGGTAGCCATAGCCGCCGACCGCGTAGCAAGTCGCCAGGCCGACGGCGACGCCGATGACCGTGCCGACGAACCCGATCGTCGTGCCGACCACCACGAACACCCAGCCGACGCTCCACGACGTCGAGCCCATCGACTTGAGGATCGCGATCTCCCGCGTCTTGTCCGTCACCGTCATCATCAAGGCGGACACCATGTTGACGGCGGCGACGATGATGATGAGCGTCAGGATGATCACGAGCGCCAGCTGCTGGAGGTTCAGCGCGGTGAACAGGTTGTGGTTCAGCTCGTACCAGTCCTGCACCTGATAGGGCGGCCCGCCGAGCGCCTTCTCGAGCTTCGCCGCGATCTCGGACGCGCGGTCGACGTCCTTCACCTTCATCTCCACGCCCATGACCTGATCGCCGCGGCCGACGAGGTCCTGCGTGTCCTGCAGCGCCGTGTACATCAGGCGGCGGTCGTACTCGTCGAAGCCGCTGTAGAAGATGCCGGTCACGCGGAACTTGCGCGTGCGCGGCGCCGACGACTTCTGGCGCCACGTGTCGAAGTCGATGTTCGACAGCGGCACCACCACGGTGACCTCGTCGCCGAGCTTCGCCTTGAGCTTGTGGGCGAGCTCCTTGCCCATGATGATCGGCGGGATCGAGCTGCCCGCGCCCGATTCGTTGAGCGAGTCGATCGAGCCCTCGATCATGTGCTTGTCGAGGTCGAGCACGCCGCGCACGAGCTTCGGGTCGATGCCCTTGATCGCGACGCCAGACAATTCGCCCTTGCCGCGAGTGACGAGCATCTCCGCGAAGATGAACGGCTGCACGGCGAGCACGTCTGGATCGATGTTCTGCGCGGTCTTCATGACGTCGCGGTACTCCGCGAACGTCAGCTGTGATTTCAAGACGATGACGTGCGCGTTGACGCCGAGCACCTTGTCCCGGAACTGCTGCTGGAACCCCGTGGTCACGGCGAGCACGATCGTCAGCGCCGACACGCCCAGCGCGACGCCGAGCACCGAGACGCTCGTGAACACCGAGAACAGCGCGAACAGCAGGAAGCACGCCGTCGAGATCATCCCGACGATGAGCAGCGCGACGGCGGCCGGGTTGCCGCCGCTCGAGCCCGCGAGCATGGCGCCGCCGGCGATCGTGGCGAGCGCGGAGACGGCGGCGCCCGTCAGCATGAAGCGCTCGCGCTTGCCGCCGTACAGATATCGCCAGCCGATCCGGACCTCGTACATGGGGAGTGCGCACTTTGCCTCGCCGAGAGAGCGAGTGCCAGCGGCCTTCACGTGACACGTACCTCGCGCGCTAGTTGCGGCGCGATCGACAAACCACATACAAACCGTCTTGACTGACTGTTTTCGGCGCGGCAGACTGCGCGACGGATGCCCGAGCTGGCCGCCGCACGAGCCCCGAGGACGCAGCAACAGCGGCGGGACGAGACGCGCGGCGCGCTCCTGGACGCGGCGATCGAGAGCCTGATCGAGGTCGGCTTTGCCCGCACGACCACGCTCGAGGTGCAGCGGCGCGCGGACGTCTCGCGCGGCGCCCTGCTCCACCACTTTCCGTCCAAGGCCGAGCTGCTCGTGGCCGCCGTCGAGCACCTCGCCGAGATGCGGGCGCGGGAGCTGAAGGTCCTCGCCCGGCAGCTGCCCGATGGCCGCGAGCGCGGCCAGTCCCGCACCGACGCCGTCCTCGAGCTGATCTGGCAGTGCTTCTCGGGGCCATTCTACCAGGTCTCGATGGAGCTCCGCTCCGCCGCCCGCACCGACGCCGAGCTCCGCCCCGTGCTCATCGCGGCCGAGCGCTCGCTGCGCGATCGCATCTTCGCCCAGGCCCGCACGCTGTTCGGCGCCGACGTAGCCGAGCACCCGGCCCTCGAGCGCGCGCTCGACCTGACGCTGCAGCTCATGATCGGCGCCGCCAACAGCGCCGTCATCCACGCCGACGGCGCCGTGCGCCTGTTGATCGACGACTGGAAGTCGATCTTCCCCACGCTCCTGACGACGCTGGCACCCGCGAAGAAGAGCAGCAAGAAACCAAAGACTCGAGGAGAGACCTGATGAGCAACGAGCTACGTTTCGACGACAAGGTCGCCATCGTCACCGGCGCCGGCGGAGGCCTCGGCCGCTCGCACGCGCTGCTGCTGGCATCGCGCGGCGCCAAGGTCGTGGTCAATGACCTCGGCGGCAGCTTCACCGGCGAGGGCAAGTCCGGCGGCGCGGCCGACAAGGTCGTCGACGAGATCAAGGCCGCGGGCGGCACCGCCGTCGCGAACTACGACTCCGTCGAGGACGGCGACAAGATCGTCAAGACCGCGATCGACACCTACGGCAAGATCGACATCCTCATCAACAACGCCGGCATCCTCCGCGATGTCTCGTTCCCGAAGATGACCCAGGCCGACTGGGACATCATCTATCGCGTCCACGTCCTCGGCGCGTTCAAGACCACGCACGCCGCGTGGCCGTACATGCGCGACGCGGGCTACGGCCGCGTCATCTTCACGGCGTCCGCCGCGGGCATCTACGGCAACTTCGGCCAGGCGAACTACGCGATGGCCAAGCTCGGCCTCCACGGCCTCGGCCAGACGCTCGCCCTCGAGGGCAAGAAGCGCAACATCATCGTCAACACCATCGCGCCGCTCGCCGGCTCGCGCATGACCGAGACCGTGCTCCCCAAGGAGCTCCTCGACGTGCTGCGCCCCGAGTACGTCTCGCCGCTCGTCGCGCGCCTCGCGCACGAGTCGAACCAGGACACCGGCGGCCTCTACGAGGTCGGCGGCGGGTTCTTCGCGAAGCTCCGCTGGGAGCGCGCGGCCGGCAAGATGTTCCGCGTCGGGCGCGGCATCTCGATCGAGGACATCGACGTGGCGTGGACGAAGATCACGTCCTTCGAGGCCGGGCACGCGGATATCCGGGACAAGCCGCAGCACCCCGAGTCCATCGCGGCGTCGATGCAGCCGATCATGGAGAACGTCGAGGCCGGCCCGAGCAAGGGCGGCAACGCGTTCATCGACGTCGATCAGGCGCTCGGCTACACCTACCCCGAGCTCAAGTGGACGTACGACGAGCGCGACGTCTCGCTCTACGCTCTCGGCGTCGGCGCGGCCGAGAACCCGACGGACGAGCGCGACCTGCAGCTCGTGTACGAGCTCTCCGGCAAGGGCATGAAGGTCCTGCCGAGCTTCGGCGTGAACTCGGCGATCCGCATGGTGTTCGCGTTCGGCAAGGAGGGCATTACCGCGCCGGGCCTCACGTTCGGCCTCGACCGCGTGCTCCACGGCGAGCAGTACACCGAGGTCTTCCGCCCGCTGCCGACCCACGGCACGCTGACCACGAAGGCGACGGTCAAGCAGATCTTCGACAAGGGCAAGAACGCGCTCGTCGTCACCGAGTTCACGAGCTACGACGAGACCGGCGACGCGCTCATCAAGAACGAGCTGACGACGTTCGTCCGCGGCGCGGGCGGCTGGGGCGGCGATCGCGGCCCGTCGGCCGACGTCAATGTTCCGCCGGACCGCGCGCCCGACAAGGTCATCGAGGACAAGACGCACGAGAACCAGGCGCTGCTCTACCGCCTGTCCGGCGACTGGAACCCGCTGCACGCGGACCCGGGGTTCGCGAAGGCGTTCGGCTTCGCCAAGCCGATCCTCCACGGCCTGTGCACGTTCGGCTACGCGACGCGCCACGTGGCCCAGGCGTTCGCGCCCGACGGTGACCCGCGCTACGTCAAGAGCATCAAGGCGCGGTTCGCGTCGAGCGTGTTCCCGGGCGACACGCTCGTCACCGAGATGTGGAAGGAAGGAACCAAGATCATCTTCCGCACGAAGGTGAAGGAGCGCGGCGAGGTCTGCATCTCGAACGCGGCCGTGGAGCTGTTCACGGAGCTTCCGAAGCCCAAGGAGCGGGCGAAGGCCGGCGCGGCGAAGACCGGCGCGGCGGCGAGCGCACCGACGGCCACGACGGGCGACATCTTCCGCGCGATGGACGCGTTCGTGAAGGGCAACCCGGCCACCGCCGAGAAGGTGAAGACGAACTTCCTGTTCCAGCTCTCGGGCCCGGACAGCAAGTGGACCGTCGATCTGACGACGCCGCCGGGCGCGGTCACCGAGGGCGTGCACGGCAAGGCCGTCTGCACGCTCGACATGACGGACGCCGACTTCATGGCGATGGCGACGGGCGCCGCCGACGCGATGAAGCTGTTCTCGACCGGCAAGCTCAAGATCACCGGCGACGTGATGGCGTCGCAGAAGCTCGGCTTCCTCAAGAAGCTGACGCCGGAGATGATCGCGGCCGAGACGGCGAAGCGCGGCGGCGGGGCGAGCGCGACGGCCCCGGGGGCGCAGGTGCCGCACGAGGCGCCGCTGGCGCCGACGGAGCCGTCGACGGCCGAGGTGTTCGCGGTGATCGCGGACTACCTCACGACGAACCCGGACCTCGCCGGCAAGGTCGGCATGGTCTACGCGTGGAGGATCAAGGAGCCCGACAGCAGCTGGATCCTCGACCTCAAGACGGGCTCGGGCAGCACGCGCGCCGGCGACGGGGCGGCGGACTGCACGCTCGAGATCACGGAGAGCGACTTCCTCGCGCTGACGACCGGCAAGGCCGACGCGATGAAGCTCTTCACCACGGGCAAGCTGAAGATCAGCGGCAACGTGATGGCGTCGCAGAAGCTCGAGTTCCTGAAGAAGATGGATCCGGCGCGGGGCGCGGCGGTCGTGGCGAAGCTGCGCGGGGCCGCGGCCCCGGCGGCGGCCGGTGCCGCAGCGGCGCCCCCGGCGGCGGCCCCGAAGGCGGCGCACGCGGCGGCGTTCTTCGCCGCGCTGACGAAGCGGCTCGCGGATCAGCCGGCGCTCGCCAAAGAAGTCGGAACCAAGCTGACCCTCAAGGTCGGCGACCGCGCCGAAACCTTCGATCTCGCGTCGCCAGCGTCCGCCGGCGCCGCTCACCCTGGGCTCGGCGGCACCACCGCCACCACGCTCACCGTCGCCGACGCCGATCTGCCGGAGCTCGCGGCCGGCAACGCGAAGTCTCTGTTCCAGCACGGCAAGCTCCGCGTCGATGGCGACATGTCCGTCGTTCACCGCCTCGGCATCTTCAAGTCCCTCATCTAAGGAGAACCAGCACCATGCCCAGGAAAGTAAACGTCATCGGCGTCGGGATGGTTCCCTTCGCGAAGCCCGGCAAGAGCGAGGAGTACTACGTCATGGCGCAGAAGGCCGGCACCGCCGCGCTGACCGACGCCAAGGTGTCGTTCGACAAGGTGGAGCAGGCGTACGCCGGCTACGTCTACGGCGACTCGACGTGCGGCCAGCGCGCGATCTACCAGCTCGGCCTCACCGGCATCCCGGTGTTCAACGTCAACAACAACTGCTCGACCGGCAGCTCCGCGCTGATGCTCGGCGCGCAGGCCATCGCGGGCGGCATGGCCGAGTGCGTGATCGTCGTCGGCTTCGAGCAGATGGAGGCCGGCGCGCTGCAGGCCAAGTGGACCGACCGCGCCAACCCGCTCGACAAGTTCGTCAACGTGATGAACGAGGAGCAAGGCTTCAACCAGGCCCCGCCCGCCGCGCAGATGTTCGGGGGCGCGGGCCGCGAGTACCGGTGGAAGCACGGCACGAAGCGCGAGACGTTCGCGAAGATCAGCGCGAAGGCGCGCACGCACGCGGCCAAGAACCCGTACGCGCTGTTCAAGGAGCTCCTCTCCGTCGAGGAGATCCTCGCCTCGCCCGAGGTGTTCGATCCGTTGACGCGCTACCAGTGCTGCCCGCCGACGTGCGGCGCCGCGGCGGCCGTCCTCGCGAGCGATGACTTCGTGAAGAAGCATGGCGGGGATGGCAAGCCCGTCTACATCGCGGCCCAGGCGATGACGACGGACTACCCGTCGTCGTTCGAGGAGCACTCGATGATCAAGATGGTCGGCTACGACATGGCCAAGGCGTGCGCCAAGAAGGTGTACGAGCAGGCTGGCCTCGGCCCCGATGACGTCGACGTCATCGAGCTCCACGACTGCTTCACCGCCAACGAGCTCCTGACGTACGAGGCCGTGGGCCTGTGCAAGGAGGGCGAGGCGGAGAAGTTCATCTGGGACGGCGACAACACGTACGGCGGCAAGTACGTCACGAACCCGTCGGGCGGCCTCCTGTCCAAGGGCCACCCGCTCGGCGCGACGGGCCTCGCCCAGTGCACCGAGCTCGTGTGGCAGTTGCGCGGCCAGGCCGACCAGCGCCAGGTCGAGGGCGCGAAGGTCGCGCTCCAGCACAACCTCGGGCTCGGCGGCGCGTGCGTGATGACGCTGTACCGCCGCGACTGATCCGGCTCTGACAGGCGTGCGCTTCGCTGTCAGCGGTGAGTGAGCGCGCGTCGGCCGGCTCGTGCGTGGGGGTGGGGGCCGCGATCGCGGTGGGCACTCTCCGGCGTGGCGGTACAGGCAGGTGACAGCCGCGCGCAACTCGTGATTGTTGCGCAACCTGTCCCTGGTCCGCGCCTTGCTGTATCCGCGGGTATGAAGCTCGTCGTCGCGCTCGGACTCGGAACCCTCGCCGCCTGCACCGGCGAAGTGACAGGCCGCTACTCGCAGGATCTGTCAGCGCCGCCCGCTGGCGAATGCGGCGAGGTCGAGACGCACACGATCGGCGTGTTCCAGACGCCGAACGGCAGCGGGACGATCTACCTCGAGCGCGCCGGCAAGCACGTCCTCGTGCTCTCCGCGCACGAGAAGACCACGTGGCACATCAAGACGGCGCCCGGCGCGGAGCTCGTGCACGTCTACGCCGTCGGCTTCCACGCCCAGGCCGTGGACGTCTCGGAGGCGAACGGCCACCCCACGGTGAAGATCGACAGCATGGACAAGAACGCCACCGCGGCCTGCGGCTACTCGTGGCCGTACGACGGCGACGGCTGCGACACCGACGGCCTCCTCCAGCTCGCCGCCGCGCGCACGAAGCACGACATCAACAGCTTCGCGGGCTGCTACGAGGCCGGGATCTGGAAGATCGGCAAGGACATGGCCGCCACCTCGGACTGCGCCGTCAGCCAGGGTTACGTCCAGGATCACTTCTTCTCGTGCGACAGCGGCGACACCGATGGCCACTGTGGCAGCGGTGACGACAGCGGCAGCGACAACGGGCAGCCCGGCAGCGACGGCGGCCCCATCCTGTACTGACGCTAACCGCGCGCGCGCCCGCTGGCCCGCTGGTCGGCCAGCTCCTGCTTCGCGATCGACTCGAGGTGCACCTCGTCGGGCCCATCCGCGAGGCGCAGGGTGCGCGCGGCGGCCCACGCGTAGGCGAGCGCGAAGTCTTGCGAGACGCCGCCACCCCCGTGGACCTGGATCGCGCGGTCGATCACGGCGAGCGCCATGTTCGGCGCCACGACCTTGATCATCGCGATCAGCTTGCGGCTCTCCTTGTTGCCGACGGTGTCCATCGCGTGCGCCGCGTGCAGCGTGAGCAGCCGCGCCTGATCGATCTCGATCCGGCTCTTCGCGATCTCGTGCCGCAGCGCGCCCTGCTCCGCCAGCGGCTTGCCAAACGCGACCCGCTCCTCGGCGCGCAGGCACATGAGCCGCAGGGCCCGCTCGGCGAGGCCGATCAGCCGCATGCAGTGATGGATGCGGCCCGGCCCGAGGCGGCCCTGCGCGATCTCGAAGCCGCGGCCCTCGCCGAGGAGCACGTTCGTCTTCGGCACGCGCACGTTCTTGAAGATGACCTCGGCGTGGCCGTGCGGCGCGTCGTCGTAGCCGAACACCGTCAGCGGGCGAACGATCGTCACGCCGGGCGTGTCCATCGGCACGAGCACCATCGACTGCTGCGTGTGGCGCGGGCCGTCCGTGGCCGTCTTGCCCATCACGATCGCGATCTTGCAGCGCGGATCGAGCGCGCCCGACGTCCACCACTTGCGACCATCGATGACGTAGTCGGCGCCGTCGCTGCGGATCGCGCACGCGATGTTCGTCGCGTCAGACGACGCCACCTCGGGCTCCGTCATCGCGAAGCACGACCGGATCTCGCCCGCGAGGAGCGGCTCGAGCCACTGCTTCTTGTGCGCGGCCGTGCCGTAGCGCGCGAAGACCTCCATGTTGCCGGTGTCGGGCGCGGCGCAGTTGAAGACCTCCGGCGCGATCGGCGAGTGCCCCATGATCTCGCAGAGCGGCGCGTACTCGAGGTTCGTCAGCCCCGCACCGCCGCCGTGGTCCGGCAGGAACATATTCCACAGGTTCGCCGCGCGCGCCTTGGCCTTGAGCTCCTCCATGACCGACGGGATCGCCCACCGCGTCGCGCTGGCGGCGAGCTGCTGCTGATAGACCGCCTCGGCCGGGAGCACGTGCTCCTCGACGAACGCGGCCACCGCCGACTCGAGGGCCTTCACGCGATCGGACTTCTCGGGCGTCATGAGCACACCCTACCCGATCGCTACGGCCGACAGCGCGCGAGGGCCTCGAGGAGCGCGCTGCGCACGAAGGGCTTGGGCAGGAACGCCGCGCGGCCGAGGGCGAGCAGCTCCTCCAAGCTCTGATCTTTCGGGAAGCCCGACATGAGCACGATCGGGAACTCGGGATCGATGGCGCGCAACGCCCGGAAGCACTCCGCGCCGGTCATCCCCGGCATCGCCAGATCGAGGAGGGCCATCGAGTACGTGGTGGGGTCGGCCTGGAACAGCGCGAGCGCCGCGTGCCCGCTCTCGGCCGCCTGGGATGCGACCGCTTCCGTCCCGAGCAGGCGCGTGCAGACCTTGCGCACCATCTCCTCGTCGTCGATCACGAGCACGGGGCGCAGCGCGGTCAGCGCCGGCAAGGTCGGGCGCGAGCTCTGCATGCCGAGCGGCCGCGCCAGGACCGGCTGGACGGCCACGGTGGGAAGCAGGATCGTGGCGGTCGTCCCCGCGCCCGGCTCGCTGCGCAGCGAGACCTCGCCCTGGTGATCGCGGATCGTTCCGTAGACCATCGCGAGGCCGAGGCCGCTGCCGCCCCGTTGCAGGGTCGAGGTCTTCGTCGAATAGAACGGCTCGAACGCGTGCTCGAGCGTCTCCGGGGTCATGCCGGCCCCGGTGTCCCGGACCTCGAAGCGGAGATACGGGCCCGGGGCGAGCATCGCGCGCTCCCCGCTGGCCAGCGTCGCGGCGGACAGCGCGAGCGTGATCGTGCCGGTGTCGGCGATCGCGTCGATCGCGTTGAGGCACAGGTTCATGACCACGTGGCTCAGCTGCGCGGGGTCCCCCATGACCACGGCCGCCGCCGCGCCGGGCTCGTGGTCCCGGACGAAGCGGATCCGCTGCGGCGCCGTGCGCGCGAGCAGCGTGAGCACCTCGTCGATGATCGACCGGAGGGTCACGGGTTCGTGCCGATGCTTGCCGCGGCGGGCGAACCCGAGCAGGTTCCGCGTCAATGCGGCGCCGCGCTGGGCGGCGGTCACGATCTGCGCGAACTCCTCGGCCACCGCCGCCCCCCCGTGATCCTCGACGCCGAGCTCGGCCACGCCGAGGATCGCCGCGAGGACGTTGTTGATGTCGTGCGAGATCCCGCCCGCCAGCGTGCCGACGGCGTCGAGCTTCTGCACGTGGCGGAGCTGGTCGGCGAGCTCGCGCTCCCGGGCTTCGAGCGCGATCCGAGCGACCTCGCTGCGCTGCCGGTCGGCCAGCTGGCCCTCGAGCGCGAGCAGCGCCGCCGCGAGCTCCGCGTGCCGATCCCGCGCCGCCTGGTGCAACTCGAAGATGGTCGCGTAGCTGCGGCGCCGGCCCGCCTGGATGGCGGCGGCGACGATGACGCTCGCGGTCATCATCATCACGACGCCGACGATCGCGCGGTCGTCGCCGGTGCGCGCGCCGATGGCTCCCGCCATGCACCCCGTGACCGCCCAGATCAGCCCCGCCACCGCGCGCCACGGCTGGCGACGGACGGCCACGACCCCGAGCCCGACCGGAAGGAACGCCAGATAGAACAGCTCGCGGGCATCGGTGAAGAGCCACGCCGCGCCGAGGACATTTGCCGTCACGAGGCTGACGAGCACGAAGCCGAACGCCTCGGTCACGGCGAGCGCGCGCTGCCGGCGGCGCTGCATCAGGACGACGGCGACCGCCCAGCCCGTCGGCGGGAGGTTCATCAGCACCGCCAGCGCCTGGCGCGGGTCCTTGGTGATGCCCAGGGCCGCGTTGATGATGATGAACGCGCCGAGCACCGCGACCGCCCCCCACGCCATCCGGTACATCGACTCGTGCACGGACCGCTCGATCACGGCGCGGTCCTCCGCCCGCTCGAGGAGGGGATCACCGACGCGCCACCGCGCTCGTCGAGACATCGTTCGCAAAGATATCGGCCTCTTAGGCCCGATGTGAAGAGCGCGAGCCAAGGTCGCTCGCAGGGCCCGGTCGAATTCACATTGCGTCCATGCGCATGATGGAATATAGCTGGAGGGTGTCGCTGCAGGTGTCGTCCCGCGCTGACTTGTTCCGCCTGCTCGGCGACGAGGACCGGCTGCGTCTCCTGGCGTTGTGCCGCGAGGACGAGCTGACCGTCGGCGAGCTGGCGGTGCTGCTCGGCGAGAGCCAGCCGCAGATCACGAAGAAGTCGCAGCCGCTCCGCGAGGCCGGGCTCCTGTCGGCGCGCCGCGACGGCACCCGGACGCTGCTCCGCGCGCACCTCGGCGAGGATCCGATCGTGATCGCCGCGCTGACCGAGGGCCGCGCCCTCGCCGTCCGCGATGGCAGCCTCGCTCGCGTGGCCAGCGTGATCGCGCAGCGCGAGGAGGCGTCGCGCCGATACTTCGATTCGCTCGGCGCCGAGCGCGAGCCGAGCACGGCGGACGCGGCGCCCGCGCCAGCGTCGGAGCTCGCCATGTGGCTCCCGCTCCTCGCGCCGCTCCTCCCCGGCCGCGCGCTGGCCGTCGACGTCGGGACGGGGGAGGGCACGCTCCTGCCGCTGCTCTCGCCGCTCTACGAACGTGTCGTCGCCGTCGATCGCAGCGCGGCGAGCCTCGCGCGGTGCGGCGCCCGGATCGCCGCGTGGGGCCTGCCGAACATCCGCCTGCGCGAAGGCGACGTCGATGACAGCGGCCTCGCGGAGGACATCGGTGCGCGCGGTGGCGCCGACCTCGTGCTGATGGCGCGCGTGCTCCATCACGCGGCGCGCCCGCAAGATGCGCTCGCGGCGGCGGCTCGCCTCCTGCGCGGCGGCGGCCACCTCGTCGTGGTCGACTACTTCCCGCACGACGACGAGGCGATGCGCGATCAGGGCGACGTGTGGCTCGGGTTCGAGCCCGCGAAGCTGACCGCCTGGCTCGCCGCGGCCGGCCTCGAGCCGGTCACCACCACGCCGCTCGCGTCGCCCGCGCGCCCGGCCCTCCAGCTCTGCGTCGGCAAGAAGCCGGCGCGTCCCTCTCACTAGCCACCGCACCCACCACTCACGGAGACACGACCATGGATACCCGCACCGAGTTCCCCGCCTTCAAGATCAAAGACATCACCCTCGCCGAGCTCGGCCGCAAGAAGATGCGCATGTCCGAGAAGGAGATGCCGGGCCTCATGTCGCTCCGCGAGGAGTTCGGCAAGGCGCAGCCGCTCAAGGGCGCGCGCGTCGCCGGCTGCCTCCACATGACGATCGAGACGGCGATCCTCATCGAGACGCTCGTCGCGCTCGGCGCCGAGGTCACCTGGACCTCGTGCAACATCTACTCGACACAGGACGAGGCGGCGGCCGCCATCGCGAAGGCCGGCGTGCCGGTGTTCGCGTGGAAGGGCGAGAGCCTCGAGGACTACTGGGCCTGCATCGAGATGCAGCTCACGGCGTTCAAGGGCGGCAAGGGCCCGAACATGATCCTCGACGACGGCGGCGATCTGACGCTCCTCGTCCACAAGGGCGCCGAGTGCGAGAAGGACGGCAAGGCGCCGGCTCCGTCCACGGCGACGAACGAGGAGATGCGCGTCATCTTCCAGACGCTCACCTCGTCGCTCGCCACGTCGAAGGACCGCTTCACCAAGATGGCGGGCGAGATCAAGGGCGTCTCCGAGGAGACCACCACGGGCGTCCACCGCCTCTACGAGATGGCGCGCGCCGGCAAGCTCCTGTTCCCGTGAATCAACGTGAACGACTCGGTCACCAAGGCGAAGTTCGACAACCTCTACGGTTGCCGCGAGTCGCTGTTCGACGGCATCAAGCGCGCGACCGACGTCATGGTCGCGGGCAAGGTCGTGGTCGTCGCGGGCTACGGCGATGTCGGCAAGGGCTCCGCCCAGTCGGCGCGCGGGCTCGGCGCGCGCGTGCTCATCACCGAGATCGACCCGATCTGCGCGCTGCAGGCCTCGATGGAAGGCTTCCAGGTCGTCACGATGGAAGAGGCGGCGCCGATCGCCGACATCTTTGTCACCGCGACGGGCTGCATGGACGTCATCCGCAGCGAGCACATGATGGCGATGAAGGACGAGGCGATCCTCGCGAACATCGGCCACTTCGACTCCGAGATTCAGGTCGCCTGGCTCGAGAACAACAAGGAGATCAAGGAGGAGAACATCAAGCCGCAGGTGGACCAGTTCATCTTCCCGACGGGCAAGCGGATCACGCTGCTCGCGCGCGGTCGCCTGGTGAACCTCGGCTGCGGCACGGGCCACCCGTCGTTCGTGATGTCGAACTCGTTCACGAACCAGACGATCGCGCAGATGGCGCTCTGGGCCAACGCGACGCACGGCAAGGACGTGATGACCGGCATGACGTTCGCGCCCGGCCAGGTCTACGTCCTCCCGAAGAAGCTCGACGAGAAGGTCGCGCGCCTCCACCTCGCGAAGGTCGGCGTGAAGCTGACGGTGCTCTCGAAGGTGCAGGCCGAGTACCTCGGCGTGCCGACGGACGGCCCGTACAAGCCGGACCACTATCGCTACTGATCGGCGTCGCGCGTCAGGCGCGAACGCCGGGGCCGCGTCGTAACGGGCGCGGGGCTGGCGGCGCCAACCTCCTCGAGGACTCGGGAACATGGCGCCGACATGCGGACGCGGCATCCGACGTGAAAAAAGCGCGCTGGCTCGGAAGAGCTAGCGCGCTTTCTTGCGGGGACGAATGGCTACTACAAAACTACGGCGTGGCGGCGGAGCCGGTCGGAGCCGGGTCAGCGGGCGGCGGAGGCGTCGCGGGATCAGGCGTGGCCGTATCGGAGCCCATGGGGTGCTCCTTGCTCCACTTGTCAACCGCGTGGTCGAAGCTGCCGTCCTTGATGCCTTGCTTGACGGACATATAGGCGTAGATCCACCAGCCAGCGACGAGCGTGCCGATGACGCCCATGACGAGGCCGGCGATGGACATACCCTTGCCCTGCACCTTCTTCATACCCAAGCCTCCAAGGATGATCGCGAGGATCGTGAGAGGCATCGCGTACATGCCGAGGCATGGAACGAACGACAGGACGAGGCCAAGAATACCGAGAACGAGTGCTGCAATAGCCATGTGGGAATCCTCCGAATCGAACAGGTTACAGGAAACAGTTACTTCTTGAGGGACTTGCAGGCAGCAATCGCTGCGGCCTGCTGTTCAGCTTTGCTCGCGGCGGTCGAGCAGTGATAGGTCTTGCCGCCGATCGCGCGCTGGCCGTCGACGAAGAACGTCGCGCCCATCGAGCCGGTGTTGTCGTACGTAGCGATGTAGCCGTCCGCGAGCTTCTCCACCTTGTAGTTCTTCGGGCTGAACGAGTCGGCGTCCGACTTCACGTCCGCCTCGGACTTCGGCGTCGCAGCCGCCTCGACGGTCAGCGCGCCGACATCGCCGCCGATCAACATGACGCTGTTGGCGCTCATGCCGTCGGAGATCTGCGACTCGCCGGCTTCGATCGTCAGGTTGTCGAGCTTCGCGAGCTTGGTGGCCGCGCCGCCGGCCGGCTTGTCGTCGGTGGCCTTTGCCCCCGAGGCGGTGCCGCCCGTGCCGCCGTCCTTCTTGCTGCAGGCGGGGGCCGCGAGCGTTGCCGCGGCGAGAAGGACAAAGGCGAACCGGCTCATCTGCTTGGTCATGGCGGGCCCTATATCAGGATTCGTGCCGAGCACGCGGCGAGGGTTTGCGCGGATTTACGCGACGCTCTGATCGGGTCTTGGGTCCACCGCGACCCGACTGGCCGGCTATCACCGTGGCCGAGCGGACCCTACTTGCCGGTCCAGACCGGTTTGCGCTTCTGCAGAAACGCCGAGATCCCTTCGGCGGCATCCGCCAGCGCCAGCACGCGGCCGAGCTCGGCCTGCAGATAGCGGAGCTGCGGCTCGAACTCCATATCCTGCGATCGGTAGAACGCGTGGAGCCCGAGCGAGAGCGCGGCCGGGCTGCGATCGGCGATCTCGCCGGCGAGCTTCATGGTCTCGGCCTCCAGCTGGGCCGCCGGGATGACCCGGTTGACGAGCCCGCAGTCGAGGGCCTCGCTCGGGTCGAGCTTGCGGCCGGTGAGCATCATGTCGAGCGTCCGCTTGCGGCCGACGGAGCGCGTGATCTCGGCGGTGATCATCATCGGCCAGAGCCCGACGGCGATCTCCGTGGTGCCGAACAGCGCCGCGTCGCTGGCGAGGACCAGGTCGCACGCGACCATGAGGCCGAGGCCACCAGCGAGGGCGGCGCCGTTGACCATGGCGATGATCGGCTTGCCGAGCTCGTGCATCGCCGAGAACAGGTCGACGAGCGTCCCGGTCGGACCCTGCGTCGACTGCATGGCGGTCAGGTCGCCGCCGGCGGAGAACGCCGTACCCGCGCCGGTCAGGATGACCACGCGCACCTCCGGGCGCGCCTTGATCGCGGCGAGGGCCGCGACGAGCTCGCCGCACGTGGCGGGGCCGATAGGGTTCCGCTTGTCCGGGCGGTTCAGGGTCAGGCGCGCGATGGGGCCCGCGTCGTCGACGAGGATCGTGGCGTAGTCGGCCATACGCGCGGGTGTAACATGGGCTAATCTCGCCGCGATGCGGCTCCGCGGCCTCGTGTGGATGCTCGTCGCTGTTCTTGCAGCGGCGCCGGGGCTCGCCCGTGCCGATGACAATGACCTGGTGCTCGCGCGCCTGGCCGCGCGCACGGTCGGTGGCAACGGGATGGTCACGGGGGTCACGCCCGACAACTCGGCATTTCGCTCGCTCGCCTCCGCGCTGGGCGTTGTCCTCGCGCCGCACCTCCTGACGCCCGCGGACACGCTCGGGTTCGGCGGGTTCCAGTTCACCGTGGACGCCACCACCACCACCATCGACGGCGCGGCGCCCTACTGGCGCGCGCTCGAGAGCGCGAAGGATCCGACGGGCACCACCGGGCCGTTCGGGCCGAGCTCGATGTCGACGGTTGGCTTCTTCGTTCGCAAGGGCCTGTGGCTGCCGGTCCCCTCGTTCGAGGTCGGCGCGGGCGCGGTGCACCTCGGCGGATCGTCGGCGTGGACGGGCCAGCTTTACACGAAGCTGGCGCTCGTCGAGGGCTACCACCAGCTTCCGATTCCGAGCATCGCCGTGCGCGGCGCGGTCTCCCGGCTGATGACGCAGCGCGAGCTCGATCTGACCGTCGCATCGTTCGACGTCAATGTCTCGAAGCACATCGGCGTTCGCGGCACGTGGCGGCTCGATCCGTACGTCGGCTACAACGTCCTCGCGATCATCCCGCGCTCGGAGGTCCTCGACCCCACGCCGAACATCGATCCGCTCGCGCCGGGCAACCAGGACGACGCGAAGCTGAACTTCGTGTTCAAGGACCAGAACGACATCTATCGCAACCGGTTCTACGGCGGCGTGAAGATGCAGTACTACGTGGTGCAGCTGACGCTGGAAGCGATCTTCGCCTCCGCCGGCTCTACCAATGACGACCGTGCCAGCATCATGGCCAAGGACACGACGAAAGCCCAGCGTACGCTCTCGCTGACCGCCGGCTTCGACTTCTAGCGGACGCTCACGGGGCGTCCATGTCGTCGTCGTACGGCAGGCGGTTGATCTTCTCCAGGGCCTGCGCGAGTGCATCGAGTTGTGTCGCGAGCGCGGCCGGGTCATCGTCGACGGCGCTGAGCTTCGCAAGCGATCGCCGTGACTCGTCTAGGTGTGAACCGAACGTCGGCAGGTCGACCTGTCGAACCCTCACGCAAAGCTGCGCTTCCTCCTGAAGCTCGTTAGCGAGGGCGATTCTCGCCGCGAACGACACCGATGGCACCAGATACCTGAGGGATCCCCTCGATTCGTTCGCGTAGATGACCGAAAACGCTCCGGAATTTCGATCGCCCGACGAGGAATTTCGGGGCTCGCGCGTCGGTTTGGGCGGCATGATGAGCCGCCGATCGATGTCGAGCTTCGTGAGGA
>JANXOM010000094.1 GCA_025353585.1 Deltaproteobacteria bacterium
GGCCTCGGCCTCCGGCGTCGCCGTCGCGCGCGCGTTGCCGCCGGCCTTGATCGGTCCGCCGCGACCGAACATGCTCGGATCGGACGGGCGCGCCGACCGGCCCGACGACCGCGCGTTCGGCATCTCCGGAGGGCCGCCGAACGGCAGCGCCGCCGCGACAGGCACCGGCATCTCCGGCGGTCCGCCGTACGGCAGCGCGGGACCCGAGGAGCCATTCGTCGTCGAGACGGGCGACGCCGGCATCGCGGGCGGGCCCCCGTAGGCGGCGGGCGACGGCATCTGCGGCGGGCCGCCGTAGGGCATCGCGGGCGCGGGCTGCGCGTCGTTCGGCACGATCGGGATCTGCGCGCCGCCGCTGTCCATGAGCGGCGCCGGCGTGGCGCGCTCGAGCACCATCGTGCCGCCCTTCTTGGCCGGCGGGACGGCCTGCTGCGAGGGGCGCTGGGGGACGACGTTCACGCCGCCCTCGTCGAGAAACCGGATCATCAGCGAGCCGCACTGCACGACGTCGGCGTGGCCGAGCGCCTGCTTCTGGATGCGCGTGTTGTTGAGGTGGGTCCCGTTCGCCGACCCGAGGTCCTCGATGACGTAGCGCCCGTTCTCGAGGGTGATCTGCGAGTGACGACGCGAGACCATGCCGTCGTCGGTCCGGATCGCGCACTCGAGCCCGCGGCCGACGTACACCGGCTCGGTGGCCGAGAGCTCGACCGTTCCCTCGCGGCCCTGGCTGTCGCGGAAGACGAGGCGCGCCATCTAGCGAGGTAATTCTACCGGCTTTTGGTCAGTCGCGCTTGAAGACGGCTTCGGTGTTGCCGACCCGGATCACGTCGCCGACGTCGAGGGTCTTCTTCGGGACCTTCTGACCGTTGACGTACACACCGTTCGTGGAGCCGAGGTCGGCCAGCTCGTAGTTGCCGTCGACCTTGCGGATGCCGGCGTGCTTCTTTGACACAGCCGGATCGGCCAGGACGACCGAATTTCCGGCCACGGAGCCGATGGTGGTGACGTCCTCGGCCAGCGCCAGGGTCTGGGTCGCCATGGGGCCGAGGATGAACTCGAGCCGGGCGCCGGGCGCCCAGCCGCAGAACAGGCACTTGGTCCACGCCGGCAGCATCACGCGCTTGCACCCGCCGCAGGGGCGGCCGCCGGCGGTCCCCGAGGAGCCGCGCGTCGCGAGCAGGTAGATCACCAGGAGGAGCACCAGCGCTCCACCGGCGACGAGCGTGATGAGTGCGCCGGTCGACACGACCCTTGTTCTACAGCAGGAGCCCGCTCAGTTAATCGACTTGAACCTGAAGTTCGTCTTGCCGAGGGTGACGATGTCGTTGTCGACCAGATCGTGCTTCTGCACCTTGCGGTCGTTGACGTAGCACCCGTTGGTCGACCCCGGGTCGAGCAGCGTGAACCCCGCCGGCGAGGACGTGATCTGGCAGTGCTCGGTGCTCATGAAGCCATCGTTCACGACGATGTCCGATGGAAACTGCGTGCCGATCTTGGTCAGGCCCGGCTTCAAGCGGAACGTCTGGTAGGCGTTCTGCCCGTTCATCGGGACGAGCCAGCCGACCACCGGGAAGCCGTCCTGGTCGCCGCCGATGCCGATCATCACGGTCTTCATCGGCCCGCTCGGTTTCGGCGCCTCCGCCACGGCCATGACCGGCGCCATCACCGGCATCGGCTCGGCCGCCTTCTTCCGCGTGGCGATCATGATGATGATCACCAGCAGCAGGATCACGCCGAGGATGATGATGAGCAGCAGCCACGGGAAGCTGCTGTGGTGCGCCTGGTTCCACATGGGCGCGAGGACGACGGACTGGGTGTCGACGTCCTCCTTCTCGATCTTGAGCACGAGGTCGTGCGGCTTGCCGTCCCAGTTGAGCCCCTGGTCGGTCTTCTCGTCGAAGCCCGAGAACGTCAGGTAGTACCGATCGTTCATGCGCTTGATGATCGTGGAGATCGTCGACGCGATGTTCTCGGCCGTGGTCACCGTGGTCGGCGCCTGGACGAACGCCGAGATGACGTTCGCCGGATCGGAGAGCACGCTCTTGTAGATGATCGCAAAGGTCTGGATGCGGTCCTTCTGCGCGAGCCGCTTGTCGTTCGCGAGCGCGATCTTCGCCGCGTCGTTGTTCGTGTCGTTGCCGTCGCAGATGACGATGAGGACCTTGCGCGAGGCGACCACCGAGTGCAGCTCGCCGAGCGCGAGCTCGATGCCCTTGACCATCTCGACACCCTTGGTGCCGCTGTAGTCCTTCTGGTTGCCGAGGGCGCTGCCCGTGATGTTCGCGAGCGGCCCCATCGGGATCTTGATGGTCGCCTTGTCGGCGTACGTCACGACCATGCCCTTGCTGCCGGGCGGGCCGGCCTCGGTGAAGTGCACGCCGTCGAGCGCCTGCTCGAGCGAGACGAGGACGCCGGGGTAGAGATCGGGCTCGCCGGGCGCGACGACCTGGTCGTTGCCGACCCAGATCTCCCAGGTGTTCATGACGATCGCGATCGCGACCGTCTCCGTGCCCTGGTTGAAGTCGCGCTTGCCGATGACGTGCATCTCGCTCGGCGTCTTCGCGTTGCCGTCGCGCAGCGTGAACTTGTCGTTCGTGGTCATCGGGCCGCCGATGATCGTGGCCTCGATGGTGGGCGCCTTGCCCTCCTGCTTCGGGTCCTTCGGATCGGCCGCCTTGATCTCGTAGAGGACCTCGAGGCCGCTGCCGCCGGTGTCGCCGCCGGCGCTCTTCTCGCCGCCATCGGCGAGCGCGACGCCGCCGAGATAGACCAGACCGAGCGCGACGATCACCGAAAACTGGAGCCACCGGAGCCACCGGAGCGCGTAGGCAGGCGTCATCTAGAGGCTCTTGAACTTCAGCATCGCGCTGCCGAACTTGATGAAGTCGTTGTCGACGAGCTCGTGGCGATCGACGCGCCGGTTGTTCACGTACGTGCCGTTCGTCGACGCCTTGTCGCGCAGGACCCACATGCCGTTCTCGGCGTTGATCTCCGCGTGCGCCGACGACATGAACTTGTCGTTCAGGACCACCGTGCACTTCGGGTCCGTGCCGATCGACGTCTGCGGCGCGAGCGTGAAGAGCTCGCCGCGCTGCGGGCCCTGGAGCGGGACGAGCCAGCCGAGCAGCTGCGTGCTGCCGGGGCCGCCCGTCGAGTCCATGACGAACGCCTGCGTCTTGAGCGCCTGCTTCTTCGGCGCGTTCGCCGCCTGCTCGGCGATCTGCACGCAGTACGGACAGGCGTCCCACGTCTTGTCGAGCTGCTGCTCGCACTGGGTGCAGAACTTCTTCTTGAAGATCCACCAGCCCGACGTGCGGATCGGAGGATTGGCGTTGGGCATGCCCCCCGCAGAACCCGGCATCCCGGGCATTCCACCGGGGGCTCCCGGCATGCCTGGCATTCCACCCGCGCCTTGCTGCATCTGCTGCGCTCCCTGTTGCGCGGCCTGACCGGCTTGTCCGGCCTGGCCCGCCTGCGCGTTGAGGTTCTGATTGAACTGCCCGGCCTGCCCGGCGAACTGCTTGCCGCGGTTCATCATGGCCTTCGACCGATTCACATCGACCAGGAAGTTACCCTTGATGTTTTTGACACCAATAATCTTGTTATTGATGTTCCGGAATGGCTGGAAGACGAAGTCGAGATACTTGAGGAACATGCGTGTGCCCCCCTCGGCGCGCCCCTCATCCTAGCATCACGAGAATCGCGATGCCGGGAAGATCTGGGCCCGACTGGGAGTAGGCGATCTGGTTCGCGCGCCGGCGCTAGCCGCGCGGCTGGTAGACCCAGATGTGGAACATGTTGATGTCGCGGCCGGCGGTCACCGACTGCATGCGGACGATCAGGGCGCCTTCGGAGACGAGCTCGGGCGGGATCATCGCCGGCCAGTTGCGCCAGCGATGGACGCGGTCGGTGCCGACGCACGACACGATGCCCGCCTTCTTGCCGTTCACCGTCAGCTCGATCTCGTAGTCGCCATAGACATAGTCCATGCGGCGGAGCACGACGACCGGCCGACCGGCCGTGATGTTCATCGCCTTGAACTCGCTGTAGCCATCGACGTGCGCGCGGCCGGTGTCCTCGACGGTCGTGCCGTCCGGGTACTTGAGCTTCTGCCGTGACCGGTAGGAGTCCTTGGCCTCCTTGATCGTGAACAGGTGCTTGTCCTCGGACTCCTTGTTGAGGATCTCGATCTCGTCGACGAGCACCCAGGTCGTGCCCTCGAGCTCCATCTGCGGCTTGGGCGCGGGCATGCCTTTGACGCCCTCCCAGTCCCTGATGTTGATCTCGCGCGCTTCCTTCTTCTCGGGCGGCGCCTCGATGACGGGCTTCTCGCCGGCGACCGCGGTGAGCGCGATGTCCGACGTCTTGCCCTGATAGGCCATCAGGTTGTTGTAGGCCTCGTAGTTGTTCTTGTTCTCGCCGAGGAGGCCGCGCAGGATCTCGACCTGGCGGCGGTACTCGGAGAACTCCTTCTTCTGCGCGATCGTCGGGTGGTGGACATCGACGTCGAGCGCGAGCTCGCCCTCGGTGTCGACGACCAGGCGGAACACCTCGAACACGTTGCGGAGATCGAGGAGGTTCGCGTGGAGGAGCATCAGCGCCGTGTTGCAGGCCTGCAGCACGTCGTGGCCGGCGATGACGCCGCGGTGGACGTACTCGATCGCGGCGCGGCGCAGGTGCTGGAGCACGGTCTCGAGGCGCAGGCGCAGGCCCGGCGGGAGCATCGAGCCGCACAGGCCGCCGCGCGGCGTGTAGCGCATGTCGATCTCGTTCGCCTTCGGATCGCCCGGATCGCGCGCGTCGCGGATCCGCTGGACGCCCTTCTCGAGATAGACGCGGGCGAGCTCGACCTCGCGGCCGATGTCCGGCTCGGTCTGCGAGAGCTCGACCTTGCAGCTCTCGAGGACGCGGCGGTGGCCCTTGTACTCGAGGTTCTCCTTGTAGGCGATGAAGTCCGTGAGCTCCTCGTAGTAGCGCAGGACGATGTAGACCGTTTGCGGGAGGCGGAACTCCTCGAGGTTGATGTTGCGGATCGTCGCGTCGAAGATCATGAGGTCGTTCCCCATGCCATCCATCGCGTACCCGGGCTGGACCTCGACGGAGAGATCGCCGCGCGCTCGCGCGTTGACCTTCAGGTCACCGGAGTAGCCGTACACGATGCCCGCGGAGTGGAGCATCCGGTTGTGCATCCTGCGCTTGTCGATGTGATAGCGCTCGGCGTCGTTCCAGTCCTTCTCGGTGGTGAGGAAGCCCTTGAAGAAGTTGATGCGCTTGTATCCGGTTTCGCTCATGGGTTCTCTTTTTCCGTATCTTCGACGACCTCGGCACCGATGCCGATGC
>JANXOM010000135.1 GCA_025353585.1 Deltaproteobacteria bacterium
CCGTCGGGGGCGTAGCGGAGGAGCTGGTCGCGGTCGGTGTAATAGACCGAGCCCTGCACGCGGACGCCCTCGGCGGGCTCGTACGTGACGCCGGCGATGTTCTGGATCGAGCGCTCGGGATGCACGTGGGTCGCCAGCAGCTCGCCCTGAAACTCCGGCGGCCGCACGAACGAGCCGGACGACAGGCGCGCCGAGAGCTGCTTCGTGATCTTGAACGTGATGTCGCCGCGCGGCTGGATCGAGAAGTCGTTGATGCGCGCGAACTCGTCCACGCGCACCGCGGTCGTCGCGCGGATGCTCGGAGAGAGGTTCGCCTGCAGCGCGGTCCACACGGCGAAGTCGGGCGTGTACGCGATGCCCTTGAACCGATTCGACGTGTCGTTCGGGTCGTCGGGGCCGTCGGGCTGGCCTTCGCGGCGCTCCTGGGGCAGCGCGATGTCGACGTTGTAGCGCGTCACGGCCACCTCGCCGCCGACGCGCGCGACCACGTCGGTCAGGCCCGCGAGCTCCGGCGTCGTCCGCAGGACCTCGGCGCGCGCCGTGATCGGGATCTGCTTGATGTTGATGAACTGCGCGACGCCGCGCTCGAACACGAACTCTTGACCCATGCCGGAGAGGGCGAACGTCGCGGTCCACGGCCCGTCGTGATAGTGCAGCGCGGCCGTGAGGCGGGCGAACCGGGTGCGGTTGAAGAAGCGCTTGTCCGCGTTCGCGGACTTGTCCGTGAAGATCTCGAGCGCGTCGTCGCTGCCCACGCTCGAGAGCCGGACGTTCCAGCGATCATTGAACTTGTGGTCGATGCGGAACTGCTCGTCGTAGTACCGCGGCACCGTGGTCAGCGACAGGTCGACGCTGGCGGGGATGATGTGCGGCAGGAGGAGATCGATCACGGACCGGCGAAAGCCGATCATGTACGTCGTGTCCTTGCTGACCGAGCCCTGCGCGATCAGGCCGCCGTCGATGACGGAGACCTCGGCCTGGTCGCTGCGCTGCGGGGAGCCAGCGCGGGTCGTCAGCGCGACGATGCCCGACGCGGCGCGCCCGTACGCGACGTCGAAGCCACCCGGCAAGTAGTCGAGCTTGTCGATAGCCTCCGTCGGGATGACCGAGCGGAAGCCGATGTCGTGATAGAGCGTCGGGATCTCGAAGTCGTCGACGAGGATCTTGCTGTCCTGCGGGGACGATCCGCGGATGACGACGCCGGAGTACCCGAGCGGGAGCTGGAAGTTGGCGACGCCCGGCATCGCGGACAGCGTCCGCACGAGGTCGTTCCCGGTGCCGGCGACGCGCTCCATCTCCTGGCGCTCGAGCTTCGCGCCGCCCTGCGCCGCGGACGCGGTGTCGGTGATCGTGATGGTCTCGGTCGCCTGGTCGAGCGTGAGCAAGACGATCTCGTCGACGTCCTCCGCGACGATCGTACCGAGGCCGGTCTGGTAGCCCTTCGCATCGACGACGAGCGTGGCCCCGACGGCGACGCCGCTCAGCCGGTACCAGCCGGTCCGATCGGTCGTGGTCGTGATGCCGGTGCCCTCGACGGTGACGGCCGCGCCGCGCACCGGCTTGCCGAGCGCGTTGATGATGTGGCCCTTGATCAGGATGTGGCGAGCGCTGGCATCGGGCGGCAGCGCCCCGCTCAGCGCATCGGAGCCGACGCCGGAGCCGAGGCGGGTGCCGACGCCAGAGCCGACATCGGAGCCGTCGGGTCCCGGGCCCGAGCCCGGGCCGGCCCCGTCCGGCGATCCCGGCTGCGCCGAAACCACGCCGACCCCGGCGCCGAGCAGCAGGCTGACAACGACCGCGGTGCGCAAGCGGGACAAGTCTGGCACGGGTCTCGCGCCCAGACAGCAAACCGCGTGCCCCTCTCGACGTGGCCCAACGTCGCATCCAGGGCCTCACGCACCGGACGGCTCGCCCCAGACTGCCCGTGGGCCCGACACGCTGCGAGGGAACCCGACAGCGCGAAGTCGACTGCATCCAATCCTCTTGCGTCAGCGAAGTGACAACCGTGACTCCAACCGCCGCCGACCGCAGCTACGTGCTCGCCGTGACCCGCCGCATCCTGGGCAACGAGGACCTCGCCGCCGATGCGACGCAAGACACGCTCCTCTCCGCGCACCGCAACCGCGCCCAGTTCCACGGTCGGTCGGCGTACCGGAGCTGGCTCCATCGCATCGCGGTGAACGCGGCGCTCTCCCAGCTGCGCACCACGCGGCGGCAGCGCCTCGAGGCCGCCGCGGAGGTGCCCGATGTCGTCGACCCGGGCGCGTCACCGGAGACCATCGTCGCGGCGCGCGAGCTCCTCGCCGCCGTCCTGGAGGCGATCGAGGCCATCCCGCCCGCGCAGCGCGAGGTGCTCGGGCTCACCGCGGCCGGCCACTCCGAAATGCAGATCGCCACCGCGCTCGGCATCTCCATCGCGAACGCGAAGATCCGCGCGCACCGCGCCCGGCAGAAGATCTTGCGGTCCATCGACCGAAAATGAAACAGGCCCCGTCGCCGGGGCCCGCATCACGCTTCGCCAAGAGCCGCGAAGCCAGGTGGCTCAGTCGTCGTAGCCGCCGCCGTGGTCGTGACCATGGCCGCCGCCGCCCGACTTGTCTTCCTTCTTCGGCTTCTCGGCGATGAGCGTCTCGGTGGTCAGCATGAGGCCCGACACCGACGCCGCGTTCTGGATCGCCGTGCGGACAACCTTGGCCGGGTCGATGACGCCCGCCTTCAGGAGATCCTCGTACTCGAGCTTCGCGGCGTTGAAGCCGAAGCCACCCGAGCCCTCCTTGACCTTCGCCGCGACGATCGAGCCGTCGACGCCCGCGTTGCCGGCGATCTGGCGAAGCGGCTCCTCGAGCGCGCGCCGGACGATGTTGACGCCGTAGCGGCGGTCGTCCTCGAACGTCAGCTTGTCGAGCGCGGTGAGCGCGCGGATGAGCGCCACGCCGCCGCCGGGGACGATGCCCTCTTCGACCGCCGCGCGCGTCGCGTACATCGCGTCCTCGACGCGAGCCTTCTTCTCCTTCATCTCGACCTCGGTCGCCGCGCCGACGCGGATGACCGCGACGCCGCCGACGAGCTTGGCCAGGCGCTCCTGGAGCTTCTCGCGGTCGTAATCCGACGTGGTCTCCTCGACCTCGCGACGGATCGTCTTCACGCGCGCCTCGATCGCTTCCTTCTTGCCGCCACCCTCGATGATGGTGGTGTTGTCCTTGTCGATCGACACGCGCTTGGCGCGGCCGAGGTCGGCGACGGTCAGGTTCTCGAGCTTCTGGCCGAGATCCTCGGTGATCGCCTGGCCGCCCGTGAGCGCCGCGATGTCCTGCAGCATCGCCTTGCGGCGGTCACCGAAGCCCGGGGCCTTGACGGCCGCGATCTGCAGCGTGCCACGCAGCTTGTTGACGACGAGCGTGGCGAGCGCCTCGCCGTCGACGTCCTCGGCGATGATCAGGAGCGGCTTGCCGAGCTTGGCAACCTGCTCGAGCACCGGGAGGAGCTCCTTCATGTTCGAGATCTTGCGCTCGTGCGTGAGGATGTAGACGTCGTTGAGGACGCACTCCATGCGCTCGGAGTCGGTGACGAAGTACGGCGAGAGGTAGCCGCGGTCGAACTGCATGCCCTCGACGACGTCGAGCTCGGAGCTCATCGTCTTGGCCTCTTCGACCGTGATGACGCCTTCCTTGCCGACCTTGTTCATCGCCTCGGCGATCATCTCGCCGATCTCGGTGTCGCCGTTCGCGCTGATCGTCCCGACGTGGGCGATGTCGACCTTGCCCTTGGTCGGGGTCGCCATCTTCTTGATCTCGGCGACGACCGCCGCGACCGACGCGTCGATGCCGCGCTTGAGGTCCATCGGGTTCAGGCCGGCGGCGACGAGCTTCGCGCCCTCGTTGTAGATCGCCTGCGCGAGCACGGTCGCCGTGGTGGTGCCGTCGCCGGCCACGTCAGAGGTCTTCGAGGCGACCTCCTTCACCATCTGGGCGCCCATGTTCTGGAACTTGTTCTCGATCTCGACTTCCTTCGCGACCGTGACGCCGTCCTTGGTCACCGTCGGGGAGCCCCACGACTTCTCGATGACGACGTTGCGACCGCGCGGGCCGAGGGTCACCTTGACCGCGTTGGCGAGGAGGTTCAGACCCTTCGCGATCTCGTTACGCGCGCTCGACGAAAAAATGATCTCTTTGGCAGCCATTGGTAGTTCCTTTGTCTTTCGATCGTGAGTTCGTGGGAGCGGGCGTTCAGTCGAGGATGGCGAGGAGGTCTTCCTCGCGCATGATCAGGTGCTCTTCGCCGTCGATCTTGACCTCGGTGCCGCTGTACTTGCTGAACAGGACCTTGTCGCCCGCCTTCACGTCGAGGGCGATGACCTTGCCGTCCTTGTCGCGCTTGCCCGCGCCGACCGCGATCACCTTGGCCTGGATGGGCTTCTCCTTCGCGGAGTCGGGGATGAACAGGCCACCGGAGGTCTTGGTCTCCTCATCGAGGCGCTTGACGAGAATGCGATCGTGCAGGGGGCGAATCTTCATGGCGCTGTCTATAGGCACTACGCTTGCGCTTGGCAACAGGATCCGACGAGTGCTAACAAGTATCCATATTTATCAATGAAAACGATGATTTGACATTCCGCAGATCGGGCCGTTCCGGACCGTGGTAACAGAGGCACGTGGCGACCGACTACGAGAAGTACATCCGCACGGAGGAGCTCCTCGGCCTCCAGAAGTCTCCCGAGTCGCTGACGTGCCACGACGAGATGCAGTTTCAGGTCGTGCACCAGGCGCACGAGCTCTACATGAAGCTCATCGCGCACGAGCTCGAGTTCCTGTCGAAGTGCCTCGCCGCGCCGGCCGGCCTCGAGGCCGTGCCGCGCGCCGTCTCGACGCTCGGGCGGATCGCGAAGACGCAGCGCGTGCTGATGCAGTCGATCGAGCTCCTCGACACGATGGCGCCGTCCGACTACATGATCGTGCGCACGGGCCTCGGCCGCGGCTCGGGCCAGGAGTCGCCTGGCTTCCGCACGATGCTCAAGCTCCCCGGCGAGGTCGTGTGGCCCGCCGTCAGCGGCTTCCTCGCGCGCACCGGCGTGACGCTGCGCCAGATCTACGACGAGCCGCACGCGCACCACGCGCTGTTCCAGCTGCTGGAGGGCCTCGTCGACTACGACCAGCTGCTCCAGATGTGGCGGCAGCGGCACCTCATGCTCGTCTACCGCATCATCGGGACCGGGACGCCGTCGCTCAAGGGCAAGCACTCCGACCTCCTCGCGCAGGGGATGAAGACGCGCTTCTTCCCGGCGTTGTGGGACGTGCGCGACGACATCTACGGGGACTGGACCGCGGCGCAGGAAGCCAAGGGCAAGCAGACCGGATATCACGGGTGAGGCGCGCGCTCGCGGTGGCCGCGCTCCTCGCGGTGACAGGCGCCGGCTCGGGCTGCGCGACGGCGGTGCAGCACCCGGTGCCGACGCTGGGGATCGTCGGCGGGCTGATCGGGTTCGGCACGTGCGAGATGGACCAGGTCGAGATCGGGACGTGCGGGATCATCGCGGCCTCGACGGCGGTGTTCATGGGCGGCGTGGCCGGGCTCGTCTATCTGCTGACGGACCAGCCGACGCCGCAGATGGAGGGCGAGGTGGTCGAGCAGCCGATGCATCGGCGGCCGCATATGTTGCCGCCAGAGCCAGAGCCAGAGCCAGAGCCAGAGCCAGAGCCGGTGCCGGTGCCGGTGCCGGTGCCGGTGCCGGTGCCCGCGCCCGTCCCCGGGCCGGGGCCCAATTCGGCGGGCTCGAACGTCGGCTCGGGTTCGGGTTCGGGGACGTGATATTCACGCCCCATGGCCGACGACGCTGACCTCCTCGCGTACCGCAAGCGATTCCCGGCCCTCGAGGACTGCGTCCACCTGATCTCGCACTCGCTGGGTTGCGTCCCGGCCAAGGCGTTCGACGACCTCGCCGAGTTCGCCGAGCTCTGGCGCACGAAGTCGATCACCGCGTGGGGCGACTGGCTCCCCGAGGTCGACGCGGCCGCCCAGCGCATCGAGAAGATCATCTCCGCGCCGCGGGGCACGGTGATCATGAGCCACAACGTCTCGCAGATCATGTCGATCCTCGCGTCGTGCTTCGACTACCCATCCGGCCTCGGCGCGCGCAACAAGATCGTCTACGAGGCGATGCAGTTCCCGACGGTGTCGTACGTCTGGCAGGCCGAGCAGCGCCGCGGCGCCGAGTGCGTCCTCGTCCCGTCCACCGACGGCATGACCATCGATGCGGACGCGATGTGTGCGGCGATCGACGAGCGCACGCTCGCCGTGCCGATGTCTCACGTCGTGTTCTCGTCGGCCTACATCCAGGACGCGAAGAAGATCGCGGCCCGCGCGAAGGAGGTCGGCGCTCACGTCATCCTCGACTGCTACCAGTCGATCGGCACGGTGCCGCTCGACGTCGTCGACCTCGGCGTCGCGTTCGCGTGCGGCGGCTCGGTGAAGTACCTGTGCGGCGGCCCCGGTGCGGCGTGGCTCTACGTCCGCCCGGATCTGATCCAGGAGTTCGCGCCGCGCGTGACGGGCTGGTTCGGCAACGAGGCGCCGTTCGCGTTCACGATGCCGGAGCAGAGCTACGCGGATAATGTCTGGCGCTACATGGGCGGCACGCCGGCCATCGCCGCGCTGTTCCAGTCGCGCGCGGGGCAGCAGACGATCGGCGAGATCGGCGTGCGCAAGATCCGCGACAACTCGCTCGTGCAGACCGACATCTGCATCAAGTGGGTCGACGAGCTCGGCATGAAGCTCAACTCGCCGCGCGCCGAGGCGCAGCGCGGCGGCAGCGTGGTGTTCGACTTCGTCGGCTCGGCCGATGTCTGCCGCGAGCTCAACCGCCGCAAGTTCTACTGCGACCACCGCCCGCAGGCCGGCATCCGCATCGCGCCGCACTTCTATACGAAGACCGAGGAGATCGACCTGTTCTTCGGCGAGCTCAAGAAGATCCGCGGCGGCGCCGGCGGATGATCAGCGCGACGGCCGCCACGAGGGGCAACGACCTCTCGGGCGAGCCGCCGCCCTCGCAGCCGCAGCCGTAGAACGTGCGCTCGGTCGTCGAGCCGGCGCCGGTGCCGGTGAGCCGCACCGCGGTCGGGGCGCCATCGACGATGAGCTGCAGCGAGGCGTTGTACGCGTCCGCGTAGTGCGGGGCGAACGTGATGGTGACGGCGAGCTGGCCGTGCGGCGGCAACGCCTGGGTTCCGCTGGGCGTGACGGCCCACGCGTGGCCGGTGCCGGTGACCGGGTTGATCGCGCCGATCTCGAACGTCGTCGCGGCGCTGCCGCAGTTCTCGACGACGACCGTGCTCGCGGAGCTCGAGATGCCGACGGGGACCGTGCCGAACGGGAGGTCGAGCGGCGAGATCGCGGCTCCCGAGTCCTTGTAGGTCAGCGCGATGGGGACCTCGTACTTGTTCGGAACGTCATCGGTCCAGGTCAAGACGCCGGACGCCGAGCCTGCCGCGCTGCTGATCGGAGAGATCGTCACCTGCGCGCTGCCATCCGCAGCGAGGATGGCGCCGGCGGGCGGATAGCTCGTCGGATCGGCGAGCGTGACCGCGAAGTCGGTGTCGATCGTCGGTTGCTGCACGTGCAGCGCGATGGGTCCGGTGTTCGTGAGCACGGCCGCCGCCGTGACCGTGTGACCCACGCACGCCGTCCCGAGGTCGAGCGAGGTCGGCACCAGGGTGGACGACGCGGTCCCCACGTTGCCGGTGACGGTGAGCTCGAGGTGCTTTGGCCCCGACGGCTCGGTGAGATCGATGGTGACGGCCTCGCGCGGGGTACCGAGGTCGACCGCCTGGGCGCTCGAGAGCGCGAGCGTCGCCGTGAGCTGCGCGCCGGGCGGGAGCGCCATCACGCCGGTGGGGCCGCTCAGCGTCAGGCCCGGCGCATCGCGCAGGAGCCCCAGCGCGTCGATCGTCACCGTGCTCGAGGTCGGATTCGTGATCGTCAGGGTCTGCGGCGCGAGCGCCTCGCCGACGCGATGCTCGCCGAAGTCGAACGCCAGCGGCGACACCTGGATGTTCGTGTCGGCGATCTCGCACATGACCGCGATGCTCTGCGCAGAGCCGGCATACGCGGCGGGCGTGGAGAGCGTGATGCTGGTGGACGCGGAGCCCGTCGTCGGCGAGCTCGAGCCACACGTCACGCCGAGCATGCCGTCCGTGCCGGGAGCGCTCGCGACCGTGGTCGCGCTCGTCGAGAACGGTCCGCTCGTCGGGCCAACGGTCGTGGTCAGGGCGATGTTACCGAAGTCGTGCAGGGTCACGGCAACGGTCTGCGGCGAGTTGAGCGGCAGCGGGCCGAGGGTGATGGTCAGCGGCGAGACCTGGAGCTCACCGCCGCTCCCGTGCCCCGTCAGCGCGACCGGAACGTTCATCTGCATCGGGTCGTTGGAGCTCAGCGCCAGCGTGCCGTGGACAGTGCCCCACGTCGTCGGGGCGAACGAGACCCGGACCGCCGATCCCGACCCCGAGCCGATCGAGCAGCCGCCGAGGCAGTCCACGGCCGTGAACACGTCGCTGCCGCTGCTGATCGCGGTGCTGACCAGTAACGTGGCGCCGCCGACGTCACTGACGTTCGTGCTGCTCGTGATCATCCCGCCCACGGGGGCCGTGAGATCGAGCGACGAGGGCGAGACCTGGAGGACGGGCCCCGATCCCATCGACATCTGTCCGGTGCAGGTGAGCGGCGTCGTGACCTGGTCCGTCGGGATGCCGCTGCCGGTGACCACGAGCATTGCCGTACGCTGCGTCACATCCGGTGGCGTGCACTGCACCGCGAAGCTGGTCGCGCCCAGCGCGACGGGCGGCATGAAGGTGCAGGCCGAGCCGCCGCCGCCGGCGCAGCGCGCGTCGGCGAACGAGAAGCTGGCGGCGTCGGGGCCCGTCAGCGTGGCGGAGACGAGGTGGTCAGAGCCGCCGGTGGTCCCGATCCCGACGCTCGTGGCCCCCAGCGTGTTGACGGCGACCGCGATCGGCGCGGGCGTCTGGGTAAACATCAGCTGGCCCGGGTCCGGCGGGCTCTCGATGGTGGCGCAGGTCATGGTGGCCTGGTCCGTATCCGCGCCGGGGCCTAGCACCGTGATCGTCCCGACGAACGTGCCGGAGGCCATCGGGGTGCAGTCGACCACGAGCGTCACGGGCGTCAGCAGGCCACCTGACCCGAGGAGGCAGCTGTGGGGGCCGCCGCCGCTCATGCATTGTGGGTCGTTGAAGCTGAAGACGTTCGCCGCGTCGCTGATCGAGGCGAAGACAAGGGTCTCGCCCGCCGAGCCCGTGACCGCCGCCAGCGCGGCGAACGGCGCGTTGACCGGCGTCATCATCGGGTTCGGCGCGACCGAGACGCTGATACAGGTGCCGCCGGTGAACTTGTTGCAGGGGGGTGGCGGTGGTGGCGCCGACGCGGCGAACGGGGCCAGGACCAGGAGCGCGACTCCGGCCGCTCCGGCCACGCGAGCTTTGGTCCGCACCATGGTCGTCCAGGTTAACGCAACGCGCGCTGCGATAGCGAGCCGATTGTCCGGCGCCGTCGGCGACGGAGGGTCAGCGCGCACGCCGCCACCAGCAGCGCCCCGGCGGGCTCGCCGCCGCCCGTGTGACAACCGCACCCCGAGGACCCGGGCCCCGGGCCGATGCCGCCGTCGGCGCTACCAGCCGGGTCGTTCAGCGCGCCCGTGCCGCGCAGGACGACGCTGAGCGCGAACATCTGCGCGCCCTTGACGGCGGGGATACTCAAGGTCGACGTGAAGTCGCCGACGGCGACGGGGCCGAACCCGACGGAGAACGTCGCGGCCTGCGCCGGGAGGAGCTGCTGGGGCAGCGCGCCGACGGTGTAGAACGCGCCGCTCGGGCTGATCGTCGGGGCGCCGAGGGTCATCGCCTCCGTGCCGCAGTTCTGGATCGTGATGATCTGATCGGTCGGCTGGAGCAGGTGGATCGGCGCCGTGCCGAAATCGGCGGCGCCGGGCGAGATGGCGCCGCCGTCATCGATGAACGTGGCGGTCACGGTGGTGTGTGGCGAGGGCTCGGCGGCCACGTCGTCGGCCCACACGACCTCATCGGCGAGCACGCCGGCCGTGCTCTCGCGCTTCGCGGTCACCTGCGCGGTCGCGCGCGCGCCAGCGGGGAGCGAGAACGGGAACACCGACGGCGCGACGGGCGTCAGCTGGAACGGGGAGGCGTCGCCGAGCGCGAGCTGGGGCGCGGCGGTGAGGCCGATCGACGCGGTGCCGGTGGCCGCGAGCGAGACGCCGACGGTGGCCGTGGGCTCCCCGACGCAGAAGCTGCCGAGATCGCGGTCGGCGCTCGCCGCGACGGCGGCCGTGACGACCGCGCCGCGCACGGGGATGTCGATCGTCTCGGCGCCGGCGGTGAGCGTGATGTGATCGACGAGCAGCTCGTCGTGCGGCGGCGCGATCGCGACCGTGAAGGTCACGGGCACCGCGGCCGTGATCTGCGGCGCGGACAGCGCGCCGAGCGTGACGCCGTCGAGCGGGGTGGCGAGCGCGGGGCCGGCGGTGAGCGTGACGCTCGGGCCGAGCGTGGTCAGCGTGACGGTCTGCGTGGTCACGCCGCCGCCCGTGCGGATCTCGCCGAGCTGGAGCGGGCTCGGCGTGGCGACCACGTTGCCCGTGGTGCCGGTGCACGCGAGCGGGATCACGATCGGGCTGCCGCCCAGCGCGGTCGCGGCGGTGATGGTGAGCGTGCCGGCGTAGGCGCTGCTGGCGGGCGGGGTGCACGCGAGCGTGAAGGGGACCGCGCTGCTGGCGCCGATCGAGAGAGACGAGGTGTCGACGCTGAACGCGGTGTCGCCCTGCGTGATGGCGAACGTGACGGGCTCGAGGAGCGCGTTGCCGTCGTTGCGGAGCGCGAGCGTGAGCGCGGTGCTGCCGCCGACGGCGACGCTGCCGAGATCGCCGCCGACGGTCCCGTCCGGCGAGGCCAGGGCGAGCGTGGCCCCGAGGCCAGTGCCATCGAGCGTGACGGCGGTCGTGGGGTGGGACGCGTCGTCGGAGCGGATCACGAGCGTGCTGTGGCGACTCGCGAGCGCGCTCGGATCGAACGCGACCTCGAGGGCGATCGCCGCGCCGGCGGCCAGGGTGCATGGCGCCTGCGCGCACGGCGAGCCCGCCGTGACGGTCCAGTCGGAGCTGGCGCCGCTGGTGATCCCGATCGCGCTGATGTGCAGGTCGCTCGCGCCGATGTTCGTGGCGTGGAGCGTGGCGCTGACGGATCGGGACCCGACGGACACGCCGCCGACGACGAGGCTCGGCCGATCGAGCGAGATCGACGGCCCCGCGCTGCCCGCGACGCCGGTGCACGTCACGGGATACGGGCCCGCGGTGCCGCCGGAGGTCGTCACGACGAAGAGCTGCGTGGTGCGCGCGCCGAGCTGCGTGGGCGAGCACCGAACATCGAGGGTGAGCGCGTCGCCGGGCGCGATCGCGGCGCGGGCATCGCACGCGGGGCCATCGGTCGGGCACGGCGCGCCGAGCTCGAAGTCACCGGCCTGATCGGCGACGTGGATCGACTCGGCCGTCACCGCGGCCGTGCCGTTGTTGGTGATCGTGACGGAGAGCGACTTCTGCGCGCCGAGCGCGACCGGGCCGAACGCGAGGCCCGCCGCGGGCGCGAGCGTCAGCGCGAACTGGCCCGGGCTGATGCAGAGCGCGGTGTAGTCGGCGAGGTCGGCGTGGGCGCTGGTGCGCGCGTGGAACTGGCAGCGGCGGATCGACGTATCGGCGGTCGGGGCGCACGCGACCGTCACGGCGCGCGCGGTGTTCGGGTTGAGCGCGAACGGCAGCGCCGCGACGGCGGCGGTGGTGACGCCCGCGTCGCACGTGCCGTCGGGCACGAGCTCGCCGATGGTGACGGCGGCCGAGCCGGTGTTGGTCAGCGTCACGCTCGCTGCCCGCCGTGCTCGCGGGCGGCCGGATCACCGTCACGGGCGGCGCGGGGACGACGCCGCCGGAGCCCGCGGCCGCCAGCGCGAGGCCGGAGCCGAGGCTCGCGAGGATCACCGCGCCCGCGAGCAGCCGGCGCGCGCGCATCAGAGCCGCCCGACGACGCCGAGCGTGGGCACGACGAGGCTCGCGTCGAACGACGTGCCGCTCAGGTGATAGAAGCGCTCGAAGCCGAGGTCGGCCTGCACGCTGAAGTGGCCGTTGATGCGGAGCTCCACGCCGCCGGCGCCCCGGATGCCGTACGCGACGCGCGTCGGGTCGCCGGCCGCGCGATCGTCGTCGTAGGCGAAGACCGGCACGCCGACGCCGACGTACGGTCGGATCGGGCCCGTGAGCAGGCGGTAGCGCGCGCCGACGTACGCGCCCCACTGCTCGGAGCGCAGCACGGCGAGCTCGATCTCGAGGTGGTCGGACGGAGACAGCGCGAGGCCGAAGCCGCCGGCGAGGCCGCGGCCGCGCCCGTCGATGCGCGTCATGGCGAGGAGGCCCGACGCGATGTGGGTCTCGGGGACGAGGAGGACGCCGCGGCTGTCGTAGGCGCTGTAGTCGGGGACGATGGGCAGGATCTCCTCGCCCTGGAAGCCGGCGCGCACGCCGCGAGCGTTGCCGCCGGGATCGCCGGAGGTGTAGCTCGTGCCCGTGGAGAGCCACGCGTCGACGCGATCCGGTGGAGGCGCGGGCGGCGGCGGCGTGACGACGGGCGGCGTTGACTTGCCGGGGCCCGGGACCGGCACGGGGACGGGCGGTTTCGGGACGGGCGTGTCGTCGACCTCGACGGGCAGCGCGGCCGCGACCTCCTTAGTCTCGCCCTCGAAGCCGTTGACCGAGATCTCGGCGCGCTTGCTGCCGTGGCGGATGCGCACCAGGTGGATGCCGGCGCGCACGCGCGTGACGAGCGTGTTGCCGACGGGCAGGAACGGGCCGGCATCGATGGAGATGTCGGACGCGCGCGGGAAGACGTGGACCTCGAGGATCGTCAGCTGTGCGTCGAGCTGCGCGAGGAGCGGGCGGACCTCGGCGGAGCGATCGACGCCGCTACCGGGTGCGTTGATGTAGCGCTGGTAGGTGTTCGCGGCGTCGGCGGCGCGGCCCATCTCCCGGAGCGTGGAGCCGATGTTGAGGAGGATGCGCGGGCTCGGCAGCGTGCCGTAGGCCTCGAGGAAGTTCGCGAGCGCCTGGTCGTACGCGCGGGCGTTGAGCTGCTTGACGCCCTCGATCATGAGGGCCTGCGTGCGGGCACGGATCTTTGGATCCTCGACGGCGACGGACGGATCTTGCGTGATCTGCGCGAGCGCGGCCGCGAGCTGCTTCTCGTCACGGATCTCGGCCAGCGGCGGCTCCGCGACGACGGGCGGGGTGACGGCGGGCGGCGGCGTGGCAGGCGCGGCAGCGGCCGGCGGCGGCGCGGGTTGCGCGCCGGCGAGCGCGG
>JANXOM010000188.1 GCA_025353585.1 Deltaproteobacteria bacterium
GATGAGCGCGCTGCACACGGCCGGCACGACGCCGCCTCCGCCCCCATCGCGCTTCACCAGGGCTTTGCTCATGCGGTGACTATGACACGCGAACCCTGGATCAGAACCAGGTCTTCGCGCCGAGCATGAACATCACGTAGTGCGAGACGATCGTGCCCTGGTTCACGGGGCTCTCCGCCTGCTGGATCGGCGACGACAGCGGCGTCGTCGGATCGGGGCCCGTGCGATCGCCCTGCAGCTGGTCCATGTTGTTGCCGGCGCAACCCTGCGCCGAGATGGTCGGGTTGCACGCGCGCGCGTTCGTACGCGAGCCCTCCAGGATGACGCCGAAGCCGGCGTTGATCTCGACGCGCCGCATCTTGTAGCCGGCGCCGACCGCGATCGTCGTGCGCGCCGCGCCGTCGACATCGACGCGCTCCCAGCCATCCTTTGCCGCCGCCGTGTCGTACCCGAGGCCGCCGCGCAAGGTCAGGTCCGCGCCGCCCGCCGGCAGCACGTAGCTGCCGCCGAAGCGCGCCGCGTAGGTGTCCTGGAAGCCGTGGTAGATGACCGAGGGCTTGAGCTGGATGCCGGAGTCCGGGCTCTGCAGCGTGGAGGCCTGCGCGTCGATCACGACGTTGTAGTTGTTCTCGTTCTTGCCCCAGTTCTCCCAGTCGAGATCGAGCTCGACATCGCCGCGGAACGTTCCCGCGTGATCGAAGAACTTGTAGCGCACGCCGATCTGCGCGTTCTGCGGGATCGCGAGGCTCGCGCATGCCTTGAACGCCGTCATCGTGCCGCCGTCCGCGCACTTCGCGTTCGCGCCGGTGACGGGGAAGAGGCCCGAGGGCTGCCCGCCGATCGTGACGTTCGGGCCGGTGACCGCGGTCGCGGTGCCCTTCGCGTTGACGTCGATGGAGCTCGTGTAGTTCGCCGCCAGCTCGATCGCGGGGACCGGCCGGAACGTCGCGCCGAGGCTCCACGTGGGGATCCACGAGTCCTTGGCGTCGATCTTGACCTGCCCGTCCTCCTTCACCCACTCCTGGTAGTTGAACGGCAGGCCCCACACGGCGACGGTAGACTTGAGCGTCGCGAACGCCATGCCGAAGCGCGCGCCGACGTCGAGCTTGTCCGTGATCCGATAGCCGGCGGCGATGCTCGGCACGAGGATCGCGGCCTCCTGGTTCATGATGTCGTAGCGCGTCGGCGGCGGCGGCTGGTCGAAGTTGCGGTTGAACTCGAACGGGTGACCGTTGACCTGCGTCATGTCGCGGAACGGATACGCGTTCGGCGCGTAGAGGCCGATCGCGGCGCGCAGGCCCTTGATGGCGCCGCCGAGGTCGCTCGTGATGGCGACGACCGGCACGGGCTGGTACGAGCCGATGCCGAGCGGCGGCTTCGGCGCGTTCGTGATGGTCGGATACTTCTGGCCCTCGTACGCGTGGTCCTCGGCCATGGCGCCGGAGTCCGTGATCGCGTCGTACGTGCCGCTGCGCGTGAACTTCATCGCATAGCTGATGATCGCGGCGGACACCGTGATCTCGGTGCCCTCGTGCGCCTTCGCGAGGCCGGCCGGGTTGATCACCAGCGCCTCGCCGTCGTCGGCCGCCGCGAGCGACGCGCCCGCGCGCGAGGTCGACACCGCGCCCGCGCCAGGGAGCGTGAGGCCGCCGGCGCCCGCCTGGCCCGCGGCCGCCGCAACCAAACCGACCGAGACCACCAGCGAAGTAGGCTTCATGGAGCCGGTGACCCTACCTCAGCTGCGCGTCGGGCTTCTAGCCCGAGATGAGTCAACAGGATGGCAATCGCGGCCGGGGTCACGCCGCTGATCCGCGACGCCTGCCCGACGGACCGCGGCCGGATCGCGGCGAGCTTCTCGATCGCCTCGCGCGAGAGCCCGGGGATCGCCGCGTAGTCGAGGCCGTCGGGGACGAGCACGCCGTCGGCCCGGGCCACGCGCGCGGCGTCGGCCTCCTGGCGGCGGAGGTAGCCGGCGTACACGGCCTCGATCGCCACGCGCTCGAGGGCAGCGGCGGACGCCTCGCTCGCGCCGAGGCCCCCCGCGGCGGCGATCGCCTCGACGGCCCGCCAGTCGAGCTCGGGCCGGCGCAGGAGCTCGACGAGCGCGACGCGCGTTCCATGCAACGGCGCGCTGCCGTGGCGGACGAGCGCGTCGTTGACGGCGGGCGTGCCGGTGACCGTCGCGGCCGCCGCGCGCGCGGTGGCGGCGGCGAGCTCGGCGCGCCAGCCCTCGTAGTCGCGCCAGCGCGCGTCGTCCACGAGCCCGAGCCGGCGGCCCACGGGCAGCAGCCGATCGACCGCGTTGTCCTCGCGCAGGAGCAGGCGGAACTCGGCACGCGACGTCAGCATCCGGTACGGCTCGCGCGTGCCCTGCGTCGTCAGATCGTCCACGAGGACGCCGAGGTACGCCTCGTCGCGGCGCAGGTGCAGCGGCTCGCCGCCCGTGAGCGCGAGGGCCGCGTTGGCGCCGGCGTAGAGGCCCTGGACGGCGGCCTCCTCGTAGCCCGACGTGCCGTTGAGCTGGCCGGCGAAGTAGAGCCCGCGGACGCGCCGCGTCTCGAACGTGGGCAGGAGCTCGCGCGGATCGACGAAGTCGTACTCGACCGCGTACCCGGGGCGCGTCATCTCCGCGCGCTCGAGGCCCGGGATCGTCCGCAGGAACGCGAGCTGGACGTCGAACGGCAAGGACGTGGAGATGCCGTTCGGATAGACCTCGCCGAAATCCGTCTTCCCGGTCTCCGCGCTGTCGAGCCCCTCCGGCTCGAGGAAGATCTGGTGCCGGTCCTTGTCCGCGAAGCGGACGACCTTGTCCTCGATGCTCGGGCAATAGCGCGGGCCCACGCCGGAGATGTCCTTGTTGCCGGCCGCGTCGGTCGCGTACAGCGGCGAGCGCGGCAGGCCCTCGCGGATCGCGGCGTGCGTGCGCTCGTTCGTGTACGTGATCCAGCAGCTCACCTGTGGCAGCGGCGGCGGGCCGGGTGGCTCGCGCGTCCAGCGGAACCGCGGCGCCGGATCGTCGCCCGGTTGCACCTCGAGGCCGGCGATGTCGAGGGTGCGGCGGTCGAGGCGACACGGCGTCCCGGTCTTGAGGCGCGCGAGCGGGAAGCCGAGGCGAGCGAGCGAGCCCGAGAGCCCCATCGCGGCGGCCTCGCCGGCCCGCCCGCCGGTCGCGCGCGCCTCGCCAACGAAGATCGCGCCCCGCAGGAACGTGCCGGTCGTGAGGATCACGGTGCGCGCGGGGTACCGCACGCCCATCGTGGTGACGACACCGCACACGCGCGGGCGCCCGCCCTCGTCGCGCGTCCCGAGCTCGGCGACCTCGCCTTGCCGCAGCGCGAGCCCGGGCTGGCGCTCGAGCCGCGCGCGCATCTCGTCGCGATAGCGGCGCTTGTCGGCCTGCGCGCGCGTCGAGCGCACCGCCGGGCCCTTGCTCGCGTTCAGCCGGCGGAACTGGATCCCGGTGGCGTCGATCGCGCCGGCCATGTCGCCGCCGAGCGCGTCGAGCTCCTTGACGAGGTGGCCCTTCGCGACGCCGCCGATCGCGGGGTTGCACGACATCTGCGCGACCATGTCGAGGTTGCCGGTCAGCACGAGCACGCGCTGGCCCATCCGCGCCGCGGCGAGCGCGGCCTCGCACCCGGCGTGGCCCGCGCCCACGACGATGACGTCGTAGCCGTCGGGGTAGGTGTAGGGCGTCAGCGTCACGGCGCCGGCGGACCGTCGGAGTCGTCGGGGACGCCGGCCGCGCCGGTCGCGCCCGCCGCGCCGGGCTTCGCGCACGTCTCGTCGCCGTGGACCTTCGACGTGGCGAACTTGTAGACGTCGAGGTCGAGGCGCACGACGAGCTCGCTGGGGTGGAGCTGATCGGGCGCGTGGCCGGTGTCCCACGTCAGGCCCTTGACGCGCGTGGAGCCGCACTTGTCGTGGAGGCCGCGCTTGACGCCGGCGAAGCGCGCCTTGGCCTCGTCGAGGTCGGTGAACGAGCACACGCCCGGGCTGCCGCAGTTGAAGGTGAACGTGTCGTACCAGCTGGCGGCGGCGCCGCCGAATTCGTGGATCGACCAGGCGGCCGATACGCCCTCGGGCGCGCTCGCGCGCAATTCGAGCGCGTGCGTGCCGGGCGAGAGATCGATGTAGAAGCAGGCGTCCGCCTTTTCCGCCGACTTGTAGAGGACCGTGCCGCCGGGCATCGTGGCCCACAGGGCCTGCGGCGACGGCCCGAAGCGGAGCTCGAAGCGCTTCTTGCCGGGCTCCGGCGTCCCCACGCCGCCGGCGCCAGCCGCCGACAGGTCTCGACACGTGCAGCCCTCGGCCGTGCACAGGTTCCCGGCGAGCGCGCCGCTGGTCTGGCGGGCCGGGCGGGGCCCGATCGGGATCTGTTTGGCCCCACCCGAGCAAGAGGCAGCGAGCAGGAGGCAAGTCACGACGGCGCGCATGGCCACGTGTTTACACGAGTCTTCCCGGCAATGGCGAGGCAACGGTTGGGGTGGGTGAGCGGTCCAAGTCCGTGGTATGCAGCCCGGGTCGCGACCATGAAGCTCCAGCGCCTGGCCTTTGCCCTCGTGATCGCAGCGTCCGCCCCTGTCCTCGTCGGCTGTGCGGGTAAGAACGGCACCGCCACGATCGAGTACTCGGTCTCGGCGCAGAAGAACTACGAGAAGGGCGTGAAGGAGCTCGACGACAAGGACTGGCTCGCGGCGGCGAAGTACTTCGGCTTCATCAAGAGCCGCTTCCCGTACTCGAAGTACGCGGTCCTCGCGGAGCTCCGGCTCGCGGACGCGGAGTTCGGCGCCGAGCAGTACCTCGAGGCGATCGACTCCTATCGCCTGTTCAACAAGTTCCACCCGACGCACGAGATGGTGGCGAACGGCTACATCTCCTTCCGCATCGGCGAGGCGTACTTCAAGCAGCTCGGCAGCGACTTCTGGCTGTTCCCGCCCGGCTACGAGAAGGACCAGTCGTCGACGGAAGACGCGGCGAACGAGCTCAAGGCGTTCCTCGACAAGTTCCCCGACTCGCCCTACCGCGACCGCGCGAAGGAGATCCTCGTGAAGGTGGGCCACCGGCTCGCCGACCACGAGTGGTACGTCGCGCGCTACTACTGGGACCGCGGCAAGCCGATGGCGACCGTGCTCCGGCTGCGCCGCCTGCTCGAGCGCTACCGGGGCGTCGGGTACGACGAGGAGGCGCTGTGGCTCCTCGGTCGGGCCTACGTGGCGGTGGACATGCCGGACCGCGCGCGCGGCGCGTGGACGGATCTGGCGGATCACTATCCGAAGAGCGTGCGCAGCGGCGACGCGCGCACGGCGATCGCGGCGTTGCCGCAGCACCACTGACGCGGGGAAACCCGTTGCGGGTGTGGGGTTTGCGAGTCGCGGCGCGCCCGACGCAACCGTTTGCAGGGGCGGCCGATACGCGGCCCCATGTGCAATCATCCATTCATGAGGCGAACAGGTGTGGCGTTCGTATTGTTGTTGGCCCTTGGCGCGGCGTGCGCGACGCGGAGTAACCCGGCCGCGACATGCGCCGACGGCGTTTGCTCCGACCTTTCGTTCCCGTTCTGCGATGTGACGGGCGAGATCGGAGGCGCGCCGGGCACCTGCATCGCGGTGACGTGCGATGCGAGCTCCATCGGCGGGTGTCAGGGTTCCGACGAGCTCGTCTGCAGCGCGACGGGCACGACTACGTCACGAAGGCGTGTGCGAACGGCTGCGACCCGAACGCCGGTTGTCTCGAATGCGCGCCGAACCAGAGCTTGTGCACGACGGATGGGAATTTCCAGACGTGCGACGGAACGGGGAGCGCGACGACAAAGGTGTGTCCGCTCGTCTGCGACGCGACCGCGGGATGCCTCGACTGTCAGCCGAACGCCGTGACGTGCACGGCCGACGGCAGCGCGGTCGAGACGTGTAGCGGCAGCGGTAGTGTGGCCTCGACCGACGCGTGCACGCTCGGGTGCGGGAGTGATGGTGGTGCGCACCTGAGGGATCCCCTCGATTCGTTCGCGTAGATGACCGAAAACGCTCCGGAATTTCGATCGCCCGACGAGGAATTTCGGGGCTCGCGCGTCGGTTTGGGCGGCATGATGAGCCGCCGATCGATGTCGAGCTTCGTGAGGA
>JANXOM010000212.1 GCA_025353585.1 Deltaproteobacteria bacterium
TAGAGGGCGTCCATCTCCTCCGTCGAAATCTTGAGGAGTCGCGCGGGGCCCAGCGTGCGGACGGTCGCCGAGCGAGGCTGCATGTCGATGATCGACATCTCGCCGAAACAGTCGTTCGGGCCGAGGATGGCCACGCGGGTCTCACGGCCGCGGCGGCTCTTCTTGAGCACCTCGATCTCGCCGTCGAGCACGACGTACATCTCGCGCGCGGGGTCTCCCTCGCGGAACACCATCTCCCCCGCGGGGAGGAGGCGGACCTCGAGCGTCTGCATGACCTTCTTTACGAGCTGTTTGCGAATGACTTGGATCTGCCGGTCTTTCTGCAAGATCTCGCGCGACACGTTGAGCGAGAGGTCGTGCGCGTCGACGACGCCCTTGACGAACCGGAGGTACGTCGGCATCAGCTCCTTGCACTCGTCCATCACGAACACGCGGCGCACGTAGAGCTGCACGCCGCGCTTCATCTCCGGGCTGTACAGGTCGAACGGCGGGCGCGCCGGCAGGTAGAGCAGGGCGTAGGCCTCGAGCGTGCCCTCCATCTTGATCGGGATGGTCCGCAGCGGGTCGGTCCAGTCGTGCGAGATGTGCTTGTAGAACTCCTTGTACTCCTCCTCGGTGACCTCGGCCTTCGGGCGGTCCCAGATCGCCTTTTGCGAGTTCAAGGTCTTCTCGCCGCGCTGGATCGGATAGGCCACGAAGTCGGAGTACTTCTTGACGATGTCGTCCTGCACCCGGTCGGCGGTGTAGTCGCGGAGGCCGTGCTCCTCGTCCGCCGCCTTGAGGTGCAGCGTGATCGTGGTGCCGGAGGCCGCGCGCTCGCCATCGGCGATCGTGTAGGCGCCGTCGCCCGCGGACTCCCAGTGCGTCGCGCGCTCCTCGCCGGCGCGCCGCGTGACGAGCTCGATCCGGTCCGCGACCATGAACGCGGAGTAGAAGCCCACGCCGAACTGTCCGATCAGGTCGGGGCGCTTGGCGGTCGGCGCGTCCTTCAGCGCCGAGAGAAACTCGCGCGTGCCGGACTTCGCGATCGTGCCGATGTTGCGAATGACCTCCTCGCGCGTCATCCCGATGCCGTTGTCGGTGATGGTCAACGTGCGGGCGGCGGCGTCCGCGGTCAGCTCGATGTGGAGGTCGCCCGCGTCGGCCTCGGCCGTCGCGGCGCCGGTGAGGCGCTCGAAGCGGAGCTTGTCGAGCGCGTCCGACGCGTTCGAGATCAGCTCGCGGAGGAAGACGTCCTTGTCCGAGTAGAGCGAGTGGACCATGAGGTCCAGGAGCTGTTTGACCTCGGCTTGAAATTCGTGTCGTTCGGCGGCGCTCATCGTCCCTGACCGATAAGCCGCGCGCGCGCCGGGCGCAAGGGGGCCAGGTGGGTAGCTCCGCCGGGCCTCGCCTACGCGGCGACGGGGACGGCGTGCAGCGCGACCTCGCGTCCGCGGATCGGGCCCGCGCGGCGCTCGATCTCGGCCCGGAGCTCGGGCGAGAGGCCGAGGAAGAACGCCGTCTCGGCGACGAGGAACAGCGGGCCGATGAGGAGGCCCATCAGGTCGTCGGCAAACGCCGGCTTCTTGCCCTCGAACCAGTGCCCGACGAACTGGATCGCCCAGCCGCCGACGAACAAGCCGCCGGCCGTCGCGGCCCACGCCGGCAGCGGCAACGCCGCGATCCCGGTGCCCGCCGCCCACGACGCGCCGAGGAGCAGGCTCATGACCTTGCCGTAGGTCGGATCGAGCTTCATGTAGTACGCCGAGGCCGCCGCGGTGGCGGCCGACGCCGCGTTGAACGGCCCGATGCCGACGCGGGCGAGGAGCCCTTGCGCGCCCACGACGATCATCGGGATGCCGACGAAGTGCGTGGCGATGTTGCGGCGGTCGCGGTGGTAGCTCGCGTAGTTGACGAGCTGGTCGACGAGCGATTTCACCCGTCGAGGTTGCCCTCGCGGCCGCGGACCGTCAACCGGCGAGTGACCGGGCGCGGGTCAGGGCGCGAGGCAGGCCAGGGGCGGCCAGGCGGCGCCCTTCTTCTGGTCGCTCGTGTCCGTGGCGGCGCGGAGGAGCGCATCGGGCGGCGCGCCGGTCGCGGTCCAGAAGTTCGTGCGCGCCCAGCACTCGAGGTAGTCGGCGCTCCACACGAGGCCGGACGAGCAGCCCGTCGCCAGATCGCTCGCGCGGCGGCGCAGCGAGGCGTCGAGGATCTTCGCGAGCTCGCCGCCGACCTGATCGCGGATCGCCGGCACGAACCAGCGGTCACCCGGCGGCGTCAGCGGATCGCGCGCCACGCCCGCCACCGGCGCGCCCGCCGTCTCGAGGTCCGCCGCCTCGGTCTCGCCGCCGACGTCGACGGTCTTGCCGTCGTTACGGAGGTGGGCTTTCCACCCCGCGTGCCAGCGGTGGTGGCGCACGCTGTAGACGGCGGTGCGGATGTCCTTGCGCTCCTCGATCGGGTTCGTGCGCGAGAGCCGGCTGCTCGCCTCGTTGTAGTCGCTCTCGCGCTGGCGCTTCGTGGACTCGCTCGCCGATGCGAGCCCGCACGCGCGGTCCTTGGCCTGGGCCTCGGGGCAGTTGCTGCAGTTGCTCGCCGATGACAGGGCGCTCGACGCGCTGTCGCACAGCGAGCGGTCGCGATCGTACTGGGAGCTCGCCTGATCCCGCGCCTGCCGGGCTTGCTGCTCGGCCTCCACCGCCGGCTTGTACTCCGGGTTTTCGAACCGGATGATCCCGGCGACGTACTCCTGGCTCTCCTGCGTGTCGAACGCCGCGTGCTCGACCGGCGTGAGCGCGATCTCGCCGACGACGGTCAGCGACGGGGCGCCATCGTGCGCGGGGCCGCACACGCCGCGCCCGCCGAGCGCGCCGGCGATCACGCCGCACAGGTCCGGCAGGGGCGTGTTCGTGGTGGCGTGGAGGTCGATCGACGCGCGCGCCCGATCGGAGAAGGTCGTCCGCACGGACTGGGCCTGAGCCACGAGCTCGGGTGTCGGCGCGAGGCAGACCGCGGCGGCGAGGAGCTCGGCGCTCGCGCCGTGATGCGCGACGACCTCCGGCTTGCGGAGGAGGGCGATCAGCTGGTCGCGCGTGGTGGCGCGGATGCTCGCGACGTGGCTCGCGTAGTCCGGCGTGCCGATCTGCGCCATCCGCGCGTCCTCGCAGCGGATCAGCTCGAGCCCGTCGTCAATCGACGTCTCCCACGCGGGCGCCTCGGCGAGGCAGTGCGCGACATGCTGCTTGCCGGCCTTCGTCGCGAGCTCGGCGACCTGCGGATCGCCCGGCGACATGCGGCGGACCTCGCCGATCGCCGCGAGGCACGCGTCCACCTGGGCCTGGCTCTCCACGCTCCGGCAGGTGGTCTCCGCGCCGGCGCGCACGGCGGTCTGCGCGGTGACCCACGCGGCCGCGCTGCGCTTGCAGAGGTCCTTGTCATCTTTTGCGAACCCGCACGCGTCGCGGAGCGCGAGGGCCTCGCCGACCCGATCGCCCCGCGCATGAGCGGCCTGCGCTTTCGCCAGCGCATCGTCCTTCGCGACGTTCTTCACGCAGGCGGTCACCGCCAGCGCCAGCACCACGGTGAGCCGCATCCACGCCATGGCGCGGGTGTAACCGATCCGGGACGCGCGTGGGTACGAAGGATGCACGGGTGTCGAAACATGACCACTCTCGGCAAGCACATCCCCGTCGCACACCCCGCGCCCCTCCGCGCGCCGGCGCGCACCGGCGCCGTTCCGCCCTCGACGTTCGCGTGTTTCGAGTCCGAGATGCGGATGATCCCGGGGGTCAACATCGATCTGCGCTCGATGTATGTCGCGCAGGGCACGCAGGGCGTGTTGATCTCGCCGGTGGGGACGGCCGAGGAGGCGTCGATCGTGACGCAGCGCCCGGTCACGCTGGTCGCCCCGAGCCTCCTTCACCATCTGCACCTGAGCGACGCGATCGCGCGCTATCAGCCCGCTGCGCTCTGGGGCCCGCCCGGGCTGTCCGAAAAGCGGCCCGACCTCGGCGGCATCCACGTGTTCGGACGGGAGGCGTGGCCGTTCGCGCCCGCGCTCGAGTTCGCGCTCATCCAGGGCGCCCCGGTTCGCAACGAGGTGGTGCTGTTCCACCGCCCCAGCCGGACGATCTACACCGCGGACCTCGTCTTCAACGTGCATGAAGCGAGCGGGCTCCTCGCGCCGATCGCGATGCGGCTCATGGGGATCCACAACCGGTTCGCGGTGGCGCGCATGTGGAAGTACTGGGTCAAGGACCGCGCGGCGTTCCAGCACTCGATCGAGCAGGTACTGGCGTGGGACTTCGAGCGCATCGTCATGGCGCACGGCGACATCGTGGTCGAGGGGGGCGCGTCCATGCTCGAGCGCGCGCTGCGCGACGTCGGCCTGTTTGCCTGAGACCGCACCTTCGCGGGCGATCTCTTCCGGCCGACCGGTCGATAGACGCCGCGCTTGATTCGCGGCGCTGCGCGCCGGGTCCTGCCTCGATCTTGAAAGCTCAGCGCGCGTGCGCGGCGCCGACGTGGCCGCCGTACCGCGCGACGAGCACCTCGTCGTGGTCGTCGGCGTAGGTCGCGATCCGGCGGATGAGGTCCAGGACCTCGCTGCGGTCGAGGTCGAGGGTCGAGCGTTCGGAGACGAGGAGGACCTCGTCGCCGGCGGTCGCGAAGGCCGCGCCGAGCAGGGTGGCGTTCTGCTCGAGGAGGTGGGCGTAGAGCGCGGCGCGGTCGACGTGGTCATCGATCGTCATGACGACGGCTTGCACGCGGAGCGCGGAGAAGTCCGCGCGATGGATGACGATGACGTGGGTGGTCGCGGTGCCCTGGATGATGCGCCACGCGTGCAAGGCGCCGGGCTGCGCGGCGCGGCTCGCGCCGATCTGATGGCCGAGGAGGCCGATCGCCTCTTCGACGAGCGCGACCGTGGAGGCGAGGTTCGACTCGCGCTGGTTGGCGAACAGAGCCTTCGTCATGACCTGCGACCACGGTAGCCCAGTTCCACCTATGCTTGGCGGGTGAGCGAGCCCGGATCTCCTGCGCCTGCCCGGCGTGCCCGCTGGCGGCCGGCGATCGCGCTGGTGGCGGTGGTCGCGCTGACGGTCGGGATCAACATCGCCGTGACGCGGCGCGGAGCGTTGCCGGCGGCGCCTCCGACGGCGGCGGTCGGGTCGGGCGATCACGGCTACGTGGCGCCGGTGGCACCGCCGGCGCTGACGGCGGTGGCCGTCGGCGGGGAGAGCCTGTCCGGGTTTGTCGTGGATGGCGCGGGGATCCCGGTGGCGGGGGCGGAGGTGAGCGCGGAGGCGGAGCACGAGGCGATCGCGAAGAGAGCGGCCAGCGGCGCGGGCGCCGGCTCGGGTCGCGGATCCGGCTCGGGCACCGGCTCGGGTCGCGGATCCGGCACGGGCAGCGGCTCGGGTCGCGCGTCCGGCTCCGGCTCCGGTTCCGGCTCCGGGTCCGGTTCCGGCAGCGGGGCCGGCTCCGGCAGCGGGTCCGGCTCCGGTTCCGGCAGCGGATCCGGCCCCGGCGTCCATATCGCGCCGGTCACCGCCCTCGACGGCCGCTTCGCGATCCCGAACCTCCCGGCTGGCCGCTACCGCCTCCGCGTGGTCGGCCCGGGCCTCCTCGCCGCCGAGCTCCGCTACGTCCCCGTGCCGTCCGAGACCACGCGCGTCGTGATCGCGCGCGAGATCACCATCGACGGCAGCGTCCTCGACGGTACGTCCCCCATGCCCGGCGCGCACGTCGGCGTCCGCGGCGATGCCATCGGCGGCACCATCGAGGTCACGACCGACGCCGACGGCCGCTTCCACCTGCCGAACCTCCCCGAGGGCCGCTACCAGGTGTGGGCGTGGCGGGCCGCGCTCGCCGCCCGCGCCGTCCGCGTCTCCCGCCTCGGCGCCGGGCCGTTCGGCGCGCTCGAGCTTCACGTGGAGCCGGCGGCGATCGTCGTCGGGCGCGTGGTCGATCGCGACGAGGGCACCGGGCTCGTCGCGGCCGTCGAGCTACGCCCCGTCGGTGACGATCAGGCCCCGCGCTACGCCCGCGCCGGCGATGACGGCGTCTTCCGCATCGAGGGCGTCCCGACGGGGCGCTGGATCGCCGACGCGTTCGCGCCGGGCTACACGAGCCCCGGCGGCGTCGAGCTCGAGGCCGGCAAGGGCGTCCCGGAGCTGGCGCTCGCTGCGGGCGGGACCGTCTCGGGCCGCGTCATGGACAGCGAGGGCCGGCCGATCGACGGCGCGACCGTGCGCGCCCTTGTCGGCGCGACGGCGGCGGCGCCGGGGACCGCCGCGACCCCCGGCGCGGAGATCAGCGAGGCCGTCGACCGCGATCGCCTGCGCCGCTACTCCGGCCGCACCGCCGCGCCCGAGTCCGCGGCGAACGCGGTCGGCGGCATGGTGAGCGGCGACCCCGAGCTCCTGCCGCGCGGCGAGCTCGGCGTCATGCTCGGGCCGATCCCACCGCTGCCGCCGCCGGGTCAGCAGGCCGCGCGGCCCGCGACCATCGATCTCAGCGGCGGCCCCGGCGCCGACCTCGCCGGGGACCCCGCGCCGCTCGCGACCGATCCGGCCCACGCGCCGATCTGGACGACCGGGCCCGACGGCCGCTACCGCATCCGCGGCGTGCCGCGCGGCAAGCTCGTCGTGTTCGCGCAGGCCCCGGGCTACGCCGAGGCGCGCAGCAAGCCCGTCACGCTGGGCGCAGGCGCGAGCGGCGCGGGCGAGACCCAGACCGGCGTCGACATCGTGGTCACCGCGGGCACGTTCATCGTGGGCAAGATCGCCGATCAGCACGGCGTGCCGGTCGTCGGCGCGCAGGTGTCCGCGCAGCCCGAGCTCGGCGCGTCCGCGGACGGCTTCGCCGACGCGTCGGGCGAGTACCGCATCGGGCCGCTGACCGGCGCCGTCACGCTCCGCGCGAGCGCGTACGGCCACGTCGAGGTGCAGGAGACGCTCGACCTCGCGCCGCCGCGGGGCCCGCAAGCCGCCGAGCAGCGCGCGGATCTCGTGCTGCAGATCGCGGACGCGACGCTCGCCGGCTCCGTCGAGGACGACACGGGCGCCCCCGTCAACGCCGCGCAGCTCGAGGTGATCAGCGGCGCCGGGGACGGTCGCCACGCCATCGCCGCGGCCGACGGTACGTTCGTGCTTGACATGCTCGCCCCGGGGCCGATCCGGCTGCGCGTGGTGCACCCCGACTACCCACCCGCGGAGGTCGAGGCCATCGCCACGTCGGGTGCCGGCGGCGCGCGGGCGCGCCTGCGGCTACCGCTCGGCGGCGCCGTCGCCGGGGCGCTCCTCGATGCGGCGAGCGGCGCGCCGCTCGCGAGCGTATCGATCGTGGCGGCCGGCCCGCGCGGCGCCGTCGCGGAGGCCACGACGGACAAGGCCGGCCGCTGGAAGCTCGGGCCGCTGCGCCCCGGCGCGTGGAAGCTCGCGATCCAGCTCCCCGGCTACCTCGCCCAGACGCGCGAGCTCGACGTCCCCGCCGCCCAGGCGCCGGGCGGCACCTCGGTCCGCGATGTCCGCATCGACCTCGCGCGCGGCGCCCTCGTCGGCGTCACGGTGCGCGACGGCACGGGCCATCGGGTCCCGCTGGCCCACGTGCTCGCGCGCCTCGTCGACGGCGCGGCGGGCCCGACGATCGAAGGCGACACCGACGCCGCGGGCGAGCTCCGCTTGCGCGACTGCCCGACGGGCGAGCTCGAGCTCCTCGCGGGCAAGGGTGACGCGCGGGGCGGCACGCGCGCGACGCTGCGCCCGGGCGACGAGGTGCTGACGCTGCAGATCGAGATCCGCTGAGCCTCTTGCCGCGGTGAGTCTGGCGCGAACGCTCACCGGCCGCGGCGCATGCGGCCGATGTCGATGATCATCGTCGGCGCGGCGTGCAGCTCTTCGTCGTAGATCGGGATCTGCGGCAGCACCACCGGCGCGGGGCCGCGGGCCCGCTGGCCGGCCACGGTCTCCGCCTGCGGCGAGGCGCTGATGACCGGCGGCGGTTGCGTGCGCGTCGGGCGGCGCGGCACCACGTGCGCGCTGCTCAGCCGCGGCGCCGGAGCTGGCTCGGCCACGGGGGGCTGGCTCGCCCCGCGCGGGCGCTGCACCGGCATCGGCGCGCTACGGCCGCGACCGTCGACGAAGATCTGCGTGTTCTGCCCGTGGATGTCCTCGAGCTCCTGGCGCTCGAGCTTCGGCATCGTCGTGAAGTTCGAGTCGCCGGAGAAGTCGCCCGACCCCGACGGCGCGATCGCCACGCTCACCGACGTCGGCTTGGGCCGGAACGGCACGTCGATCGGCTCGAACTCGCCGTCCGCGTTGATGAGGTTCTCGCCGACGTCGTCGCTGACCTCGTCGCCGAGGACGTACTCCTCGAGCATGCGCAGCTCGCGCTCGATCTCCGTCGCGAAGCTCTTGCGGATGAACCGCCCGAGGTGGCTCCGCGAGTAGTTGGGCATGAACTTGCGCAGGAACACGCGCAGGTCCGCCTCTGCCTCCGCCGCCGTCTGGTAGCGGTTCGCGCGCGACCGCGTCAGGCACTTGTCCGTGATCGTCTCGAGCTCGGGCGGGATCCCCGGCGTCAGCTCGCTCACCGCGCGGTACTTCGCGTCGCGCACCTTGATCAGCAGATCCATCTCGTTCGTCGCCGTGAACGGCGGGATCCGCGTCAGCATCTCGTAGAGGCACGAGCCGAGCGAGAACACGTCGCTGCGGTGATCGAGCTTGCGGCCGAGCGCCTGCTCGGGGCTCATGTACTTGACCTTGCCCTTGATGACGCCGGTCTTCGTCGTCACGCGCGACAGGGTCGCCTTCGCGATGCCGAAGTCGCACAGCTTCACCTCGCCCGCGTAGCTGCAGATGATGTTCGACGGCGAGACGTCGCGATGGATGATGCGCAGCGGCTTGCCGCGCGAGTCGACCGCGCTGTGGGCGGCGTGGAGCGCCGAGCCCACCTCCGCCGCGATGTAGGCCGCGTGCTCGGGTGGGATCGGCTTCTTCTTCGTGCGGCAGCGCTCCAGCACGGTGCGCATGTCCTTGCCGTCGACGTGCTCCATCGCGATGAAGTACTCGCCGTGCGCGCGCGCGAACTCGTAGACCCGGGCGATGTTGCCGTGCCGCAGGACGCTGGCGATCTTCGCCTCGTCGACGAGCATCTGGATGAAGTCGTCGTCCTCGGCGAGGTGGGCCAGCACGCGCTTGACGGCCACGAGGTGCGGCTGGCCGTTCGCGTCGAACGTCTTCGCGCGATAGATCTCGGCCATCCCACCGAACGCGATGCGGTCGAGGAGGTGGTAGCGCCCGAGCTGCTGAGCCCTTCTCACCTGGCGTCTGCGAGGGTAGCACGCACGTACCGGCCCGGAGCGCGGAGATCCGCTATGCTCCGGGCATGTCGCGCCTCGCCGTGCTGTCCGTGTTGCTCGCCGCCGCTGCCTGCTCGAAGTCCGCCTCGAGCCCCGAGCCCACGCCGGCGCCCACCGGCGCCCCCGAGGGCAAGAGCGTGGCGATGACGGCCGGCGGCCTGGCCGGCAGCGGGACGCCCACCGGCGCGCCGCGCGCCCCCGACGACCGCCTCCGCCTCCACGCCGACGAGGGCACGATCGCGGTCACGGCCCCCGCCGATGCCAAGGCCGGCGCGGAGTCGACGGCCACGATCCTCGTCACGCCGAAGGCCGGCTACCACGTCAACACCGAGTTCCCGATCAAGCTGACCCTCGACGCGCCGCCCGCCGGCGTGACCCTCGCGAAGACCCAGTGGGTCGCCGGGGGCTCGAGCAAGGACAAGGGCGACGCCGACGCGCTCGACGAGCAACACCTCGCGCTCTCGATCAAGCTGACGCCGGCCGCCAGCGGCACGTACACGATCAACGGCAGCTTCAAGTTCGCCGTGTGCGATCACGACTCTTGCCTCGCGAAGAAGGAGCCGATCGCGATCACCGTGGCGGCGAAGTAACGCTACAGTCTGCGGGATGAGCGATCGCGAGCCGACCGCGTTGGTGAAGGACCTGCTCGTCGGCCTCGGCGCCGCCGTGCGCGATGACTTCACGCGGAACCGCCGCGTGATGTCGTTCGCCGAGTACCTCGAGCTCGTGGTCGCCGAGCCCTCGCGGCAGCTGCGGTCGTCCACGCAGTACCTGGTCGACTGCTTCGACTACTACGGCAGCGCGCCGGTGAAGTATCCGTGGGGCGAGATCAATCGCTTTCACCTGTTCGACGCGCCGTGGGCGAACGGCGAGGACCGGCTGTTCGGCCAGGAGGCCGTGCAGAACAGCGTGTACCGCACGCTGCGCAGCTTCGTGCAGGACGGCCGGCCCAACAAGCTCGTGCTGCTGCACGGGCCGAACGGCTCGGCGAAGTCGACGTTCATCCGCTGCGTCGGGCGCGCGCTCGAGCACTACTCCACGCTGGACGAGGGCGCGCTCTACCGCTTCTCGTGGATGTTCCCCGCCCACAAGTCCACGCGCGGCGGCCTGGGCTTTGGCAGCGTGGATGCCTCGCTCGCCTCGACGGACTCCTTCGCGTACCTCCCCGACGACGCCGTCGACGCGCGCCTCCCCGACGAGCTCCGCGATCATCCGCTCCTGCTCGTGCCCCTCGACGAGCGCGCGAAGCTCCTCGAGAAGGTCGCCGGTGTCTCCACGCTGCAGCTCTCCGACTACCTGCGCCTCGGCTCGCTCTCGCCGAAGAACCGCGCCGTGTTCGACGCGCTCCTCGCCGGCTATCACGGCGATCTCGTGCAGGTCCTCCGGCACGTGCGCGTCGAGCGGTTCGAGATCTCGCACCGCTACCGCACCGGCTGGGTCACGGTCGAGCCGCAGCTCTCGGTGGACGCGAGCGAGCGGCAGGTCACCGCCGACCGCACGCTCGGCGCGCTGCCGCCGTCGCTCCAATCGGTCGCGCTGTACGAGTACGGCGGCGAGGTCGTGGGCGCGAACCGCGGCATGATCGAGTTCGACGACCTGCTCAAGCGCCCGCTCGAGCACTACAAGTACCTGCTCACGACCGTCGAGCGCGCCGCGCTGTCGATGCAGAGCGCGACCCTGTTTCTCGACCTCGCGTTCGTGGGCAGCTGCAACGATATCCACCTCGCCGCGTTCCGCGAGATCCCGGACTTCCAGAGCTTCAAGGGGCGCATCGAGCTCGTGCGGGTGCCCTTCATCCTCGACGTGCGGCACGAGGAGGCCCTGTATCGCGAGCGGCTGCGCGAGGCGGCGGGCCCGCGGCACGTGGCGCCGCACACGGCATACGTCGCGGCGCTGTGGGCCGTGCTGACGCGCATGCGCAAGCCGCAGATCGAGCGCTTCCCGTCGACGCTCGCCGAGGCGATCGGCAAGCTCGCGCCGATCGACAAGGTCGATCTCTACGCGACGGGGCAGGTCCCCGAGGATCTGACGCCGGACCGCGCGCGCGAGCTGACCGCGCACATCAAGGATCTGTGGCACGAGTCGGACACGTACCCGATCTACGAGGGCCGGGTCGGCGCCTCGCCGCGCGAGATGCAGGGCGTGCTGCTCGCGGCCGCCGGCTCGCCGCGCTACGCGTACGTCTCGCCGCTGGTCGTGCTCGACGAGATCGTCGAGCTCTGCAAGCAGACGAGCCTGTACGAGTTCCTGCGGCAGGACGTGCAGCCCGGCGGCTACCACGACCACAAGAAGCTCATCGAGGTGGCGCGCACGCGGCTCTTCGATCGCGTGGACGACGAGGTGCGCGCGGCCGTCGGGCTCGTCGAGGAGAGCGAGTACACGCGCGTGTTCGAGCGCTACGTGAACCACGTGATGCACGGGATCCGGAAGGAGAAGATCCGGAACGCGCAGACGGGGCGGATGGAAGATCCGGACGAGAACTTGATGAAGGACGTCGAGAAGACGCTCGAGGTCACGGGCAAGGCCGACGACTTCCGGCAGTCGCTCATCGCGAAGATCGGCGCGTGGTCGCTCGACCACAAAGGGCAGAAGCCCGTGCTCGACGAGATCTTCTCCGACATGCAGCGCAAGCTGCGCGACGCTTACTTCGAGAAGCACAAGAAGACGATCGCCAAGGGGATCACGGACCTCGTGCTCCTGCTCGTGGGCAACGATGGCAGCCTCGGCGCCCTGGCGCGCAAGGCCGCGGAGGACGCGCGCGAGCGGCTCGTGGAGAAGTACGGCTACTCGCGCGAGTCGGCGCGCGATCTGGTCGGGGCGCTGGCGTCGATGCGCTACCGCTCCTGAGCCGCGTGCGCGCGGCCCTTGTCCTCGCGTGCGGGCTCGCGTGCGCCGGGGCCGGCGCGGCGGCCGCGGCCCCGCCGACGATGCGCAAGGGGCCGTACCTCCAGGACCTGGAGCCCACGGCGATCACGGTGATGTGGGAGCTGGCGGAGGCGCAACCGGCGCACCTGGTCCTGACCGGGCCCGATGGCGAGCACGCGCGCGATGTGCCCGCGGCGCGCGTGGCGGAGGCTCACGTCGACGGGCTGCGGCCGGCCACGCGCTACCGGTATCGCGTGACCGTCGGCGCGGCGAGCTGGGACGGCGAGCTGGCGACGGCGCCGGCGCTCGGGGCGGACGTGCCGTTCTCGTTCGTGGTGCTCGGCGACTCGCGCGACGGACTCGAGCAGCACCGGCGCGTGGTGGAGCGCGCGGCGCAGGAGGTCCCGGACTTCGTGCTCGGCACCGGCGACATGGTCGACGACGGCTCCCGCGAGGACGAGTGGCAGCAATTCTTCGACGTGGAGGAGCCGCTGATCCGCGACAACGCCTTCTACCCGGCGCTCGGCAACCACGACCAGCAGGGGCGCGGGCGCACGGCGGCCACATACCGCACGTACTTTGCGGTCCCGGAGAACGGCGGCGAGACCGAGCGCTACTACGCGTTCAGCTACGCGGCGACGCGGATCCTGGTCCTCGACTCGAACGAGTACAGCTTCGCGCTGACGGATCAGACGGCGTGGCTCGAGCGCGAGCTGATCGCGGCGCGGCAGGACCCGCGCGTGGCGCACATCTTCTGCGTGATGCATCACCCGGTGTTCTCGGTCTCCCTGCACGGCGGCAACCGCGACCTGCGCGAGCGGTGGACGCCGCTGTTCGAGAAGTACGCCGTGACGGCGGTGTTCAGCGGGCACGACCACGTGTACGAGCGGGCGGAGTCGGCCGGGCTGCGCTACTTCGTGACCGGCGGGGCGGGCGCGTCGCTGTATCCGCGGCGGACGAAGTCAAACCCCCTCGACGAGGAGGCGGTGAAGAAGTTCGAGCGCGCGCTGCACTTTCTGCGCGTCACGGTGACGGGCCAGCGGATCGAGGTGACGGCCGTGCGCGCCGACGGGACGACGATCGAGACGACGAGCTGGCTCGATGCGCCACCCGGTCCGGGGCCCGCGACAAGCCCTGGCTCGGCGACCGGCGCGCCCGCGCGTGGACCGGTGCCGCCGCCGTCACCGCCGCCGTTGTCCGCGCCGCCCGACGAGGATGGGAGCCTGTTGTGGCCAGGCCTGATCGCGTCGTTCCTGCTACTCGGCGCCGCCATCGTCGTCGTCCGGACGCTGCGGGGCAAGTGACTCGAGCGCGCGAGACAGGTTCGCTCGGGCCTGCGTGTCGAGGAGCGAGTGGAAGCCACTCGACAGGTAGATCCGCGGCTTGCCGAGGACGGCGGCGAGGAACGCGGCGCGGCCGGCGCGGTAGGCGTCGAGGGGGACCTCGCTGAGCTCGAAGCGAATGTTCGCGTCGTACGTGTCGAACGCGCCGGGCGCGGCGCCGAGGATGGCCATGTCGGCGTCGAGGAACATCGCCGCGTCGGGGTCGCCGGCGACGTCGCCGGGCGCGAGTTGCCCGTGGCGCGCCGTCAGCTCGATCAGGTGGGCGACGCGGTCGGCATCGACGCCGAGCGCGGCGGCGTGCGTCCGGGCGAGCTCGGCGGAGCGCGCCTCGTTATCCTTGGCGCCCGGCACGTAGATGATGTCGTGGAACAGGATCGCGACGTAGACCTCGGCCGGCTGCCGCCAGCCCGTCGGGCCCTCCGCCACGATGTCGAACCAGTCGAGCACCGCGGCGATGTGGGCCGCGTCGTGATACGCGCGGTGGGTCTCGCCGTAGCGGGCGAGGATGTCGACCGCGAGCGTCGGCGGCAGGGCGAGCGGAGCGGTACGGCAAGACAGCAAGCGGACATGGTAAGCGTTCGGCCATGCCTGTCCAGCCGCGCACGGCCCCGGGAACGCTCGAGCTCCTCCCGCCGCAGCAGATCGCGTTCCAGAAGATGCTGGACACGATCCGCCGCGGCTTCGAGCGCTTCGGGTTTCTGCCGATCGAGACCCCCGCGTTCGAGCTGACCGACGTCCTCCTGACGAAGTCGGGCGGCGAGACCGAGAAGCAGGTCTACTTCGTCCAGTCGACGGGCGCGCTCGAGCAGGGCAAGGCGCCCGAGCTGGCGCTGCGCTTCGACCTGACGGTGCCGCTCGCGCGCTACGTGGCCCAGCACGAGAGCAAGCTGGCGTTCCCGTTTCGCCGGTACCAGATCCAGCGCGTCTATCGCGGCGAGCGGGCGCAGAAGGGCCGCTACCGCGAGTTCTACCAGTGCGACATCGACGTCATCGGCAAGGACACGCTGTCCCTCGCGTTCGACGCCGAGCTCCTCGCCGTGATCCACGGCGTGTTCGGCGAGCTCGCGGCGTTCGGCCTCGGCGCGACGACGATCAAGGTCAACAACCGCCGGCTCCTGCGCGGGCTCCTCGCGGGCTCCGGCGTGGCCGCGGCGCACCACGGCGCCGTGTTGCACGAGGTCGATCGCCTCGGCAAGATGGACCGCGCCGAGGTCGCGGCGCGCATCGCCGCCATCCCCGGCGTCGACGCCGAGGCGGCCGAGCGCGTGCTCGCGGCGCTGGCGTTGCCGCTCGACCGGCTCGGGGAGCTCGGCCTCGCCAGCGATGACTTCACCCGCGGCCTCGCCGAGCTGCGCGAGGTCCACGCGACCGCGCTCGCGCTCGGCGTGCCGGCGGATCGCCTCGCCGTCGACCTCTCGATCGCGCGCGGCCTCGACTACTACACGGGCACCGTCTACGAGACGTTCCTCGACGCGCAGCCGGGGCTCGGCAGCATCTGCTCCGGCGGCCGGTACGACGACCTCGCGGGCCTCTACACGAAGAACAAGCTGCCCGGCGTCGGGATCTCGATCGGCGTCACCCGGCTGCTCTCGCACCTGATGGACGCGCCGGGGTTCGCCGCCACGGGCTCCACGGCGGAGGTGATCGTGCTCAACGCGGACGCGCGCTACCAGGCCGACGCGCTCGCGATCGCGCGCGACCTTCGGGCCGCGGGCATCGCGACCGAGACCTACTGGGACGCGCACGAGGTGAAGAAGCAGCTCAAGTACGTGGACCAGGCGCGCATCCCGCTCGCGATCCTGATCGGCGAGCGCGACCACGCGGCGGGTAACGTGCGGATCCGGCAGCGGGCCGGGGAGGGCGGCGAGCGCCGTCCCGACCTCGAGCTCCCGCGCGGCGAGCTGCTCGCGACCGTGCAGCGGCTCCTCGCGTAGCCATCGCGGACCCGGCGGCACGAGGAGGGTCCCGGAGCGCTGCGCGCGTCGCCCTGCTAGAGCGTGTGCGGTTCTTCGCGGCGCACGACCTGTGCGCCGAGCCGCGCCGCCAGGGCCGCGTGGGCCGCCGTGACCGCGGCCAGCGCCGGCCCCTCGAACGTGACGAGCACGCGAAACGCCGTCTCCGAGAATCGCGGATAGCTGCCGATCCGCACGTCGGGGTGCGCCGCCGCGACCGCGGTCATGTCATCGGCGAGCGCGCCTTCCTCGGCGTCCACGTAGAGCCGCGCCACGCTCACGGTCGCGCTCCGAAACCGGTCGCGGATCTCGACGAACTTGCGCCGGAACAGCGTCGGGACGCCCGGCAAGATGTAGACGTTGCGCATGCAGACCACCGGCCACACGCGGGCGGCCGTGGAACCGGGGGCTCGATGGACGAGCTCGGCGCCCTGCGGGATGTCCGCCATCCGCAAGTTGGCCTCGACGAGCTTCGCGCCCCAGTACGCGCGGATCTCCGCCTCGAGCGCCGGGTGGCGCACCACCGCAACCCCGAAGCCCTGGGCGATGGCCGCGATGGTGACGTCGTCGTGCGTCGGGCCCACGCCGCCGCTCGTGAACACGTGGTCGAACCGGCCGGACGCCCGGGTGACCGTCTGCGCGATGTCCGCCGGGTCATCCGGAATCGTCTCGATGCGCCGCAGATCGACCCCGAGCGCCCGCAGCTCGCCGATCAGGAACGCGGCGTTCTCCTCGACGAACTTGCCGCTCAGGATCTCGTCGCCGATGATGACGATCCCAGCGGTCGGCATGACCCGACAGTAGCAGGCCCCGGGCGAACGGGTCGCGTAGCGGCTGGCGCGAGACCCGGTGCGGGCCGCGAAATATGGTAAGACCCGCGGCGATGGATCCCGGCGATCTCGTCCTCCGCGGTGGCCGGGTCTTCGATCCGGCGGCCCCGCGGCCCCTCGACCAGGTGGCCGACGTGAAGATCGCGAACGGCCGGATCGTCGAGATCGGGCGCGGCCTCGTCGGGGGCCGGATGATCGACGTCCGCGACCTGTGGGTCGTCCCCGGCCTCATCGACCTCCACGTGCACCTCCGCGAGCCGGGCCAGGAGTACAAGGAAGACATCGAGACCGGCACGCGGGCGGCCGCCGCCGGCGGCTTCACGCAGATCTGCTGCATGCCGAACACCAAGCCGGTCAACGACCAGAAGTCGGTGACCCAGCTGATCCTCCTGCGCGCGCGACAGGCGGGCATCGTCCGCGTGCGGCCCATCGGCGCCATCACGCAGGGCCTCGAGGGCAAGGCCCTCGCCGACATCGCCGAGATGAAGGAAGCCGGCATCGTGGCCATCAGCGACGACGGCCGCCCCGTCATGAACGCCGGCCTCATGCGCCGCGCCTTCGAGTACGCGCGCACGTTCGACCTGCCGGTCGTGCAGCACGCCGAGGACCTCGATCTCTCCGAGGGCGGCGCGATGAACGAGGGCGCCGTGTCCACGCGCATCGGCATCCGCGCGCAGCCGGCGTGCGCCGAGAGCGCGATGGTCGCGCGCGATCTCGAGATCGTGGAGTGGACGGGCGCGCGCTACCACGTGGCCCACGTCTCGACGGCGCGCACGGTCGCGCTCATCCGCGATGCGAAGCGCCGCGGCCTCAACGTCACGTGCGAGGTCACGCCGCACCACCTCGCGCTCACCGACGAGGCGTGCAGCCACTACGACACGCGCGCGAAGGTCATGCCGCCGCTGCGCACGACCGCCGATCAGGAGGCGCTGCTCGAGGGCCTCGTGGACGGCACGATCGACTGCATCGCCACGGACCACGCGCCGCACTCGCCCGTCGAGAAGGACGTCGAGTTCGAGTGCGCCGCGCCCGGCATGCTCGGCCTCGAGACGGCGCTGCCGATCATCCTCGACTTCGTCCGCATGGGCACGCTGGACGACAAGCGCGCCATCGCCGCGCTGACCGGCGGCCCGGCGCGCGCGTTCGGTTTGCCGGGCGGCGGCCTCACCGTCGGCGCCGTCGCCGACATCTGCGTCATCGACCCCGAGCGGCCGTACACCGTGGGCGGCAGCGGCGGCGACGCGCTCAAGAGCAAGTCCCACAACACGCCGTTCCTCGGGCAGACGCTCGCCGGGCGCGCCGTGCTGACGCTCCTGGACGGCCGGCCCGTGCACGACCTCGACGGGCGGTTCCGGTGAGCGTCGTCGCCACCCCGGCGAAGTGGCCGGCCGCGCTCGTGCTCGAGACCGGGCGGATCTTCCGCGGCGAGGGCTTCGGGGCGCGCGTCGAGTCGATCGGCGAGGTCGTGTTCAACACGTCCATCACGGGCTACCAGGAGATCGTCAGCGACCCGTCGTACTGCGGGCAGATCGTCGTCATGACGGCGACGCAGATCGGCAACGTCGGCGCCAACGCGGAGGATGTCGAGGCCAAGCGTATCGCCTGCGCCGGGCTCGCCGTGCGCGAGAGCTCGCCGCTCGTCTCGAGCTGGCGCGCCCGCGAGGCCTTGCCCACGTGGCTCGCGCGGAGCGACGTCCCCGGCATCGACGGCATCGACACGCGCGCGCTCACCCGCGCCATCCGCGACGGTGGCGCGATGCGCGGCGCCATCACGCCCCACGTCGGCGAGCTCGACGCCGTGCTCGCCCGCGTGCGTGCCGCCCCCACGATGGCGGGGCAGGACCTCGTGCCGCGCGTGACGTGCAGCGCGCAGTACGAGTGGGAGCAGCCGAGCTGGCGCGCGCTCGACGAGACCGTCCTGCCGGCGCCGGCCCCGATCGCGCACCACGTCGTCGCGTACGACTTTGGCATGAAGGAGAACATTCTCCGCCAGCTGCGCGACCTCGGCTGCCGCGTCACGGTGGTCCCGGCCCGCACGCCCGCGCGCGACGCGCTCGCCCTCGGCGCGGACGGGTTCTTCCTCTCGAACGGCCCCGGGGACCCGGCCGTGGTCGGGTACGGCATCGCGGCCGCCAAGGAGCTGTGCGCGAGCGGCAAGCCCGTGTTCGGTATCTGCCTCGGCCACCAGATCCTCGGGCTCGCGCTCGGCGGGCGCACGAGCAAGCTCTCGTTCGGCCACCACGGCGGCAACCACCCCGTGCTCGACAAGACCACCGGCAAGGTCGAGATCACCTCGCAGAACCACGGGTTCGTCGTGGATGTGGAGACCCTGCCGAGCGGCGTCGAGGTCACGCACACGAACCTGTTCGATGGCAGCAACGAGGGCATCGCCGTCACGGGCAAGCCGATCTTCAGCGTGCAGTACCACCCCGAGGCGAGCCCGGGTCCGCACGACGCGAGCTACCTGTTCGCGCGGTTTCGCGACTACCTCGCGCGCACATGAGCGGCGCGGCGGGCGACCGTCAACCGGTGCTCGACGAGGTGCTCGACGAGCTCTACGCCCGTCACACGAAGGATCCGGCGGCGGCGCAAGCGGCGCGGCGCGAGTACGAGACCCGGCGCGGCAAGGTCCACCAGGACGACGAGCTCTGGGAGCCGTGGAGCGCGGCGTTCGTGGAGTGGTACGTGGTCGAGCGCGTCGCGGACGGCGACACGCTGCCGCCGGCGGCGCTCACGGCGCGGGCGATGGCGGCGGCCGGGGACGAGCGGGCCGACGTGGCCCGGGCCCTCGTGACCTCCCAGCGCAGCCTCTTCGAGGTCCGCGAGAAGGTGCGCGGCGGCCGCGTGGAGCTGCTCGATCTGCTGGGCGGCGGCGAGTACCGGCTCGAGGGCGAGCGCGAGCTCGACGGCGTGGACGCGGGAGACGTGGCCGAGCTGCGGCTCGTCGGCGTGCGCGGCGCGGTGCGCTTCGGCCGCACGTTTATCTACCACCCGAAGGAGGCGCGGGGCGCGATCGTGGAGCGCGCGCGGTCCATGCTCGGCACGGGCAGCAGCCGGCGCGACGTCATCGACCAGATCGCGCAGCTCCGCGTCCAGGTCACGCGCTATCGCCACATGGCGCCGGCGCGGGTCTACGAGCTCGGCTCCCGGATCCTGGGATGAGCGCGAACGGGGGCCAGGCCCCATGGGTTTTGGCCGGTGGCCGGACACTCGGGGTGCTGGCGGCGCTGGGCCGGGTGGCGAGCGCGGCGGCGGCGGCGCCCGAGGCGATGGACGTCGATCGCGAGGACGCGCCGGTCGGACGCGGAGAGCTCGGGTTCGATGGCGGCGCGCCGCTCGGCGACGCTGCGCTCGGCGTCTCGGTCGGCGTCGTGGACCGGCCGGTCGCGCTGCAGGCGAGCACGGGCGCGACGGTGGTGCCGGTGACGGCGCGGGAGACGCTCGGGCTCGGCGGCGGCATCGCGCTCGGGGACAGCGCGCTGCTCGATCTGCGGCTCGGGTTCGCGCACCAGGCGGGCCAGCGGCTCGCCGGGCTCGGCGACGATGCCGCGCTCTCCACGTGGGTGCCGCTCGACGCGCGGGTCGGCGCGCGGATCCAGGTGATGCGCGGCGCGCACGTCGCGCTGTTCCTGCGCGGCGAGCTGACGGCGCCGCTCGGCGACGAGCGCAACTTCGCGGGCGAGGCCGGCTTTACGGGCGCCTGGAACCTGATCGCGCGCGTGGCGCTACCGGGCGGCGTCATCGCGGCGGCGAGCGGCGGGATCCGGATCCGGGGGACGGAGGTCGCGATCGGCGACCGCGTGCTCGGCGACGAGACGATCGGCGCGCTCGGCGTCGTCGTGCCCGTGCCGCCGCTCTGCCACCTGTGGTGCAGCGAGCAGGTCTTCGCGACGGCCGAGGTCGTAGGCCTGTTCGGCGACTCCGGCGACAAGGCCCGCGGCCCGCGGCCGGTCGAGGGGCGCGTCGGCGTCGTGTCGCGCCCGCGGCCGTGGCTCGAGATCGCGGCCCGGGTCGGCGCCGGCCTCGACGACGAGGTGGGCGCGCCGCGCTGGCGCGGCACGCTCTCGGTCACGTGGCGCCAACCGTCCGCGCCGGCGGCTCCGCACGCCGCGGCCCGCGCCACGCCCGCCGAAGACGACTGACGGGGACGGTGTAGTACCTGTCACCTCTCACCCTCGCGTGAGGGTGAGAGGTG
>JANXOM010000214.1 GCA_025353585.1 Deltaproteobacteria bacterium
GTCGGTCCCAACGGCGCCGGCAAGACGACGCTGTTCCGGCTGATCACGGGGCAGGAGCTGCCCGACGAGGGCCAGGTCTCGGTCGATCGCGGCGTCACCATCGGCTACTTCAGCCAGGACGTCGGCGAGATGAAGGGCCAGACGGTGGTCGCCGCCACCATGGACGGCGCCGGCCCGGTCTCGGTGATCGCCGCCGAATTGCGCGAGCTCGAGCAGGCGATGGGCGACCCCGCGCGCGGCGACGAGATGGAGAAGTTGATCGAGCGCTTCGGCGAGGTGCAGGCGCGCTACGAGGAGCTCGGCGGCTACGCGCTGGAGTCGCAGGCGCGCGAGATCCTCGCCGGGCTCGGCTTCGCCGAGGACGTCATGAACGGCGACGTCGGCGCGCTCTCCGGCGGCTGGAAGATGCGCGTCGCGCTCGCCCAGATCCTGCTCGCGCAGCCTGATGCGCTGCTCCTCGACGAGCCCACCAACTATCTCGACATCGAGTCGATCATCTGGCTCGAAGGGTTCTTGCGGGACTATCGCGGCTCCGTTCTCATGACGTGCCACGACCGCGAGATCCTCAACCGCGTCGCCTCGAAGATCGTCGAGATCGACGGCGGCGACCTCCGCACGTACACCGGCAACTACGACTTCTACGAGAAGGCGCGCGAGGTCGAGGCCGCCCGCCGCGAGGCCGAGTACGCGCGCCAGCAGGCCCGGTTCACGAAGGAAGCGCGCTTCATCGAGCGTTTCAAGACGCATACCGCGAAGGCCGCGCAGGTGCAGAGCCGCATCAAGAAGCTCGACAAGATCGAGAAGGTCGAGGAGCCGAAACGGATCATCGAAAAGGAGTTCGACTTCCGGGCGCCGCCGCGCAGCGGCGACGATGTCATCAAGCTCGCGGGCCTGTCGAAGGCGTACGGCGAGCGCGTCGTGCACGAGAAGCTGACGCTCACCGTCGGGCGCACCGAGCGCTGGGCCGTGATGGGCGAGAACGGCGCCGGCAAGTCGACGCTGCTCAAGATGATCGCCGGCGCCCTCCGGCCCGACGCGGGCGCGGCCAGCATCGGCGCGAGCGTCACGATGGGCTATTACGCGCAGCACGTCATGGACGGGCTCGGCGGCGACCTCACCGTCCTCGAGGAGCTGCAGGAGCACGCGCCGAGCGCCAATCAGGGCACGCTGCGCAGCCTCGCGGGCGCGTTCGGGTTCCACGACGACGACGTGTTCAAGCCGATCCGCGTCCTGTCCGGCGGCGAGCGCGCGCGCGTCGCGCTGGCGAAGCTGCTCTACGACGCGCCGAACCTCCTCGTCCTCGACGAGCCGACCAACCACCTCGACATCGCGACCAAGCGCGCCCTCGTCAAGGCGCTCGCGGCGTACGAGGGCACGCTCGTGTTCGTCTCGCACGATCGCCAGTTCCTGCGCGCGCTCGCGAACCGCGTGCTGGAGCTCTCGACCGGCGGCGCCCCGCGCATCTATGGCGGCAACTACGACGAGTACGTCGCCTCGACGGGCCGCGAGGCGCCCGGCATGCGCGTCGCGGAATAAGTCCGCGACTCGATGTATTGTAAGAGGCGGTGGGGACCGATCCGCAGCGGAGACCGGAGGCGCGGACGCGCGCGCGGGGGGAGGCAGGGTTCGCGTCGCCGTCGCAGCCAGCGCTGTCCGCCGATGTCGGCACCGGCCTCGCGCCCGGCATCGTCGTCCACCAGTACGAGCTGATCCGCGAGCTCGGTCGCGGCGGTATGGGCGTCGTCTTCGCCGCGCGGGACACGCGGCTCGGCCGGCGCGTCGCCATCAAGTTCGTGCTCCACGCCTCGCGCGACGTCGCCGAGCGCTTCCTCGTCGAGGCCCGCGCGACCGCGCAGTGCAGCCACGAGAACATCGTCATCATCCACGCCGTCGACGAGTACGCCGGCATGCCGTACATGGTCCTCGAGTTCCTCGAGGGCCAGACGCTGCGCGAGCTGATGGACACGCAGCTGTCGATCCCGCCGTCGCGCGTCGTCGAGGTCATGGCGCCGGTCGCGCGGGCGCTGACGCGAGCGCACGAGCTCGGCATCGTGCACCGCGATCTCAAGCCCGAGAACGTGTTCGTCACGGCCGCCGGACAGGTGAAGGTCCTCGACTTCGGGATCGCGAAGGCGCTCGGCACGGGGGACACCCCGTTCGACCCCGTGCCCGTCGCCGGCCGCGATGCGCACCTGACCGCGCACAGCACGATGGTCGGCACGGTCGCGTACATGGCCCCCGAGCAGATGGGCATGGACTCGGTCGATCACCGCGTCGACCTGTGGGCCGCCGGCGTGATGATGTACGAGATGCTGGCCGGCCAGCACCCGATCGACCCGCCGCGGACCCAGGCGCTGATCAACAGCGCCGTCTCCGACGAGCTGATGCCCCCGGTCGGCGTCATCGAGCCGGGGACGCCCGTCGCGCTCGCCGAGGTCGTCGCGGCGTGCCTCGTGAAGCCCAAGGCCGGCCGCCTCGCGACCGCTCACGAGCTCGTCACGCGCCTCGAGGCGCTCCTGCCCGGTCGCTCGGGCCGCGCGCTCGCCGACGGCGAGAGCCCCTACCCCGGCCTCACCGCGTTCCAGGAGGCCGACGCCGATCGCTTCTTCGGTCGCGCGCGCGAGGTCACGCGCATGGTGGCGAAGATCCGCGAGCTGCCGCTGACGGGGGTCATCGGACCGTCCGGCGCGGGCAAGTCATCGTTCATCCGCGCGGGCGTGGGGCCGGCGCTCAAGGCGTCGGGCGAGCAGTGGCTCGTCGTGACCATCCGACCCGGCCGCCAGCCGCTCGCCGCGCTCGCCGGCGTCGTGCACAAGCTAGCCCCGCTCGGCGGCACGCTCGGGCCGTTCAGCGGCGCGCCCGATCCGAACCTCGACGCGCTCGCGCGGCGGCTCTCGATCGAGCCCGGTTACCTCGGCGCCACCCTGCGGGCCCGCGCGCGGCAGACCGGCGCTCACATCCTGCTGTTCGTCGACCAGCTCGAGGAGCTGTACACGCTCGTGCCCGACGCCGGCGAGCGGCGCGCGTTCACGGCGGCCCTGACGGGCATGGCGGACGACAGCACCGCGCCGCTGCGCGTGGTCGTCTCGATGCGCAGCGACTTCCTCGACCGGATCGCGGAGGACGCGGCCTTCGTCGACGAGCTGTCGCGGGGCCTCGTGTTCGTCGGCGCGCTCGACGACGCCGGCCTCCGCGAGGCGCTGGTCCAGCCGATCGAGATGGTCGGCTATCGCTTCGAGACGCCGGCGCTCGTCGACGACATGCTGCACGCGCTCGCGGGCACGCCGGGCGCGCTCCCGCTCTTGCAGTTCGCGGCGTCGAAGCTGTGGGATGCGCGCGACCGCGAGCGGCGGATGCTGACGGCGGCGAGCTACGGCGCGATCGGCGGCGTCAGCGGCGCCCTCGCGACGCACGCGAATGACGTCGTGGCGAGCATGGACGCGGGCGCGCAGCGGATCGCGAAGGTGCTGTTCCGCGCGCTCGTTACGCCGGAGCACACGCGCGCGATCGTCGAGCGGGCGGAGCTGGTGGCGCTGGCGCCCGAGGCCGCCGAGGTCCAGCGCGTGCTCGACCAGCTCGTGGCGGCGCGCTTGCTCGTCGTGCAGACGCGCGGCGACGGCGGCGGCGCGTCCGTGGAGATCGTCCACGAGTCGCTGATCGACCGGTGGCCGACGCTGCTGCGCTGGCTCGAGGAGGATCAGGAGGACACCGCGTTCCTCGCGCAGATCAGCGCCGCCGCAAAGCAGTGGGACGGCAAGCGGCGCGCGGTGGGCCTCCTGTGGCGCGGCGATGCGTTCGACGAGACACGGCGCTGGCTCGGACAGCGCGAGCGAACGCTGGCCCCCCGGGATCGCGCCTTCGTCGACGCGGTGATCGGTCACGGGCGCCGGCGCGCGCGGACGCTGCGGGCGGTGCTGATCGCGGCGTTCGTGATGATGGCGACGATCGCGACGGGCGCCGTGGTCGGGTATCTGCGCATCGGCACGGCGGAAGCGAACGAGGCCGCGCGGGCCGAGCAGGCGCAGCTCGCGCTCGAGCGCATGACGTCCGCGCAGGACGCGAAGGCCCGGGCCGAGGCCGCGCAGCGCCGGGCGGACCAGACGGCGAAGGCCGCGCAGGCCGCGACCGAGGAGGCGAAGGACACGATCGACGCGACGAACGCCGACCTCGCGAAGAGCCGCACCCAGCTCGCCGAAGAGAACCAGAAGCTGCACGACGCGCTCACCGCCGCGGACGCCGCCCGCCGCACGGCCGAGGCTGCGACGCAGAACGCCCGCGCCGCGACCGACGAGGTCGACAAGGCGCGCCACGCGCTCGAGGCCGAGGTGCGCGAGAAGCAGCAGCACATCCAGGCGCTCGAGGACGAGAAGCGGAAGCTGTCCACGACGCTGAAGTAGGGCAGTTCGCGTGCGGCGGCACGCACGCAGCCCTTGCGCGGGGGCGGGCACGATCGCATCGTGAGGGGACATGGACATCAACAACGTCGGCGGGACCCCAGGCGGCACGCGCACGTTCTTGCTGGGGATGATCATGCTGATCGTCGGCGGCTACTTGCTGCTGGACCTGGTCAGCGTGAACGGCGGCTACTGGAACTGGGGCTTCGCGGGCGGCCACGGCAAGACGTTCGGCATCACGCTCCTGCCCCTGCTCTTCGGCATCGGGATCCTGTTCTCGAACGGCAAGTCCTTCGCCGGCCGCTTCCTGACGGGCGCCGGCGCGCTGATCATCGTGACGGGCATCATCGTCAACCTCGACATCCAGTTCCGCCAGACGTCGCTCCTGAACACGCTCATCGTGCTCGTGCTGATCGTGGGCGGCATCGGCCTCGTCGTGCGCTCCGTGCTGCCGATGATGCACGCGGACGACAAGCCCGCCGCGCCGCCCGCCGCGCCGCCCGCTACCTAATCCGAGCCCGCGCCGTCGTCGTCATCCGCCACGACCGGCTTCTTCTTCGGAGGCTTCTTCGCCTTCTTCGGGTGCTTGACCACCACCGGCGCGTCGTCCTCGTCCGTGCTCGCGACCGCCGGCTTCGGGGCCTCGGCGGGCGCATCCGCCTCCGCCTCCACCGCCCTGGCCTTCTTCTTCGCCTTCCTGGGCTTCTTTGCCTTCGCCGGCACCGCCGGCGCATCACCATCGGCCGCCGCCACCGTCGCGCGCGCCGCCGTCGCGGCCGGGGCCTTCTTCAACATCGCCAGCGCGGCCCCGGGCTCGGCGAGCGCCACGGTCTCCTGCAACGCAACCAGCTTCCAGTCATCCCCGCTGCGCGCGTACACCGCGAACACCCGCAGCGGTAGCACCGCCGCGCCATCGGCTGTCCGCGTGACCGGCGCCGTGATCCACGCGAGCTTGCCGTCGGGGGTCGTCGCGCCCGTGAGCTCGCCCGCGAGCGCCTCGTGCGTGTTCACCTTGAGGCGCTTCTTCCACAGCTTCTTGACGTCGGCCTTGCCGTGCGTGACCTCGCCCGCCCGCGGCCCGACCACCAGCGCATCGCCGCGCGCGGCGAGCTCGTCGCCCCACGTCGCCTGCTCCCCGAGGCCGCGGCGAAACTTCTCCGCCGCGCCGTCGGCCGCCGCGTCCACCTTCGCCGCCACGCCGCTCATGCCGGGCGGCACCACCGCGTCGGCGGCGAGCTCCTTCGCCGCGAGCTTCGCCGTCGGCGTGCGGCCGAGCGTCGCCGCTTCGACGAGCCAGATGTCGTCGTTGTTCTCGAGCACCGCGAGCGCGGCCATCGGCTCGCCCTGGATCTCGACGACATCGAACGCCCACGCGGAGTGGCCACCGGCGGACGGGACCACCTGGAGCGCGCTCGAGGCGAGCGAGGCCTTCGCCTGCCGGCTGACGACCTTGGCGAGCGCCACGAGGGCGTCGCTGCGGTTGGCGAGCGCGTCGCCGCGGCGGGGGCCGAACACGACCAGCTTGGCGCTCGCGAGCGTCATCAGGCCGTCGCTGTCGCCGTGGCCGAGCGACTCGTAGATGCTGGTGACGGCGTCGCTCGCGCCCTTGACCGCGTCTTCCCTGGCCACCGGCGGACCGACCTTCGGGGCCGCGACCGGCGGCGGCGCGGAGCCGCACGCCGCCGCGAGGAGCACCGCGGCGAGGACCGCGCGCACGCGCTAGCGCCCGGCCATGCGCTGCTTGATCGACGGGATCGCGCGCAAGGTCCGCGCGGCGACCGCCTTCACCTGCGTGCGCGTGTCTTGCTCGGGCGCGGCGTGGATCTGCGTGTCGGTGTGGTCGTCGTTCGCGGCGACCATGTCCTGGTCGACCGGACGGGTGCCGCGCGGGAAGCGGCGCGACTCGAGCGGCACGACGCTCGCGAGCTTCGGCGCCGGCGCGGCCCTCGGGACCGGCGCGAGGCGGGCCGCCGGTGCGGGCCTCAGCATCGGCGCGCGCGCGGGCGCCGGCGCGACCTGCGGAGCGCGCACGGCGGGCTCGGCGCGATACGCGAGCGGGGGCAGCTGCGCGCCGCGCGTCAGCGAAGGAACCGGGATCACCGTACGGGCCGGCATCGGCGGCGGCGGCAGCGCGGTGCAGCTCTGGTCGTCCCAGCTCTCGATCTCCGGATCGGCCGGCACGGCCTGCTGCGGCGGCGCCGGCGGCGGCGGCGGCGGCGAGGCGTCCGCGGCCGCGCGGGCCCGGGCGACGGCGAGCGT
>JANXOM010000258.1 GCA_025353585.1 Deltaproteobacteria bacterium
AGGGTCGCGGCCACCGCCCCGCCGCCGCCGCCGCCCGAGCTGCCCGAGCTGCCGCCGGCCGCGTGCGGGCCGACGCCGTGGCCGAAGCCCGGCGCGCCGCGCATCAGGAACGCGACCGGCAGGAGCGCGGTCGCGAGCGCCGTGTATCCGATGATCGCGCCGAGCGTCTTGCCGCCCGAGAGGTTCTCGACCTCGACGTTCTGCACGTCGTCCCAGCGCCAGCCCATGCGCGTCTTCTTGCCCATCGGCGTATCGGCCCCGCTGCGGTCCGTCCAGACGCCCGTCGGGTCCACGTAGAGGTCGCGCGCCGGCGTCGGCGCCGTCCATTCGCCGGCGTGGTTCTGGAACCGCATCGTCGTGTTCGGATCGATCCGCTCGTGCCACGCCTCGGTCGTCTTCACGACATAGCCCAGCGGGTGATCCCCGACGACCAGCCGCGGGTCGGATGGCATCGCGAGCTGGCGCGTCGACGTGCAAGCCGTGAGGAGCGTTGCGAGGAGGGCGAGCGTGGCGACAGGCTTCACCCTCGGCCGCAAGTTCACGCGGCGTGCCGCGGCACCTGTCGAAGACTCGTCGCCCCGACCGGCGCGTCCGTCGCCCACGCGCCCTCACGCGCCGTGCTCGGTGAACCTTCGACGTGACGCCCGCGATACGCGTGCCCCGCCCGCCACGGCCGGGCGCCTCGGAGCCCGCGAAAATCGCGGTCTCTGTCGATCGGCTTGTCGGCTCCGCCGCCGGCGCCTGTCCGGAGGAGATCGCCCGCGAAGACGCGGGCTCACGCCACGTCTACCGCAGCCCCGCGCGCAGCGCCTCGTCGAGCGCGTCGATCACCAGGCGTACCCGGGGCACCTGCCGCAGCTCCTTGTGAAAGACCAGCAGCACCGGCGACGACGGCAGGTCCGCATCCACGTCGAGCCGAACCAGCGCCGGCACGCCGCGCACGCCGGCGTCCGCCAGCATCCCGATCCCTTGCCCCTGCTCCACCGCCTCCTGCACCGCGTGGTCGCTGTTGGAGCGGAAGACCCAGCGCGTGGCCCCGCGCGCCGTCAGCCACGCTGTCTGCACGTGCTTCGCGAGCTCACCCTCGTGCCCGACGAAGTCGTGCCGCGGCACGTCCGGCAGCGCCAGCCGCCCGCCGCGCAGCCGCCGCTCCACGTAATCGAGCGACGCGTACAACGCGAACTGCATCCGCCCGACCGCGCGCTCCACGAGCACCGGCGACGCCGACTTGCTCTTGCGGATCCCGACGTCCGCCTCGCGCCGCGCGAGATCCACGAGTCGCGTCTCCGCGAGCACCTCAAGCCGCAGCGCCGGTCGCTTGCGCCGCAGCGCGGACAGCACCTGCGTCACCGGCCGCACGAAGCCCTCGCCCATCGAGATCCGCACCGTCCCCGCGACGGCCTCGTCCCCCTCGTCGCGCCGGGCCGCCCGCAGCCCGAGCTCCAGCTGCTCCGCGAGCGCCACCAGCTCGAGCGCGCCAGGCTCGACGCTCGTCCCGCCGCTGCTGCGATGGACGAGCGGACGCCCGAGCGAGGCCTCGAGCGCCTCGATGCGCCGCGCCGCCGTCGAGGTCGAGACCCCGAGCGCCCGGCCCGCGGCGAGGAAGCTGCGGTGACGGTGGAGCGCGAGCAGGACGCGCAGGTCATCCCAGGCGGGCGTGTCGCCGCTTTGCATGGATGGAAACCTTGTTACCATCGATGCCTGTGGCTGGGTATTGCGGCCTGCCCCATCGTGGCGGCATGCATCCGTACGACTTCGCCGGCAAGACCGTCCTCGTGACCGGGGCCTCGACGGGCATCGGCGCCGTGTTTGCCCGCGAGCTCGCGCGGCAGGGCGCGCGGCTGATCCTCGTGGCGCGCAGCCGGGCCAGGCTCGAGGCGCTCGCCGCCGAGCTCGGCACGGCCCACGTGATCGCGGAGGACCTCGCGCGGCCCGGCGCGGCCGAGCGCGTCCTCGCCGCCGTCACGGCGCAGCAGCTCGAGATCGATGTCCGGATCAACAACGCCGGGTTCGGCGGCTACGGCGCGTTCGCCGCGCAGACGCTCGCCTCGCAGCGCGAGCAGGTCGACCTCAACGCGGGCGCGCTCGTCGAGCTGACGCACGTGTTCCTTCCGATGATCGAGCGGCGCCAGGGCGGCGTCATCAATATCGCGTCGACGGCGGCGTTCCAGCCGGTCCCGTACATGGCCGTCTACGGCGCGACGAAGGCGTTCGTGCTCTCGTTCAGCGAGGCGCTGTGGGCCGAATATCGGCCGCGCAACGTGCGGATCCTCGCGTTGTGCCCCGGCGCGACCGACAGCGAATTCTTCGCGCGCGCCGGCGAGGGCGCGCAGGTGGGCAAGCGCGTGCCGGCGGAGACGGTCGTGCGGCTCGGCCTCGCTGCGTTCCGGGCGAATCGCCCCTCGGTCGTACAGGGCGCGGGGAACTATCTGACGTCGCTCCTCGGGCGGTTCACCACGCGCGCGTTCGTCGCGAAGGTGTCCGCGCGGGTGATGCGCCCCGAGGCGCTGCTGCTGCTGGACGCGGTCCGACGGGTCTGAACGCCACCGTCGGCGATCGTCCTACGGCGCGTAAGGACAACTCCTTTTCTGCGGGCCTGCGCGTGATCGCCCATCGAGTGATCACGTGTCGTGGTCGATGCAACCTTTCGAGACATCGAGGGCGGCGTGAAGAAAGCAGGGCGTGGGTGGGGGCTGGTTCGGTGGGGTGGCGTGGCGGCGGGATGTCTCGATTTTTCGTCGACGGCGCACGCGCACGATGGGGACGGACGACTCCGACGGCGATGGCAGGACGCCATCGCCATCTCCGCGGACCCGCGGGCGGGGCCGACCGGGCCCCGTCAGGCGGCGTAGGTCGTGTTCAGATACCGGACGATGTCCCGGGACTCGAAGAGGGCCGCGCCGGTGTTCGGATCCTCGAGGTAGGGGAACTGGACCTTGCCCGCGCGCTCGCGGAGCGCGGGTCGGCGGGTGCTGCCGGTGCCGGCGTTGTGGAGGACGTACGGCAGCTCGAGCTCGCACAGCTCCTCGCGGACGCGGCGGCAGTACGGCGAGCCCTCGAATGACCATAGCGCCAGGGGCGCGGCTGGCGCGCGGCTCGGGCGCGCCTTGCGGCCGCTCGCCATGCGCATGGCCGAGGCGAAGCTCGACGTCAGATTGCCGAGCGGGCCGAGGCGGAGGCCGAGCGGCACGGGGCCCGCGCCGTAGCGCGCGTACAGGTGCGCGACGATCGCGTCGGACTCGTAGATGAGCCGGTCCGCCGCCGACACGTTGGGATCGACCAGCAACGGGAACTGCTTCTTGCCGCCGCGCGCGATCGCCTCGGGCCGGAACCGCTCGCCACCGTGAGGCGTGGGCCGGATGATGACCTCGAGGTCGAGCATCGTCAGCGCCTCGCGCACCTTGCGGCAGAACGGGCACGTCTCGAACTCGTACAGCTCGAGTGGCTTCTCCGGGCGCGGCCCCCGCGGGCCGACGCGGAGCCCCAGCGGATAGCGAAACACGGTGGCGGCGGTCGACGGGATGATGAACATGGCGCTTCGTACTCCGGCCGCGCGGCGGCGCGGATGACGGTACCTGACAACCCGCTGACTACGGACGCCGCGTTCGGGCACGGGCCTTGCGAGCCTTCGGCGCCGCCGCCAGGTACGCCCGCCCGCGCGGTGCGAGCTCGTACCCGACCTCGAAGCTCTGCGTCAGCCCGAGCTTCTTCAGCTTGCGGACGTCCACCTTGAACGGCAGCGTCTCGCGGCCGAGCTTCACGGCCAGCTTGCTCGCGGCCACGCGCGGGTGCTTGCCGATGAGCGCGAGCGTCTTCGCCGTCCACGCGCCCTCGCGATCCATGCGCGTGAGCTTGCTCGCGATCGCGGCGACGTCGTCGGCCGTCAGCGCGTCGTCCAGCGCCCCCTCCACGCGGTCGCCGTCGCCGCCGTGGTGCAGGGCCACGCGGTAGAGCGGCGTCTCCGCCGCGAGCGGACCGAGCTCGGCGAGGTACGCCACGAGCGCCGGGTGCGAGTCGAACCCCGCCGCGCGCGCGTCGTCCGGAGTCAGGTCAGCGACCGTCACGAGCCGCACGTCGTCCACCTGCAGGACACCGATCGGATGGCACCGGTAGCGCCCACCCGGCTTCACGTGCGGCTTCTGCCACCGGCGAAAGGTCAGCGTGATCGCCCCGCTCGTCAGCCCCGCGAAGAACGCCTTCTTGAACAGCAGCATCGGCGCCTCGGCTACGGGTCCCGCCGCCAGAACCGGCGCACGGCCTCGGTCCACTCGACGGCATTGTCGGCGGCCGCGCGCAGGAGCTTGTACATCGGGCCCGGCGGCGGCTCGCTCGACGGCGGCTCCGTCGCCAGCACGTTCGGGAGCTGCATCTCGATCGACATCACGCCGCCGCCCGTCGCCACCGTCCGTTCGGGCGCGATCGACGCGAGCAGCGCCGTCATCTGCGTGTTGCTGCCGAGCACCTCGCACCGGAACCGCTGGATGCCGCGCTCGGCCGCGGCGGCGCACAGCCGCAGGAAGAGGAGCTTACCGAGCCCGTGGCCCTGCATGTCATCGGCGACCGCGATCGCCGCCTCCGCGGTCGCGTGCTCGTCCGCGATTCGGACAAATCGGGCGATGCCGGCCCCGACCGGGTTGCCGTGGCCATCGCCCGCCTCGCACACCGCGCCGATCGCGACGTGGGACTCCTGGTCGACCTCGGTCAGGTAGCGGAGTTCGTCCTCGCTGAGGCTCGACTTCGGAGCGAGGAACCGGGCGTAGCGCGCCGGCTGGGAGAGGTGCGCGAAGCCCGCCGCGAGGATCGGCTTGTCCTCCGGCGTCAGCAGGCGCAGGACGACCGGCGTGCCGTCGCGCAGGGTGGCGCGCTCGACGTAGTCGATGGAGAAGAAGCGCGCCACGCGTACGCAGTGTACGTCGGCGGGCGGATCGCCCCACGAGGAACGCGGCTCACGGGCGCGATTTCGTCGTCGTCGTCGGGGGCCGGCTGGTTCGCGGGCGCGTGCGCGCAGGCGCGGCGGCGCCTGTCTCGTCGACGCGGTACTCCGTCGCGTCGAGCTCGAAGCGCTTGAGCGCGTCGTAGATCTCCTTGCGCGTCTTCTGCCCGAGCTTCGCCGCGAGCGAGACGTTGCCCGCCGCGGTGCGCATGAGCTGCGAGTAGTATTCGAGCTCGAACTTCGCCTTCGCGTCGCGATACGAGACCGGCGTGATCGTGCCGACCGGCGCGATTCGCGAGAACAGGATGTGCTCGGCGTCGATCACGTGGTGGTTCGCCAGCAGCACCGCGCGCTCGAGCAGGTTGACGAGCTCTCGCACGTTACCCGGCCAGGCATAGGCGAGCAGCCGCTCGAGCGCCCCCGACGTCAGCCGCAGGGACGGCCGGTTCTCGCGCCGCCCGATCGCGGAGAGATGGTGCGTGACGATCGCGGGGATGTCGTCGGTCCGCTCGCGCAGCGGCGGGATGTGCAGCGGATACACCATGATCCGGTAGTACAGGTCCTCGCGGAACCGACCGGCCTCGACCTCCTTGTCGAGCTGGCGATTCGTCGCCGTCACCAGGCGGAAGTTCACCTTCTTGGCCTCGATCGCGCCGATGCGCTGCACCTCGCTCGTCTCGAGGACGCGCAGCAACTTCGCCTGCATGTTCGGCGGCAGCTCGCCGATCTCGTCGAGGAAGAGCGTGCCGTCGTGCGCCGATTCGAACGCGCCCACGTGCGAATTCACGGCGCCCGTGAACGCGCCGCGCTGGTAGCCGAACAGCTCCGCTTCGAACAGCGTCTCCGGGATCGCCGCGCAGTTGAGTGCGATGAACGGCTGCGCGGCCCGCGGCCCGCAGAAGTGGAGCGACCGCGCGACGAGCTCCTTGCCCACGCCGCTCTCGCCCGTGATCAGCACGGGCGTCTGTACGGGAGCCAGCTGATCGAGCACGTGGAAGAGGTGCTGCGCCTGCGGGCTGTTGCCCATGATCATGTCGCTCTTGCGGCGCCAGGTCGGCGCGGCCGGGGCGGTCGTGATCTGCGCGTCGAGCAAGTGGCCGAGCAGCGAGCCCAGCAGAGACGGCGACGGCGCGAGCGGCAGCCAGACATCCGGCGCGGCGAGCGGCATCGGCTCGGCGCCCACCACGACGAGCGGCACGCGCGCCGTTCGCACGCGCGCGTACTCGACCAGCGTCTCGCACGCGTTGTCGCTGTGGATGACGAACGCGGTGGCGAGGCCCGCCGCCGCCGCCGCGCTCACTGGATCCGGCCACCGCACGGACGCGGTTGCCCAGCGACCCGCCTGGTGGATCGTGTGCACGAGCTCGTCGATCCGGGCATCGGTCATGCCGCAGACGACGATGGTTTGGGTGTCCCTCGACTCCATCGCCCAGCAGGTCGGCCGCTGGCTGGTAAATGGTACAGCATGTCGACCGAACGCAGGAATTTGTGAGGCCCGGCGCCAACTTGTGAAGCGTTCGTGATTGTCCCGCCACTGCAGCATACAATTCAACCACTTAGCTGGCGGCTGACTGTAATTCAAGCCAGTAGGCGTGCCTCACACCTTCACATTATTCAATCATCTATGGGACCTACGGCGATCAATCCGTTGGATCTAACCATGCACTAACGCTCCCCCGATGAAGCTCATGGCGCTTGGTGGGGTCGCTGCGTTTTCGCTCGTCAGCGGGTGCGTGGATCCGTCGGACGACGTGGCCCCGAGCCCCACGTTCGACACCATCGCCCAGCAATCAGCCCTCGTCTTACCCAACAACGTCCCCGTCCTGAATCGCTTCGGGCTCGGCACCACGATCAGCACGAACGGTGGCGTCGACTTCAGCAATCCGTTCTTCCAGGACCTCGGGCAGAACGGCCGGCGCTGCATCAGCTGCCACCTGCCGACCGCCGGTTGGACGATCACGCCGCCGCAGATCCAGGAGATCTTCGCGCTCACGCACGGCGGCGAGTACGACGACGGCCTCGGCCTCGGCGCGATCTTCCGCACGGTCGACGGCACGAACTCGCCGTACGCCGACGTCTCGACGTTCCAAAGCAAGAAGGCCGCGTACAGCATGCTGCTGAGCCGCGGCCTCATCCGCATCGGCCTGCCGATCCCCGCGACCGCGGAGTTCGAGCTCGTCGCGGTCGATGATCCGTACGGCTTCGCGAGCGCGGCGGAGGTCTCGCTGTTCCGCCGGCCGTTGCCGACGGCCAACCTCAAGTTCGTCAGCACCGTGATGTGGGACGGGCGCGAGATCAAGCCCGGCCAGACCATCCACTTCGACCTCTCGAACCAGTCCAACGACGCCACGACCGGGCACGCGCAGGGCACGCCGATCGACAACGCCACCCGGGAGTCCATCGTCGGCTTCGAGACCGGCGTCGAGTTCGCGCAGACCTACGACTGGGCGGCCGGCGATCTGACCGCGGCCGGCGCGCACGGCGGGCCCGCGGCGATCACGACGCAGCCGTTCTATCTCGGCATCAACGACAACTTCGGCGACTGCATCGACATCATCTGCCAGACGCCGGGCGCGCCACTCGGCTCCGGCGCGCGCGGCGCGCCGTTCAGCTCGATCGTCTTCAACCTCTACGACAGCTGGGCGAGCCAGACCGGCAACCGGGGCAACGCCCCCGACCGCCGCGCCGTCGCGCGGGGCCAGGCGCTGTTCAACACGCTGCCCATCCCCATCACGGGCGTCTCGGGCATCAACGACGAGGCCGTGTTCGGCAAGCCGGCGACGCTCGTCGGCACTTGCACCACCTGCCACGACTCGCCGAACGCGGGTAACCACTCGGTGGTCGCGCCGCTCAACATCGGCCTCGTCGACGCCTCGCGCCGCACGCCGGATATGCCGCTGTACACGCTGCGGAACAAGACCACGGGCGAGACCGTGCAGGTGACCGACCCCGGCCGGGCCATGATCGACGGCAAGTGGTCGCACATCGGCCGCTTCAAGGGCCCCATCCTCCGCGGCCTCGCCGCCCGCGCGCCGTACTTCCACAACGGCTTCGCGGCGGACCTCGACGCGGTCATCGACTTCTACAACACGCGGTTCGCGCTCAACCTGACGCACCAGCAGCACGCGGATCTCGTCGAGTTCCTGCGGACGCTGTAGCCCCTCGCCCGCCGTTCAACCGCGCGCGCGGGGATCGCCCTTACTTCTTCACTTCGCGCGTGTTGTTGAACTTGTCGTTGCTGATGGCCTGACCGCCCGCCTTGAGATCGAGCGTGGTCTGGTTCGCGCCGGCCTTGATCTCGACCGTCGTGTCGAGCGGCTCGCCGCTGCGCTCGTTCCAGGCCTGGACCTTGTACTTGCCCGGCGCCAGGCTCGCGAACGAGAAGCTGCCGTCGGGCTCGGTCGCGACATACGCCGGCGCGTCGACGACGATCAGGTACGCCGCCATCGACGCGTGGAGGTTGCAGCCGACGCGGACGATCCCCGGCTTGTCGACCTTCACGTCCCGGCTCTCGCCGCTCTTGTACATGCCGAGGTCGAAGGACTTGGGATTCGAGAGCGAGAAGACGTTGTGATAGATGGCGTCGTAGTTCGGGAACGCGACCGTCGAGCCGACGGGAACGGCCATCACGTGGGGCGCGAACTCCTTGCCCCGCTGCTCGATGACGCGCTGCTTCGGCGTGCGCTTCGCGTACTTGCCGTTCGCCGGCCACATCATGATGACGCCGAAGCCGCTCGGCGCCTTGCCGTCGATGGTGAGCGTGCCCTTGAGCGAGGCGGCGAGCGGCTTGGCGGCCGGCGAGTCGCTGTCCGAGCTCCCGACGACCTTCGGCTGCGCGCCGGCGTCGGGGAGCGCCTTCGGGGTGCCGGCGATGCGCGCGGGGGCGCCCGTGCGGAACGTGGCGGCGACCGACGCGACGGTCTTGGGGCCCGTGATCATCTCGGCGCGCGTGAACAGCTGCTCGGCGTACGACTGCTGACCGCGCTTGCCCGCGATGACGGCCTTCGCGAGGAGGTCGGCCGCGGCCTTGTCCTTGACGGTGCCGGCGAGCTTGGTGACCGCCGCGAGCTTCGCGTCGTCGATCGGGTGCAGCTTGTCCGCCGAGACGACCATCGTCGGCTTGAGCGGGCCGAGCGCGCCCAGGATCTCGCCCTTCTCCTTCTCGGGGACCTTGTACTTGTCGAGGCCGGCGACGAGGTCCTCCACGAGCGCGGTGAACTCCTCGTCGACGAGGTCCATGCCGGCGTGCGAGTCCTCCATCGAGCGGCCGGTGTACGTGCACGGGCCGCCGGTGGCGAGGCACACGAACTCGACCAGCAGCTTCTTGAGGTTCGTGGCGTCGGTGTTGAAGAACCGCTCCTTGATGCGCTCGTCGGTCGTCGAGCGCGTGACGAACTCCTCGACGACGAGCGTGATCGCGGGCAGGCCGCCGAGGCGGTCGAACAGCGACTTCGGCGCGGGCGGGGCCGGCTTCCCGGGCGCGGCGCTCGGCGTCGTTGCCACTTCCGGCGTGACCACCGGGGCCGGCTCGGGCTCCGGCTTCTTCGACGACCCACCACAAGCAGCCAGGAGCGCGACCACCCACACAGCACGTGTATTCATGACGACTGTCTAACCTCGGCGACGCGCTCGTATCAAGCTCACGAGATAGAGCATCGCTATCAATCCACCACCGACCCAGCACGCGGTCTGCACGAGCGGCACGCGCGAGTCCGGCGCGGCCGCCCCTGGTCCCTGGCTGTTGGTCGTGACCGCGAGGCTCAGATCGGCGCCCAGCTCGCGCAGGACGGGCACCCGTACCAAAATCGGTGTGCTCGCTTGCCCTGGCAAGGTGAGGAGTTGGACGGGCGGGGTCACGCCGAGCACCTGCACGGATGTCGCGTGGGTCCCGAGCTGCTTGACGGCGGGGCCAAGATCGATGGGGACGGCGAGCGCCACGCCGCCCGCCACGCCGCCCGAGCCGCCGGGGGACACGACCGGCGCGGAGACGACGACCGACAGCACGCGCCCGTCGCTGCGGAGGCGCGGGGCGGCCGCCGTGGGGACGGCGAGGGGCGGGCCCTCGGGCGCGACAAAGAGCGCGACCGCCGCGGCGTCGCGGAGCTGGAACAGCTCGAACGTCTCGCCCTTGGCCTGCGCGAGCACGAAGTCGGTGCCGATCAGATCTTTCACCGTCGCGGCGTCTGTCTCGACGGCAGCGCGCAGCTGCGGCGACTGCGCGAAGCCGCCCGCTCGGAGCTCCGCGGCGTGCGTGGCCGCGTCGATGTCGGCGGCGAGCTTGTCGGCGTCGGCCTGGAGCAGCGCGAGGTTCGGCGCGCCTCCGTCCGGCCCCGCCCCCCCGGGCGCGACCAAGAACAGCGCGAGCCCCGCGAGGAACAGGACCGTCGAGCCGACGATCCAGCCCGGGGTCGGCCCGCGGCGCGCCTTCGCGGGCGACAGCGGCGGCAGCGCGACGGTCGTGACGGCCTCGGACAGGAACTGCTGGACGATCGCCGGCGACGAGCTCGCGAGCGCCGTCAGCTTCAGGATCGGGATGCTGTCGCGGCTCGGCGTGCGGACCATGTCCGCGTAGAGCGCCAGCGCCGACTCGACCTCCTTCATCGTCTGGAAGCGATCGCCGGGCTTCTTTGCGAGGAACTTCGTGACGAGCATGTCCTCGAAGCCGCCCGGGATGTCGAGGACGTCGAGCGGCGGCGGCGGCTGCGTGATAATGAGCTTGAACAGCTCGTCGGGATCGGCGTGCGCGAACGGGCGCCGCGCCGTCAGCATCTCGTAGAGGATGACGCCGAGGCCGTAGATGTCGGCGCGCTGATCGACGGCCTCCGGCGCCGCGATCTGCTCGGGCGCCATGAACTGCGGGGTCCCGATGACCATCTCGCGGTTGCGCACGGGATCACCGTCCGCCTCGAGGAACCGCGAGATGCCGAAGTCGAGGACCTTCACGTGGTCCAGCGCGTCCTCGCGGTCGGTCAGGAAGATGTTGTCGGCCTTGAGGTCGCGGTGGACGATGCCCGCGGCGTGGGCGGCGCCAACGGCCGACGCGATCTGGCGGCCGATGCGCAGCGCGCGCCGGACGGGGAAGCCGTGCACGCGATAGATCTCGTCGGTGAGCAGCGAGCCCTCGAGATATTCGAAGACGATGTACGGCAGGCCATCGCGCGTGAACCCCATGTCCGTCGACTCGACGATGTTGGGGTGGCCGAGCGTGCCGGCGGCGCGGGCCTCGTTCATGAAGCGCTCGAGCACGTCCGCGTCCTCGGCGAGCTCGGCGCGCATGAGCTTCACCGCGACGCGGCGCTTGATGAGGATGTGCTCGGCGAGGAACACGCTGCCCATGCCGCCCTCGTCGAGCGCGCGGATGACGCGGTAGCGGCCCTCGATCGTGTCGCCGGCCTTGACGCCGCTGCTACTCGCGCCCTCGACCATCAGGCGCGCCGCGCCCGCAGCACGAGGCCGAGGAGAAAGAACACGAGGCACAGGCCGGCGAGGCCGAGGCAACCCAGGCGCGCGGGCTGGAACCAGCTCGGCGGCGTCGGCGCGATGACGGGTGCGGCGGGGAGGTAGACCACGAGGGCGAGGGGCGCGGCCCCCGCGACGGTGTACGGCACCGGCAGGGTCAGGCTCGGCGGCGTGGCGGTGGCGGTGCCAGCGAGGAGGATCGGCGCGCCCGCGCCGATGAGCGTGACACCCGAGGCGCGCGCGGGGACGTGGCTCTTGATCCGCGCGAGATCGAGCGGCGCCGCGAGCACGACCTCGCCGCCGACGCTGCCATCCTGCGCGTTGAGCACTGGCACGTCGACGACCACGCCGAGCAGGCCGTCGGTCTGCGCGAGCCGCGTGGCCCCCGGCGCGGGGGCCGGCGTCTCCGGCGCGGCGCGGCCAGCGGGCAAGCGCAGGAGCGAGGTGCGCGCGCCGTCGCGGAGCTGCACGACCTCGAGGAGCTCGTGCGCGGCGATCGGGAACACCACGTCGCGATCCTTCGACATGTCGGAGAGCGTCCGCGCGTCGGTCTGGATCGCGGCGCGCAGCATCGAGGACGAGGCGATCGCCTCCGCCCGCACCTGGACGGCGCGCGTCTCGCCGTCGAAGGTCGTCCCGACGAGCTCGGCGAGCGCCTCCACGTCGGTCGTGGGGACGGCGGCGACCGCCGGCGGCGCCGTCATGGGGCGCAGGACGGTGAGCCCCGCGACGCCGAGCGCGCCGACGAGCACGCCCGCGAACCAGAGCCAGCGCAGGCTGCCGCGCGGCGCGGCCGGCAGCGAGCCCGACGCGGCGGTCTCGGGCGGCCGTGGCAGCAGCGGCAGGTTCTGCTGCGTCGAGCGGACGACGTGGGAGCGCGGGGCGATCTCGCCGGACGTGATCACGTTGTCGATCGCCGGATTCGTGGCGCGGGGCGCCCGGACGAGTGGAGCGCGCAGCGGCGCTACCTCGATCTCGGGATCGTCGTCGTCCGCGGGGCGACTCATCACCTGTACCCGGGCGAATCATGCCACAGGGCTCGGGGACGAACGCCAGCCCTGAAGGGAAATCCCTGACGATGCCCTCCGCCGCGGCGGGTGGTCCGCGTACCGTGAGCCGCGATGCGGAGTTTGTCGGCGGTGATCGCCGCACCCGCTAGCCCGGCAGGTGCCCGCGGTCGTTCCACGCGACGATCGCGGGCGCGTCGTCGATCGCGTCGTAGCCGAGCACGCTGATCGAGCCCGGCGCCAGCACGAGGTTGCGGCCGTTCCCGGGCGGCAGCCCGAGGTAGCGCGCCGTGAGGACGCGCAGGATCACGCTGTGCGCGAAGAGGACGCTCGTGCCCGTGAGGCCGCGCAGGTCCGCGAGAAATGCGTCGCACCGCGCCGCGAGATCGTCCGGCGATTCGCCGTCCGGCGCGCCGTCCTTCAGGTACGCCCAGCCCGGCCGCTCGACCCGGATGTCGACGACCATCTGGCCCTCGTACCGCCCGAAGTTCATCTCGGCGAGGCGCTCGTCGATGACCGCCCGCGCCCCGAAGCCGGCGAGCTCGGCCGTGCGGCGCGCGCGCAGGAGCGGGCTCGTCCACACGCGGTCGAACGCCAGGCGCGCGAGCCGGACGCCGAGGAGCCGCGCGGTGGCCTCGCCGACCTCGGTCAGATCGAGGTCGGTCCGGCCCGCGAGGCGGCGGATGGGCGAGTACGCCGTGTCCCCGTGGCGACAGAGATAGAGCGTATGGGACGCGGCGGCGGTCATCGGCGTGGATGATACGCGCGGAATCGCTCGCCGCGCCCGTGGTCCACGACAACGGCGGCGGGCCCTGACCCTTCGCCGACCGGCTGCTAGGCTGCGAGCCATGAAGACTCGCAAGCTCGGCGCGGATGGCCTCGAGGTCGGCGCGATCGGCCTCGGATGCATGGGGATGTCCGCGTTCTACGGCGGGCGCGACGACGCCGAGTCCCGCGCCACGATCGACCGCGCGCTCGAGCTCGGCGTCACCCTGCTCGACACGTCGGACGCGTACGGCCCCCACACCAACGAGGTGCTCGTCGGCTCGCAGATCAAGGGCAAGCGCGACCGCGTGGTGCTCGCGACGAAGTTCGGCCTCAAGATGGGCCCCGACCCGATGTCGCGGACGATCGTCGGGCGTCCGGAGTACGTGCGCGAGGCGTGTGACGCGAGCCTCCAGCGGCTCGGCGTCGACCACATCGACCTCTACTACCAGCACCGCGTCGACGCGACGGTCCCGATCGAGGACACGATCGGCGCGATGGCCGCGCTCGTGCAGGCCGGCAAGGTCCGCTACCTCGGCATGTCGGAGGCGGGCCCGGCCACGCTGCGCCGCGCGTGCAAGGTCCACCCGATCGCGGCGCTGCAGACGGAATACTCGCTGTGGACGCGTGATCCCGAGGACGACATCCTCGCCGTATGCCGCGAGCTCGGGGTGGGCTTCGTCGCGTACAGCCCGCTCGGACGCGGCTTCCTGACCGGCGAGTACAAGTCGCTGGAGGACTTCGCGCCGGATGACTACCGCCGGCACTCGCCGCGCTTCCAGGGCGAGAACTTTGGCAAGAACCTCGAGCTCGTCGCGCTCGTGACCGAGCTGGCGCGCACCAAGGGCGTCTCGCCCGGGCAGCTCGCGCTGGCGTGGGTGCTGGCGCAAGGCCCGGACATCGTGCCCATCCCGGGGACGAAGCGCCGCGCGTTCCTCGAGGAGAACATCGCCGCCGGCGAGCTCGTTCTGTCCGCGGACGACCTCCGCGAGATCGACGCGATCGCGCCCCGAAACGCGGCCGCTGGCGAGCGCTACCCGGCCACCATGATGGCCACGGTGAACCGCTAAGGCGAGCGACTGCGCCCGAGCGCACGAGGTGCGCACGCGCACGCCTCGCGCGCTGGCCTTTCACCTGCATCACGGCCCCCCATGGCCACCGCAAAAAATACCAAGTCCAAGCCCGGAACCGACGTCCTCGCCCTCCTCACCGCGCAGCACGAGGAGGTCGATACATTGTTCGAGAAGCTCGAGAAGATGACGGGCGACAAGAAGTCGACGATCATCGAGCTCGCGGACAAGCTGGGCGCTCACGCCACGATCGAGGAGAAGGTCTTCTACCCCGGCGTCATGTCGAAGGAGACGAACGAGATGCTGCAGGAGAGCGTCGAGGAGCACCTCGAGATCAAGCGCCTCCTCGCGGACCTCCTCTCGGACAAGCTGTCCGCCGAGCAGGTCGACGCGAAACTGAGCGTCCTCGAGGAGAACGTCTCGCATCACGCCCACGAAGAGGAGGAGGGCAAGCTGTTCCCCCTGCTGCGCGAGTCGATGAGCGATGACGAGCTCGGCGCGCTGGGGAGCGAGTGCCTCGCGATGTTCGAGGCGCTGATGCCGCAGCACCCGTCGCAGAACATCCCGAACGAGACCGACCGGGCCGCGCCGCTGCCCTCGGTCGCGTAGCGCGCCACCTGCGCGGCCTTGTCGCGGCGCTGCGCGCGCGAGACGTCCCCGCTCACGCGAGACCTACGGACGCGGCGCGATGACACGCTGCGCGGTGGAACGGCGGTTGCTCGGACGAGAGCTATGAAGTCTCTCGATGCAGACCGCAGCACCGCCGTGGGGAAGTCCCCGCCCGACGGCGCGCTGCTCACCCGCGGCCTCGGCTGGTTCAGCCTGGCGCTCGCGACCGCGGAGCTCGTGGCTCCGGCTCATCTCGCACGCGCGATCGGGCTACGCCCGACGTTGCGCACCAAGCTGACGCTACGGGCGCTCGGCCTGCGCGAGCTCGTCGCGGGCGCGAGCATCCTCTTCCAGCCGCGACGGCCGCTCCCCATCTGGGCGCGCGTCGCGGGGGACGCGATGGACCTCGGGCTGATGGCATGGGCCTCGACCGGCAAGAAGACGAACAAGTCGCGGGCGGCGGTGGCGCTCGCGGGGCTCGCCGGCGCGACCGCGCTCGACGTCTACGCGGCGCTCCGCACGACGAAGCTGCAGGACCAGGCGCAGGCGCCGGTCATGTTCTCCGTCACGATCAACAAGCCGCCCGCCGAGGTCTACGCGTACTTCCGCAACCTCGCGCACCTCCCGACGTTCATGGACTGGCTCGAGTCGGTTCGAGAGTCAGCGGACGGCGCGTCGCACTGGATCGCGAAGCTCCCCGTCGCCGGCACCGTCGAGTGGGACGCCGAGATCACGGAGGAGAAGGTCGGCGAGCTGATCGCCTGGAAGACGTTGCCCGGGGCGCCGCTCGCGCACGGCGGCCGCGTGACCTTCGCGAAGGCGCCGGGCCGCAACTCGACCGAGGTCCGCTGCGAGATGGCGGCGGGATTCCCGGGGACCGGCCGCAAGAGCGCGCTGCTGGCGAAGCTGTTCGCGAAGCCGCAGATCAAGGGCGACCTGCGGCGCTTGAAGCAGATCATGGAGATCGGTGAGGTGCTGCTATCGGACGCGAGCCTGCACCGCGGGCCGCACCCAGCGCAGCCCGCGGCAGCGAAGACCGCGAAGGAGCTGGAGAAGCCGGCGCCGATGCTCGACGCGGCGAGCTCCGGGAGCGGCGCGCCGATGCGCAACTCGTCGGGGACCGGGCTTCACGACGCCTCCCCGCTGAAGGGGCTGCGCTCGTGAGGGCCACCTGCTGGATGGGCAAGCAGAAGGTCGAGGTCCGCGAGGTCCCCGACCCTCGGATCCTGAACGCGCGCGACGCGATCGTGCGCATCACGGCGACGACGATCTGCGGCTCGGATCTGCACCTCTACAACGGGTTCATGCCCGGCATGGAGAAGGGCGACATCCTCGGCCACGAGTTCATGGGCGAGGTGATGGAGGTCGGCAAGGGCGTCAAGAGCTTGCGGCCCGGTGACCGCGTCGTGGTGCCGTTCGACATCGCGTGCGGGTCCTGCGAATCGTGCGAGGCGCAGCAGTTCTCCTGCTGCGAGAACACGAACCCGAACGGGTGGATCACCGAGAAGCTGATGGGCCAGCCGTCGTCCGGCGCGTTCGGGTACTCGCACCTGACGGGCGGGTTCGCCGGCGGGCAGGCCGAGTACGCGCGCGTGCCGTTCGCGGATACGGGGCCGATCAAGGTGCCGTCGTCGCTCACGGACGAGCAGGTGCTGTTCCTGTCGGACATCTTCCCGACCGGCTATCAGGGCGCCGAGATGTGCGACATCACCCCGCGCAAGGTCGTGGCCGTGTGGGGCGCAGGTCCTGTGGGGCAGATGGCCATCGCGAGCGCGCGCCTGCTCGGCGCCGAGCGGATCATCGCGATCGACCGGTTCCCCTACCGGCTCAAGCTCGCCCTCGAGAAGGCGGGCGCGACCGACGTCATCAACTACGAGGAGCAGGACGTGCAGGAGGTGCTGCGCGATCTGACGGCCGGGCGCGGACCGGATGCGTGCATCGACTGCGTCGGCATGGAGGCGCACGGGCACGGTGTGCAGTTCGCGGTCGACAACCTGAAGCAGAAGGCGAAGCTCGCGCTCGACCGGCCGATGGCGGTGCGCGAGGCGATCCTCGCGTGTCGGAGCGGTGGCATCGTGTCGATGATGGGCGTGTACGCGGGGTTCATGGACAAGTTTCCGCTCGGCTCGTTCATGAACCGCGGGCTGACGCTGAAGACGGGCCAGTGCAGCACCCAGCGCTACATGAAGCCGCTGCTCGAGCGGATCGAAAAGGGCGAGATCGACCCGAGCTTCGTGGTCTCGCACCAGATGAAGCTGTCCGACGCCGCCAAGGGCTACGACATGTTCATGAAGAAGCGCGACGACGTGATGAAGATCGTCCTACGCTCCTGAACCATCATCACTAACAATGGGGCCAGGCCCCTGTCAGCGTCCGGGTGCCGGACGAAGGGGCGGTACGCCTGGTAACGTCCGCGGATGGCCGAACCCGTCACCTACGAGCTAGAAGGCACCACCGCGATCATCACGCTCGACGATGGCAAGGCGAACGCGCTGTCGCACGCCGTGCTCGACGCGCTCCTCGCCGCCGTGACCCGCGCGGAGAGCGAGGCGAAGGCGATCGTCCTCGCCGGGCGGCCGGAGCGGTTCTGCGCCGGGTTCGATCTGAAGGTGATGATGGCCGGACCGGACGCGGCGATGGGCATCCTGGCGAAGGGCTCCGAGCTCCTGATGCGGCTCTACGGCGCCACGCTACCGCTCGTCATCGCCTGCACCGGCCACGCTCTCGCGGGCGGCGCGCTCGTCGTGCTGACAGGGGACGTGCGGCTCGGCGCGACCGGCGCGTTCCGCATCGGGCTCAACGAGGTGTCGATCGGCCTGCCCGTCCCGATCCTCGCGATGGAGCTCGCGCGCGACCGGCTCACGGCGAGCGAGCTGCCGAACGCCACGCTGATGGCGAAGATCTACGATCCCGAGTCCGCGGTGGCGGCGGGCTACCTCGATGCCCTCGTCCCGGCCGGCGAGCTCCGCGCGCGCGCGCAGGCGGAGGCGGTGCGGCTCTCCGCCCTGCCGCGTCCGGCCTACAAGGCCACGAAGGCGCGCCTCCGCGGCACGACGATCGCGCACATCCGCGCGACGCTCGCCGACGACGTGCGCACGCTGCTCTCGCCCGCGTGAGCCGGTCAGCGATCGAGCGGCACGACAACCGTCGGCTTGGGCTGCGGCAGCCGGCGCCGCGGATCGTCCTCGGCCAGGTGCGCGATCGCCGTGCCGAGCGCGGTGAACTCGACGATCGGGGGGCCCGACGAGCCCGAGCCGCCGTAGGTCGCCTCGCTCACCTGCATGCCCACGATGCCCGTCGGGCAATCCGGGTGCCCGCGCGGCCACTCCTGGAACAGGTCGTGCTGCAGCCGCTCCATCGCCGATTCGCGCGCGTTGAAGAACGCCTGCGTGAACGGCACGATCTCCTCGTCGCGCCCGCGATAGCCGCGCAGGAGCCGCGGATCGAGGCCGTAGACGCAGTTGCCCATCGCGACGGTGACCGGGCGAAAGCCCGCGGCGAGCAGCGTCACGAAGTCCGCGCCCGACAGGTCGCTGTCGAACGGCTGGTTGTTCGAGAGGCGCAGGCTCGGCGCGCCGTGGAGCGCGGCCGGGGCGTGCTCGCGATCGAACGTGACCGCGGTGCCCACGGCGATGCACTTCGCCACTTGCCGCGCCCCGCGCCACAGGTGGTGCTCGACCTCGAGCCGCACGTCGACCACGCCATCCGCGCGCAGCTCGACCGCCTGCTGCCGCATGCGCTTGATCGCGAGCTGCCGCGCCGTCCGCATCGCGTGGCTGAGCGCGGTGACCTCGCCGGTGACGACCTGCCAGTCGTATTGCGAGCCGGCGCTGAAGACGCAGCTGCCCGTGACGAGCCCGCGCGGCAGGTAGCCCGCGCGCGCGAGCGTCAGGAACTCGGTGACGCCGAGCTCGCTCAGCGCCGGCGTCATTCGCCACCACCCGCCGAGGTCACCTTGACCGCGTCGTTGGCCGACAGCACGAGGACGGGCTTACCGAGCGCCCCGCCGGCGTCGGTCGGGACCACCGCCGTGCCGATGACGAACAGCTCGATGATCTCGCCCGTCTGCAGCGCCGCGTTGCCCACGTTCCACGGGCTCGCGCGCCACGAGTGCTGCTGCTCGGAGATCGTGACGCCGACGATGCCCGTCGCGTCGAGGTCCTCCGCCTCGTCCTGCAAGCGCTCGATGGCGAGCTCGCGCGCGTCGTAGAGGGCGTGCGTGTACGCGTGCAGCTCCTGGCTGTCCTGCGGCCGCGACTGCAGGAGCTGCGGCGGCACGTAGTACACGCAGTTGCCCATCACGAAGCCGACGGGCCGAAACCCCGTGCGGATCAACAGCCAGAAGTCCTGCCCCGACAGGTCCGACTGGAACGGCTTGCCCTTCTTGTTCTTGTACGACTCGCCGGTCCGGTGCCGCACCGCCGTGCCGATCGCGATGAACTCGGCCGTGTTCGCGCCGAGCGAGTAGCTCGCCTTCCCGCCCGGCCGCGCCCACTCGGGCAGCGGGATCTGCGCCCAGCCCATCTGCTGGCACCACTGCACCCACTGCTGCTGCGCGAGCTGTTGCCAGCCCTGGAAGTAGCCGCCGGTCGCGATGCCCTGCGGGCGCCGGAAGCCGACCTTCTTCGCCCACTTCGACCAGACGCGGTACTGCTGGAAGGCGACGCGATTCGGATCCGTGGACAGGTTCACGGTCAGGCGTACGCCGACGATGCCGTCCGCGCCGAGCGCCTCGGCCTCCTCCTCCATGCGGTTCATCGCGAGCTCGCGCGCGTGGTAGAGCGCCTTGGTCGTGTCGACGAGTTCGCCGCCGACGTCCGTGTTCGCCGAGCGCGGGATGGTGGGCGCGACCTGGTAGATCGACGTGCCCATCACGAGGCCCACCGGATCGAAGCCCGCCTCGCGCACGAGCACGAACTCGCTGACGGACAGGTCGCTCGTGAAGAGCTTGCGCGCCCGCATGGCGCGGAGGCGCTCGCGCGCGTGCTGCGGCAGATCCGCGGGGAGATCGTTCGGCTCGGTGACGTCGTTCGGCGGCGCCATGTCAGCCCGCGTCCCCGGCGTCTTCGTCGGCCTCGAGCGCGGCCTCCTCGGCCTCCTCCGCCGCGACCTCGATGTCGTCCTCGTCGTCCTCGGCGTCGATCAGCGCGTCCTTGCGCCGGCCGAGCGGGATCATCGAGAGCATGAACGGCGGCAGCTCGTGCGAGGTCTGCGCGCGACCGGGGATGCGGCGGATGCCCGTGCCGAACCAGCTGACGTCGACGTCGACATCGTCCAGCTCGCAGCCGCCGTAGCCGCACGGGACCTCGCGCAGCTCGATCTCGAGATCGCTGCCGACGACGTACTCGGCGCCGCACGCGAGCGCCTGCTGGCCGAGCTTCTGCGCCGCGATGGCGCGCGCCTTCTGCACGGCGTCGCTCGCCTGGGTCAGCTCGCCCGCGAGCATCTGGGTGTTGCCCGTGACGTGCCAGACGTGGAAGCGGCAGAACTCGAACATGAAGCCGCACGGCTCGTAGCCGTCCTGCGCGAGCGCCCACAGGTCCTGGCCGGAGAGGTCCGTGATGATCGGCTGCTTGGGCTTGTGCGTGATCCACGGTGCGCGGACCGCCGTGCCGACGACGGTGAACTCCAGCACCTCGCCGCCGTCGTCGCCGCCCTTGCCGCGCGCGCCCATCGTGATCATGCGGTCCTTGAGGTGCACGCCGATGACGGCGTCGGCGCCGAGCATCTGCGCCTCCAGGAAGAGCCGGTGGAGCGCGGCGCGCCGGGACTCGCGGTGCGCGTCGCTGATGACGTTGATGACGCCGGTCTTGCCCTTGTAGTCGGCGATCTGGCCGACGTGATAGATGCAGCTGCCCATCACCTGCGAGATCGGATCGCACTTCGCGTCGCGCGCGAGCAGGAACTCGCTGACGGAGAGGTCGCTCGTGAACAGCTTGCGGTTCGGGCCCGGACGTACCCCGGGCTGCGAGCGTTCGCTCGCACCCTCCATCTCGGCGGCGAGGCGCTGCTCGGCGCGCAGCGGGATGCCGCCGGCCGCGACGCGAGCGAGGCTGGCGCGGAGATCGAGCTTGGCGTGGCTGGTCATCGTGGGCCGGCGGCTAGTCGCCCACGCTGAGCACGAGCGTCGGCTTCGGGATGTGGTGGTCGTCCCGGATCGGCACGACCGCGGTCCCGACGGCCGAGAACTCGAGGACGCTCGGGCCCCACGTGTGGTTGTTCTCGTCGATCGTCACGCCGACGATGCCGGCCGCGTTCATCGCTTCCGCCTCGACCTGCATGCGCTCCATCGCGAGCTCGCGCGCGTCGTACAGGGACTGCGTGATGCCGACGAGCTCCTGGTTCACCGTCGGCTGGCCCTGCGGCGCCTGGCCGACGTAGTAGACGCAGTTGCCCATCACGAACCCGACCGGGCGATAGCCGGCGTTCAGGAGCGTCCAGAAGTCCTGACCGGAGAGGTCGCTCGTGAACGGCCGGTTCTCGGGGCCGCGGAAGCCCGGCTGGTCGCTCTTGACCGCGGTGCCGATCGCCATGAACTCGATGACGTTCGCGCCCCACGCGTGGACGTTGAGCGTGAGCCGCACGGCGACGATGCCATCCGCGCCGAGCTCGTCCGCCTCCTCTTCCATGCGCACCATCGCCAGCTCGCGCGAGCTGTACAGCGCCTGCGTGAGCATGGTCAGCTCCTCGGCGACGCCGCGCACCGGCTGGTAGCCGATGTGATAGATGCTCGAGCCCATCACGAGGCCGAGCGGCTGGAAGCCCGCTTCCTTGACGAGCAAGAACTCGTTGACCGAGAGGTCGCTCGTGAAGAAGTGGTGCTCGCGCATCTCCGCGAGCCGCTCCTTGGCGTGCTGCGGGAGATCGTGGAGCTGCGGGCGTTGGTGCGCTTGCGGGGGCTCGGCCATGTCGGTGCTCGCTCCTGGTGTCTTCCGCCCGTCAATCGACGCGCAGCTGCGAGAGCACCTGCGCGACCCGGGCGTTCTCGTTCGCGTGGATCGAGATCGCTTTCGCGAGCGCGGCGACCCACGCATCGAGCGCGAGGATCGCGGTCTTGAGCGCGACGCCGCGCACCATTTTCTTGTGCTGACCGACGACCGTTCCGCCATCGCGCTTCGCGACGAACATGTCCTTGCCGAGATCGAGCTCGATGTGGATGACGCGCACGCCGTCATGCATCACCTTCGCCTTCTCGGCGAAGCCGTGGCGCAGCGCGGTGGCGAGCTGCCGCATGAAGGCGTCGATGTCGGACAGATCCAGCGCGAGGCCGGCCGCGATCTGCTCGCCGTCGATGCCGATCTGGAGCCGCGCGCCGCAGTGGGTGCACTCACGGATGCGGCCATCGGCGCCCGCGGTCAGCGGCGCGCCGCAGTTGGTGCAGTGCTCGAGGACCTGGCTCATTGCATCCCCTGGCGGCCGGCGTTGAGGAGCGCCGCGTTGAACCCGACGCCCGGCCCGACGATCGCGACCACCAGCGGCCGCTTCGGATCGACGCGCAGCTCGACGGTCGCGCCCGGCAGCACGTCGCGCGCGAGGTTCGTCGGGATGAACGGCGTGACGTTCGCCTGGTACGGCGGCCGGCCCGGGACCTCGATGTCCATCACCACGTCGCGCAGCTGGTAGCGCCACGGCGCGGTCCCGATCGTGCTGTTCGGGCGCGGGGCCACGGCGAGCAAGATGCCGCGCGCCGGGACGCCACGCTTGACGAGGTTCGTGTACGACGGGACGCCGCCGCCCAGCGCCTTCGCGATCAGGATGATCACGAACACCATCAGTCCGAGCCCGATTGCCACGGACTTGATCGTACTACGGCGGAGCCCGCGCCGCGCGAACCGGGCGCCGTGTACGCTGCACGGATGAGAAATCAGATCGGGGCGCTGTGCGCGCTCGCGCTCGTCGGGTTCCCCCTGGCGGCGCGCGCGGATGACAAGGTGATCACGGACGAGCTCGCGAGCCTCAAGGCGGCCGCGAAGTGCGAGGACGCCGCCTCTCCGTGGCGCCCCTGGTGCATCGCGACGCAGTTCGCGACCGGGGCCGCCGGCGAGCTGCCCAAGGGGAAGATCCTGGTCGGGTTGACCGTCGAGCTCGAGAAGGGCAAGGAGGTGCAGGCGCTGACGGACCGCGTCTCGTTCGTCGCGCTCGTGGTCGGCAGCGACGGCAAGGTCAAGCTTGCGAGCGTCACGCCGTCGAACCCCGAGGAGCAGAAGATGATGGCGGCGGCGGTCATGGGCGTCGCGGTCGTCTTCAAGGGCAAGGCGACCAGCGCGAAGATCCCCGCGGACCTCGCCCGCTACCTCAAGTCGCTCAAGGGCGAGTACGCGCCGACCAAGGCGGGGGCCGAGTGGACGTGGGCCGGCGCGTCGGCGTCGCACCTGCGCAAGGTCGGCGCGAGCTGGGTCGTCATCGAGGTGCCGAAGGCGGGCAATGGCGTCTTCGCGACGATCCTCACCGACGCCTGGGAGTGATCACGGCTTGGGCGCGAGCGGCTCCTTGGGCGTGAGATCGAGCGCCTGGAGCGCGTCCTCGAGCGCGACCTTCTGCTCGGTGCGCTTCGTCTGCAGCTCGACGAGGTCGCGCCCGAGCTTGTCGCCGTCCTTCGCGAACTGATCGAGGCGGTCGGACAGCTTCTTGCGCAGCGCGCCGGCGGCCGGGTCCTTCTTGATGGCCTCGAGGTTCTGCCGCGTCTCCTGCGCGCGCTGGTCGAGCTCGCCGCGGGTCCGCGTCTTGCCCTCGATCTCGGTGTCGATACGCCCGACGTCCTGCCGCAGCTTCACGATCGGCTGGAGCTTGGCGCGCGTCGCCGGCTCGAGGTTGCCCTGCGCCAGGATGCCCTCGAACAGCGTCAGGAAGCGGCTGTCCCAGATCGACAGCTCGCTGCGCGACGGCGTCTGCTCCACGACCTCGAGCTTGCCGTCGGTCGCGCCCGCCGCGACCTCGATCGGGATGAGGTACGCGTCGGCCACATCCTCGGTGTTCGCGGGGCGCGGCGAGAGCTTGTACGTGCCGCCGGCCTTCGCCATGCGCACGAACACCGTGATCTTGTCGGTGGGCGGGAGCTGGCTCTTCACCGTCCAGGTGGTCGTGCGCCGGGAGAACGTCTCGATCTCGATGACGCCGCGGACGATCTTGACGAGGCGAACGTCGTCGCCCTTGTACTGCGCCTGCGAGGTCACCATGATCCCCGACTCGACGGCGAACGGGATCGTGACGGGCACGCCCGCGCTCACGGGCTCGCTAATGCCCTCGCCGACGAAGCTGCCGCCCGAGTAGATCGAGATCGGGCCGGACTCGAGGGCGAACGGCGTGGAGTTCTTGAACCGGATCACGCGGTACGGGTTCGCGTCGTAGCCCTGCCCCGCGCCGCCCGGACGGAACAGGAACGTCTCCTGCCCCTCGACCTGCTGGTTGATGATCGCGACCATCGTCGACGTGCCGTCGGGCACCGTGAGCGCCTCGCCGAGATCGTAGCGCGACAGGCCGCTCACGGTGGCCGCGTGCGTCTGCGCCTTCATCGAGCTCTCGAGCATGTCGGCGTCCACGGCCGACTCCTCGTCCTTCGCGGACTCCTCGGCCGCTCCGTAGGGCGCCGGCGTCGTGGGAGCGGCCCCGCCGGAGACGGTCGCCGACGCGGGGCGGGGCGACTTCCTGCCCATCTTGCCTTCGTCGTAGCTGCGCCCGGGCACGGGGATGTTCCGGGTCGGCTGCGGATACGGCATCGACGCGGGCGGTGGCGGCGGCGGCGGCGCGATCGGGGCCGCCGCGGGCTGGTCGGCGTACGTGGTCTCGCCAACGGAGACCTGCGCGTGGCGGTCCGAGCCGACGCTCGAGAGATCGGTGCGCGTGACATCGCGCGGCGTGTGCAGGTCGTAGCGGAACGCGATCGGCGCGCCCGAGGTCAGCGAGAGGCTCACGTCGCGCCAGTCCTCGCCGGTCGTGTTGTCCACGACGGCCCAGCCCTGGAGCAGCGCCTGCCCCTTCCCCTTCTCGGGGAGCACGACGCGATAGGTGGGCTTCCACATCGGCGCGTTGACGACGTAGCTGACGACGAGCTCGTGCTCGTGCGCGCCCGCGAGCCGGATCGTGACGTCGACCTGCTGGAACATGCCCTCGCCGGCCGTGGCGTCGAGGCTGCGCTGGAACTGCATCGAGATGTCGGAGTTGTGGAGCGCGATGCTCGTCACCTTGGAGAGCCGCACGACATGCATGCGCTTGTCGTCGATGAGGGTGACCTTGTAGTCCTGTTCGTGCCCCCCGCCGCTCCCGCCGGCCGATGGCGGCAGGCTCGGCTCGTGGTCGAACGGGATCGCCTCGACGATCAAGATACGGCCGCGGACGGTGTCGTCGTCGGTGTGCAGCGTGACGTCGGTGCCGCGCAGCTTGTCGAGGACCTCGTAGAGGCTGCCGGCGCCGGGTCCGAGCGTCGCGATGGCGGCGTTGGCCCACGCGCGCGGGTCGAGCGGCATCGAGATCGAGACGGCGCGACCGCCCTTCTTCTCCACGACGGTCAGGCTCTTGAGCAGATCGTTGACCTGGTCCTTGCGGACGCGCAGCGTGAGCACGTCGCCCTCGACGTGGCCGGCGCGCTCGAAGTAGCCAACGCCGTTGCGATACAGCACGACCTTCGAGAGCTGCAGGCCGCCGCCCGTCGTCGCGTAGTGGGGGCGAGCCGAGGTGCAGGCGGCAAACAGGCCCGGAGCGAGGAGTGACAGCAGCACGGCGCGAGGCTTCATCGCGCCATCGTAGTCAGTTCTCCCTCTCGCGCGCTCGCCCGCGGAGGGAAGTTGTCGCCTCCGACGCTAGAAGTCGGTCCCGACCCCGAGCTGCACGACGAGCGGGTTCACCCAGACGGACATCTTTGCCGTGCCGACCTCGACGTTGCCGAAGAGGGGGATGTCCGGCGTGGCCACCTGGATATGCGTGACCTCGGCCCGGGCGAGCATGCCCGCGATGAACTTCACGTCGAGCCGCGCGTAGATGCGATGCGTGAGGTTGGCCTCGAGCCCCGTCTGCATCACCAAGCCCGGCGCCGGCGACACGCTGAAGTCTGGCTGGCTCACCGAGGTGAGCACCGGGTTCGTGACCTTCGCGTTGTAGGCGAACAGGATGCTCGCGCCGGCGCCCACAAACGGCCGGATCGGCCCGAAAGTGCGGAACGAATAGACGAGCGTGACCATCGGCGGCGCGGCCGTGGCCTCGCCGAGCTCGGGGCCGAGCGGCTGCACGCCCGTCGGCAAGCCGAGCGCGGTCGGCGCGAGCGACATGTTCGCCAGCGTGCCCGTGGCGCGGAACTTCACCGTGAACGGCGCGCCGAGCAACGTCTCGAGCGACCAGCGGCCCGTCTCGCCGAGGCGATAGCCCAGCACCGCCGCGAACGCCGTGGCCGACGCGACCGTCGAGCCCGAGCCGACGATCGGCCCGTCCTGCAGCGCGAGGCTCGCGGGGCCGTTGATGTCGGCGAGCTCCATCTCGCGCGAGCTCGACAGCGGCATCACGCGCGCGACGCCGGCGCGAAAATAGATCCGTCGCATCTTTGGCGAGCCGAGATCGTGTGTCACGGGGTGCGCGAGCGCGACCTCGTCGGCCCCCGTGGCCGAGCCGGCCGGCTCCGTCATCGGCGCGACGACC
>JANXOM010000328.1 GCA_025353585.1 Deltaproteobacteria bacterium
TCGCTCCGCCTCGACGATGACATCCTCGGCGCGCCGACCGCGTCGATCTCGTTCAGCGCCGCGCCCACGCCGACGCCGACGGGCGACACGGGGGCGAACGTCGACCCGTACTTCAAGTCGGTCTACGACCAGTTCCTCTCCGTGAAGAAGAGCTGTAACGAGCCAACGACGGGCCTCAGCTACGCGAAATTCGCCGAGAAGCTCGTCAAGAACCGCGACGACCTGAAGGCGAAGACCGGCTGCCGCGAGGTGCGCTTCACGGTGTACGTGAAGGACGGCAAGGCGGCGCTCAAGGCGACGCCCGTCAAAGACGAGTAGTCACGAGCCGGTCGCGATGATGCGCTCGCGCAGGCGCTGCGACTCGGCGAGCGCCTGGGCCGTCGTCGGCCGCCGCGCGGGATCCGGATCGCCGAGGCGGATCAGGTGGTGCTGGAGATCGTCGGCGACCTTCGGCGCGCTCGCGACGAGCTCCGGCGGCAGGCGGAAGTCGTCGGCGCTCCGGGCCCCGCCCATCACCTGTTCGCGAGCCCACGGCGCGCGGCCGGTCAGCATCTCGAACAGGACGACGCCGCTCGCGTAGAGGTCGCTCGCCGGCGTGACCTCGCCGCGCCGCTGCTCGGGCGCCATGTACGCGATCGTGCCGACCGCCTCCGGCCGCCGCGCCGTCGACGCGACGGTGCCGGTCTCGTCGGGCAGGTGGGCGACGCCGAAGTCGCCGAGCATGATCTCCACGCCCGGCGTGTCCGTGTCGCGCCGGAACATGAGGTTTCCCGGCTTGAGATCGCAGTGCACGATGCCGCGGCGATGCGCGGCGGCGAGGGCCGAGAGCACCTGGCCGTGCCGCTCGATCGCGCGGCGGATCGTGCGCGGGCCGCGCTCGCGGAGCACGTCGCGCAAGGTGCCGCCGGCCGCGAGCTCCATCACGATGCGGCGCGAGGCCTCGTCGAGGTCGAGGACGGCCACGACGTTCGGGTGCCGGAGCGACGCCATCACGCGCGCCTCGTGGAAGAACCGGTCGAGCGCGACCTGCTGCTCGCCGCCGGCGAGGTGCGGGTGGAGGAGCTTGATGGCCACGTCGCGGTCGAGCTCGACGTCGCGCGCGAGGTACACGACGCCGGTCGCGCCGCGGCCGAGCTCGCGGACGAGCCGGTAGCGCGCGCCGGCCTGCACGCCGACGACGTCACCGGCGGCGATGGTCTCGCCCGCCGCGGCCGCGCCGCGCCCCGTGAGCTGCCGCAGCCGCTCGACGCGCGCGCGCACGTTGGGGTAGTCGACGTCGCGGCCGAGCACGGCCTCGTAGTGGCGAAGCGCGCGCTCGTGATCGCCGCGGCGGCGCGCGTGCTCGGCGAGCAGGTAGTGCGCGCGCAACGCGTACATCGGGATCGCGGTGAGGCCGTCGAGGTGGGCCCCCGCCTCGTCGAGCTCGCCGCGCTGCTCGAGCCGCTCGACGAGGATCGCGCGCAAGGGCGCGGTCGCCGCCGCCGGCACCTCGGGCACGGACAGGAGCTTGTCCATCCAGTCGATCGCGAGGCGCTCGTGGCCCGAGCGCCACATGCCGTCGAGCTTGAGGAGGACGTCCGGGCTCGCGACCTGATCTCGCCGCTTGCCGTTCGCCAGGTCGGCGACGAGCTGCGCCAGGAAGGCCTCTTCCTCGCTGCCGAGGTGCTGCGGTTCGTCGGCCACGGGCGGGCGCGGCGCCGCCGCCGGCAGGGCCTTGTCCGTCTTCCCGAAGAGGCGCGACCAGAACGCCATCAGCCGACGTCGATCTCGTCGCCGTCGACGACCAGGCGGTCTCCGCGCATGATCTGCACGCGCACGGCGCCGAGCGGCTCGCTGTTGAACATCATGTCGCGCGCGGTTCCTCGTCCGAGGAGCGGCCGTCCGCGCTGGAAGATCACGTCGAGCGGCGTGCCGACCGGCGCGAGATCGAGCCGCGCGCCGTCGTCGCCCGCGATCAGCGCCACGCCGCGATCGAGGCCGCCGTGGACGCGCAGGATCAGCGCGCCGTCCGCGGTGACCTCGAAGTCGACGACGCACTCCTCGCCGAGGGAGAACCGACCCGTCCCGACGAGGGGCATGCGGCCCGCGAGGGGGAGCCCGCCGATCGACGTGCCGTTGCGCGAGTCGAGGTCGCGCAGCTGGTACTTGCCGCCGCTGTGCTCGATCTCGGCGTGCTGGCGCGAGACGCCGCCCGCGCGCAGCGTCAGGTCGCACAGCGCGTCGCGACCGAGCACGATCTTGCCGGCCGCGCACGCGACGAGCACGGGCTTCGCGCGCCGGCGCAGCTCGAGCTTGCCCGCGGTCAGGAGGGACGTGTCGAGCTGGTCGAGCAGTCGCCGGTAGTCACCGCCGCCGTGCGCGACCTCGATGCACTTCTGCAGATCGGTGCGGGCGTCGTCGCGTCGGCCGACGCGCATGTGCGTCTCGTAGTTCGCGAATGCCTCCGCCTCGAGCCGCGCGCGGTGCTGGGCGTCGTCGTCCTTGCCGAGCGCGACCTCCATCCGCTCGACGAGCCCGCCCGCCGAGTACGCGTTCGCCGCGGCGAGGTGGTCGCCGATGCTCTCGAGCGCCTCGCCGGCCGTGGCGTGGTCATCGCCGGCGACGAGCAGCTCGGCGGCCTCGCGCACCTTGTTGCGATCGCGCTCGGTGGCGATGCCCTCGGCGCGCGCGGCCTCCCACAGCGCCCGGCCGAGCGCGACCGACGCGCGCCGCTTGAGATCGGGGACCTCGCCCGCCCAGCGGATCGCGTCGCGCAACGCGCCGATCTCGTGGAGCCGGTTGCCGGCGCGCGCGGCCCGCGCCAGGTGCATGCGCACGGCGCCATCGAGCTCGCCCGCGAGCGCGTACTTCTCCGCCGCGAGCTCGACGTTGCCCGCCGCCTCGGCCGCCACCGCCGCGCGGTAGTCAGACGACGTCATGCGCCGCAGGAACGACACCGCTGCCGACTATACGCCAGGGCCTCCTACTTGACGATGACGCGGGCCGCCGGCAACGCGGCGGCGTCGTGGGCCCGGAGCTCGCGCCGCGCCGAGATGCCACGGGCGATGGCGCCGATGGCTCGCGTGGCCCCGGCCACGACGAGGATGAACCCGAACCCGGACAGCCACAGCGAGGTATCGCCGGCCTTGATGGCGACGTAGATACATAGCGAGAAGGTCACGAGCCCGGCCCCCGCGAGGAGGCTGCCGGTGATGACGTGCATGCGGACGGTGGCGATCTGCGCGACGTACGTCTGCCGCGTCGCCTGCACGATCAGCCGCTCGCGCGCCTCGTCATCCGACTCCACCGCGGGACCCTATCCCGAAGCTAGTGGGGCAGGGGCGAGTTGAACTTCGCCGCGTACGCCGCGCCCAGGTCGGCCAGGGCCGCCGGGTCCTTGGCCCGCTCGTACGCCTTCGCGAGCGTCCGCCACGCCGGCCCGAGGCCCGGGTCCGCCGCGATCGCGCGCTTGAGCTTCGCGATGCCGGCGCGCGTCCCGCCCTCGCTCGTGTCCTTGAGCGCCACGACCCCGCCGAGGTACAGCGCCCACGACGCGTCGGGATCGAGCTTCACGGCCTCGTCGCACGCCGCGGTCGCGGCGCCGAGCTCGTTGGTGTAGAGCGCGAGCTCGCAGCGCTCGGCGAGGAGCCCGGGCGCGTGCGGCCACTTCTTCTCGGCCGTGGCGAGCGCGCGCGCGGCCGGCCCGAGCTGCTTGTTCTCGACGAGGGCACGCGCGGCCTTCACGGCGGCCACGAATGCCGGCTCGTCCTCGGGCTTGACGCTCGCCGCGCCGCGGGGGAGCCCGTTGCGCGCGCGCGTCTCGGCGATCACCGCGACCGCGGGATCGCCGGCGAGCTTGCCCTGCGCGATGACCTCGTCGCTCCACGTCAGGTAGCCCGCGCCGCTGTAGAGCTCCAGGAGCCGCCGCCACGCCTCGGGGACGCCCTTGTCGAGGTTGCTGATCTTCTTCGCGGCGACCACGAGCTCGGCGCGCGCGGCGGCGGCATCGGCCACCTTGAAGAGCGCCTCGCCGAGCGCGAGGTGGACGAGCGGATCGCCCTGCGCGAGCTCGCTGACGCGGCTGCATGCGGCGCGCGTCGCAGGATCCTTCACGCCCGGCCTGTCGAGCATGAGGTCGCACTTGAGCTGGTGCATCGCCGCGTTGCCGGGATACGCGATCAGCAGATTCTCGAGCTCGGCGAGGGCCTGCTTCGGGTCCTTCGCGCGCAGCTGGCGCACGCGGTCGAACGGCTCGTACGCGGCGGTCGGGATCTCGGCGGCCGTCTTGCCGGCCTTCGCCGAGTCGGCGATAGTGCGGAGGGTCGCGACGACCTCGTCGTGCTGGGCGCCGACCCAGCCGCCCCACTCGGCCTTGTCGATGCCCTCGAGGAGCGCGTGGGCGATCTGATCGGGCGCGGCCTCGGTGAGGCGCATGTCGAGCGCGAGCTGCATGAGCTCGCGGTTGCGGTCGGAGAACGACGACTGCTTGATGCCGTAGGTGAGGTGGCCGATCCACGTCGGATCGGTCTCGGCGATCGCGCCGAGCGTGGTCGCGAGCTCGTGGAGGAGCACGACGGTCTGCTTGTGCCGCCGGTGCGATGCGAGGAACTCGCCGCGCTGCGCGTCCCTGGTGTCGGGGAGCTTCGCGGCGAGGGCATCGGTCTCGGGCTTGTCGGCCCACATGCGCACGACGAGGTGATGGCCGAGCGGCTGCGCGTCGCCGAGCTCGGACATCGCGGTGCTGACGGCGTCGGCGGACGCGACGTAGCCGATGACCCACGTGGTCTCTTTGCCGGGATCGGCCGCCGCGAGCGCGGCGAGGGCAGCGTGCGGATCGCCCGGGCGATCCCAGTCCTTGATCGCGTCGACCTGCAGGCGGACGCCGAGGAGCGGCGTCAGGAACTGCGTCGCGTAGTCGAGCTGGTCGGTGACCTCTTCCTTCCAGCGCGGCGTGGCGCGGACGGCGGCGTCGGCCCACACGCGGACGTGGACGGTGCGAGCGTCGCCCTCGTGCGGGCGCCGCGCCTCGAGCGTGACGGGCACGGCGAGCTTGAGCGCCGGCGCCGCCGGTTCGGCGAGCTGCGGGCCACCACAGGCCGCCGCGAGGAGGCAGCACACGAGCGCGAGGCGTCGCATGCGTGAGAACATAGCAGCGTCCTCATGGAGCCACTGCTGATCGACGAGCGCATCCTGGCGGATGGTCAGCATGCCCATACGTGGGCCAGCGTGGTCGACGGTGGGTTCGTCCTCCGCGAGGGGGCGGCCTCACCGGGCATCACGCTGCCGATCACCGCTCTCGACCGCGTGATGGTGCGGTTCGGCCGCGCGCTCGACCCCGAGATCCCGCTCGTCGGGCCGACGCTCGACTGCGGCGCGAACCGGGTGCTGCGCCGGCTGCGGTTTCACGCGATCGTCGACGCCGAGGCGCGCGACTACCTCATCTGGGAGCGCCCCGGCGAGGAGCCGCTGGCGGTGATCGCCACGACCGCCACCGCCGCCCTCCGGCACCTGGCCCTGGCGCTTGGAAAGGGTCCGCCCTCAGGAATCTGAGACTGCAGGGTTGCCCGGCGTCCCACGGGGGATGGTTTGCCGAGGATCCTGTGCCTCCCGTCGCGGAGTTAGCCGCTGTACGGGCGTGGCACGAGGGGTGCTAGTCTCCAGGACAGATGTTCCGGCGATGGTGCCTCGCGCTCGCTCTGACGGCCGGTCCGGCCGTGGGGGCGACGTCTGCCGCCGCCGCGCCGGTCGACGTGACCGCGTCCGCCGAGGCCGGCGTCGCGAGCGCCACCAGGGCCGCGACGGCGGTCGGCGTTCAACGCGCGGCCCTCGCCCAGAAGTACGCCGAGCAAACCGCCGCCATCGAGCGCGTGAAGCAGCAGAAGCCGTCCTGGCGCCGCGACCGCGAGCTGCGGACCGCGCTCGCCGACGCGGCCGACACCGCCAACCAGCTCGCCGCGATGACGCGTGACGTGGCCGTGGCGCAGGCCAAGCTGGCCGAGTCCCGCCGGGCGGCCGTCGCCGCGATCGACGCCGAGCTCGCCGCCGGGGCCGCCGGGCCGCGCGCCCAGAAGCTGACCGCGGAGCGGGCCCAGCTGGCCCCCGCCATGTCGGGCGCGAAGAAGATCGTCATCCCGAACAGCGACCTCGATCCGCTCGCCGACCCGGAGGACCTCGACAAGGAGGCCGGGGCGCTCAAGCAGACGGAGGGCGAGCTGCAGAAGCAGGTCGACGAGCTCGACCGCCAGACCTCGGCGCTCAAGCAGGCCGCGGACGCGCGCAAGGAGCACGACCGCGCCGTCGACCTTGCCGTGCGCGACGACGACCAGCCGCACCGCGGCTCGCCGCGCTCCGTCAGCCGCGAGGCGGCCGGTGGGACGAGCCTCGGCGCCGGCGACGTCGCCAACGGCGGCACCGCGCCGACCGCGGGGCCAACGGACAGCGGCGGCGCGCATGGCGCCAGCAGCTTCGAGTCCGACGCGACCGTCGTGCTCGCCGACGTCGTCGACTCGACCACGCTCGACAGCCTGTCGCGCGCGCAGCACTCCGGCGATCCGAGCCAGCGCGCGGCCGCCGCGAAGCAGACGCGCGACGCGGTCGCCGCCCGACTCGCCCAGCTCCGCGCGAAGCGGACCGCCATCGAGGCGCGGGCGAAGTCGTTGCGCACGCGTTAGCTCGAGCGGGGTTCATCTGGCGGGAGCCCTCACCGCTGGTAGATCGCGCCCAGGTAGAGCAGCTCGCGGTGGAACGCCGTCGGCATGGAGCTGTTGCCGCCGCCGAGCTCGCGCCAGATCGCGCCGCGCGCCTCGATCGACCACGCGTCGGTGAGCCGTCGGCCGAGGCGGATCTGCAGCGAGCTGCGGTTCTCGTCCTCGAGGTTCGAGAACTCGGTGCGCTGGACGTCCGTCGCGATGAGGAGCCCGTCGGGGTACTGGTCGATCTGCAGGGTCGCCAGGCCGGTCACGTAGAGCTTCGGCAGGAGCTGCGTCGTGCCGGAGAGCGTCACGCGGTGGCGGACGAGAGACTCGCCGTAGCTGTTGGAGTCGATCACCACGAGCTGGTAGCCGAGCGCCACCACGCGCGTCCCGACGTACGTCAGCTGCGCGTCGGCGCGGTGGTAGCGGTCGCGCCGCAGGAAGCTCGAGGTCGCCGTGCAGCTGACGTCGTTCGTGCCGGGCGGGCACGTGTCGACGAGCGCGGCGCTCTCGAACGCGCGCGCCTCGAAGCCGAGCGTCCCGGCCAGCTCGAGGGTGCGCGTCGCGTCGGCGGACGTCCACAGCAGCAGATCGAGACGCAGGTTCGCGCTCGGCGCGGTGTAGTCGAACTCCGGCGCCGGCTTGTAGACGAACTGCCGCACCCCGAACGCGAGCGTCAGCCGGCGCGTGTCGTTGCCGTGCAGGAGGAGCAGCCCGTCCGCGCCGAGGTTGCGGAACGTCCGGTCGCCGACCTCGGCGTCGAACGCGAACGCATCGGCCGCCTGGACGGCGATGCCGAGCCCCACCGGCCGCGCGCCGAGCGGGTGCACGTAGCGCGCGTCCGTCGCCACGAGGCCGATGTCCTCGACCGACGTGTCGGTGCGGTCATTCGCGATCACGCGCGCCGAGGCTGACGCCGCGAACGCGTACGTGCCGCCGAGCAGGTGATCGGCGTGCTCGACGCGCCCGGCCGTCCGCAGCGCCAGCGCGCTGATCGGCTCCACGGTCGCCGAGAGATCGGTCTCGATCCGCTGCACGTTGGTGTCGGCCTCGGCCCCCGCTTCGAACACCACGGACCACGGTGACGCCTCGGCGCTGTGGCTCGCCGCCACGAGCACGCCGGCGAGCCACCACGCGCGACGCATGGCCGCAGCCTATCACCGTGCGACGCGCAGCCCCCGTGGTATGCCCGCGTCCATGAAGTCGCTTGCCGCGTTGTGCCTCGTCGCCGGCTTCGGCCTCGCCGCGTGCAAGGGCGACCCGGTCAAGTGCGAGAATGGCTGTCGCAACTACCACACGCTCCTGTACTGGGACAAAGCCGACCCGCAGATCGCCGCGGCGCCGCCCGCCGAGCGCGACGCGATGCGCCGCGAGAAGCTAACGGAGTTCGAGGCCGAGATGAAGCGCGGCGTCGACGTGTGCACCTCGCAGTGCATGTCCGCGAACAACGAGCACGATATCGATTGCCTGATCGCTGCCAAGACGGCGACCGCCGTCAAGGCGTGCGTCGGTCACTGACTCGGCCCCGGCGGGCCGCGAAAAGTTCGCGGTGAACCCGGCGGCAGATATATAACTCCTGCTACCCTTGGGCGTGACCGAGCGCGAGCAGCAGCTCGAGCGCCGCGTGCGCTGGCTGGATCGGATGCGGCGCGGGCTCGCGATCACCGCCGGCGTGCTCGTCGCGCTGGGGGCGGCGTACGAGATGGCGCAGGTCATGGACGACGACTGGCCACAGCTCCACGCGGGGGCGCTCAGCCTCGCGCTCGGCTTCGTCGGCTGGCTCGTGACCGAGGTCGTGTTCGCGGCCGCGCTCGCGTTCTGGGAGTCGGAGCTCGCCCGCCTCGAGCGCGGCGGGCTGCCGCGCGCGACGGTGCATTCGCGCCGCCGAAAATAGCAACGGCCCCGAGGATGGGGCCGTCGCATCAGCTCGAGGTGAGCGGGGAGCTTCTCTAGAAGTCCATGCCGCCCATGCCGCCCATCCCACCCATGCCGCCCATCCCACCCATGCCGCCGCCACCGCCGCCGGCCGGGGCCGCGCCTTCCTTCTTCGGACGCTCGGCGATCATCGCCTCGGTCGTCAGGAGGAGCGCCGCGACGGAGGCCGCGTTCTGGAGCGCCGTGCGGACGACCTTCGTCGGGTCGATCACGCCGGCCTTGACGAGGTCACCGTACTCGAGAGTCGCGGCGTTGAAGCCGAAGCCGTCCTTGCCCTCCTTGACCTTGCTGATGACGATGGAGCCGTCGACGCCGGCGTTCGCCGAGATCTGACGGAGCGGCTCCTCGATCGCGCGCCGCACGATCGAGACTCCGAACTGCTGCTCCTCGCTGGTCTTCAGCTTCTCGAGCACGTGCTGCGCGCGCAGGAGCGCGACGCCGCCGCCCGGGACGACGCCCTCTTCGACGGCCGCGCGCGTGGCGTGGAGCGCGTCCTCGACGCGGGCCTTCTTCTCCTTGAGCTCCATCTCCGTCGCCGCGCCGACCTTGATCACGGCCACGCCGCCGACGAGCTTCGCGAGACGCTCCTGAAGCTTCTCCTTGTCGTAGTCGGAGGTCGTGTCCTCGATCTGGTTGCGGATCTGCTTCACGCGGCCATCGATGTCGGCCTGCTTGCCATTGCCGTCGATGATCGTCGTGTTGTCCTTGTCGACCTGCACGCGCTTGGCCGTGCCGAGGTCGGCGATCGTGATGTTCTCGAGCTTGAGGCCGAGGTCCTCGGTAATCGCCTGGCCGCCGGTGAGCACGGCCAGATCCTTGAGCATCTCCTTGCGGCGATCGCCAAAGCCCGGGGCCTTGACCGCGCAGATGTGGAGCGTGCCGCGGAGCTTGTTCACGACGAGCGTGGCGAGCGCTTCGCCGTCGATGTCCTCGGCGACGATGAGGAGCGGCTTGCCCGTCTTCGCGACCTGCTCGAGGACCGGCAGGAGCTCCTTCATGTTGGAGATCTTGCGCTCGTGGGTGAGGATGTAGCAGTCGTTCAGCACGACCTCCATCCGCTCGCTGTCCGTCACGAAGTACGGCGAGAGGTAGCCGCGGTCGAACTGCATGCCGTCGACGACGTCGAGCTCGCTGTGGAGCGTCTTCGCCTCTTCGACGGTGATGACGCCCTCCTTGCCGACCTTGTTCATCGCCTCGGCGTGCATGTTGCCGATCTCGGTGTCGCCGTTCGCGCTGATCGTGCCGACCTGCGCGATGTCGTCCTTGCCGCGGGTCGGTGTGCTGATCGTCTTGAGGTGCGCCACGAGGGCCGCGACCGCGATGTCGATGCCGCGCTTGAGCTCCATCGGGTTGTGACCGGCCGCGACGAGCTTGCTGCCCTCGCGGTAGATCGCCTGCGCGAGCACGGTGGCGGTGGTCGTGCCGTCGCCGGCGTTGTCGGAGGTCTTGGACGCGACCTCCTTGACCATCTGCGCGCCCATGTTCTCGAACCGGTTCTCGAGCTCGATCTCCTTGGCGACGGTGACGCCGTCCTTGGTGACCGTCGGAGCGCCCCACGACTTCTCGATGACGACGTTGCGGCCGCGCGGGCCGAGGGTGACCTTGACGGCGTTCGCGAGGGTGTCGACCCCCGCGAGCACGCGGTCACGAGCCTTGACGTCGAAAATAATGTCTTTAGCAGCCATGTGAAAACTCCTTACCTACTCGAGGATGCCGAGGACTTCGTCCTCGCGAACGATGATGTGCTCCACGCCGTCGACCTTGATCTCGGTGCCGGCGTACTTGCCGAACAGGATCCGGTCGCCCGCCTTGACGTCGAGCTCGAAGAGCTTGCCGTCCTCGTTGCGCTTGCCCGCGCCAACGGCGATGACCTTGCCCTCGAGCGGGCGCTCCTTCGCGGAGTCGGGAATGAAGAGGCCGCCGCGGGTCTTCTCGACCTCTTCGATGCGGCGAACCAGGATGCGATCCTGCAGGGGCTTGACGTTCATCGGGGCTGTCCTCGGTTTTGTCAGCACTCGAACCAGGGGAGTGCTAATGGCGGCTTGAGTAAGCCCGATGCGGCATGTGCGCAAGCCCCTATCGGCGCGGATTTGTTCATCACTCCAGCCCCCTGAACTTGCGAGGCTTTCGCGCGCGGGAGCGGAGGTAGGACACGCCGCGCGGGGGCGCTTCGGGCCTCGCCCCGGCGTCAGGATCTTGCCTATCCGGCCCCATGGTCGAGTATTGAAACATGGACGTCACGTTGGCTTCTTCGGTGGACGAGTACTTCCACGAGGTCGTGAGCGAGGCGCTCGACGCGGCCGACGTGGACGCGAGCGCGCCCGCGAGCTGGTACCTGGTCAGCCTGCTCGGCGAGTTCGCTCACGCCCGGCTGACCGACGAGCCCCTCGGCATCAAGCTCGCGCAGCCGGCGGAGAGCCCCGGCGAGCGCGTGCAGACGCTCAAGCAGGTCGGGGACCAGTCGCTCTACGTGGCCGGCTACTTCGCCGACTCGCTGTCGCGCTCGCTCGTGGACGTGGAGTACTACGTCGGCATCGGGCAGACGGCGTACGCGCAGCTCGCGCGCTCCCTCGGCGGTGGCAAGCCGATCGCGGACGTCTACGGCGAGCTCGCCGAGCAGTTCCCGCGCTTCGTCGACGTCCTCGCGCACGTCCGCAAACGCGTGACGATGGCGGAGGTGAACGCGACGACCGACATCGGCAAGCTCTACGAGATCTGGCTGCGCACCCGCGATGCGTGGGTGGAGAAGAAGCTCGCCGCGGCCGGCCTCATCGTCGATCCGGGTGGGCGAGGGATCCAGTAGTGACGCACACGCTGCGGCGCGTGCAGCGTGGCCTCGAGGAGCTCTACCGCGTCGATACCGGCGCCTGCGTGGATGACTTCGTGATCGATGCGGCGGCGCGCGACGCCGCGAGCCCGACGCGGCGGCCGCGCGAGCAGCTGCTCGTGTGCGAGGACGCGGGGGAGATGGAGCTCGCGCTGTTCGTCGATCCCGCCGCGCTCGCGAACCTCGCGACGAACGACCCGGCGCGGCGGCTCGGGGATCACAACTTCGGTGACTTCCTGCTGGCCGTCGAAGGCGTGAGCCACTTCATTTACTCCGTCCTCTGCGCGCGCGCGGAGCGGCCCGTGAGCCAGCTCGAGCTCGAGCTCCAGGCCGAGGTCGACAAGTACGTGACGTGCCTGCTGCTGACGCGGCCCGCGCGCGACGTCTCCGCGGTGCTACGCACGCGGCTGTTCGGCGACCCCGCGTACGACCCCGACCTCGACCGCGACGAGCGCGACCGCTATCGGGCCGCGAACGACAACGCGCAGCGCTACGCCGCGTACCTCGAGGCGGCGTTCGTGGTCCCGCGCCGCATCCCCGAGATGCTGGGCGAGCTCCGCCGCTTCTATCGAGAAGGGCTGGCCGGCAAGCTGGCTCGGATCGCCTGCGTGCTCGTCAGCTAAAGGGCGGTCGACGCGCCGATCGCGGGTGGCGCCGCTCACGCGCTCGGCGGGCTTCCCGCGCGGCCGAGCACGCAGTTGTCGATAAGCCGCGTCTTGCCGACGAACGCGGCAACCGCCAAGACGGCGGGGCCGGCGACGCGCTCGACGACCGTCAGCTCGGCCGCGTCGCGCACCTCGAGGTAGTCCAGGCGCGCCAGCGGCTCGGCGTCCACGATGGCCCGGGCCGCGGCAACAATCATGGCGCCGTCGCGCTCGCCGGCCGCGTACGCCGCCGCCCCCGCGGCGAGCGCACCCGACAGCGCGCGCGCCGCGAGGCGCTGCCCGGGCTCGAGGTACGCGTTGCGCGAGCTCATCGCGACACCGTCCGGTTCGCGGACGATGGCGACGGAGGTGATCTCGATGCCGAAGTCGAGGTCACGCGTCATCCGACGGATCAGCGCGAGCTGCTGGTAGTCCTTCTCCCCGAACACGGCGAGGTGGGGCTGGGTGATGTGGAACAGCTTCGCCACGATCGTCGTCACGCCGGCGAAGTGGCCCGGCCGGCTCGCGCCGCACAGCGGCTTCTGGAGCTCGCGCACCTCGACGAACGTCTGCGCGCCCGGCGGGTACATCGCGGAGACGTCCGGGCAGAAGGCGAGGTCCGCGCCGGCGCCGCGCGCCTTGTCGAGGTCGCCGGCCTCGTCGCGCGGATACCGCGACAGGTCCTCCGTGGGGCCGAACTGCGTGGGGTTGACGAACAGCGTGAAGATCACGATGTCGGCGCGCGCACGGGCAGCGTGGATCAGCGCGAGGTGACCGTCGTGGAGCGCGCCCATCGTGGGCACGACGGCGATGCGCCGGCCGTCGCGGCGGAGATCCTCGGCGCGCGCGCGCATCGCAGCCGGGTCGCGGATGATCTCGAAGGCGGGGCGGTCCACGCCGGGAACACTAGCCGGGAATCCCCGGCGCGCGAATCGACGGCGCGCGGCTTCGAGGCCGTCGTCGAAGGTCGCGAACATGTCCGCGCAACGGACGCGGGCGAAGGGCGCGAGGCAGCGGCCGGCGTCCGCGCCGCTCGGCGGCGGGACGGGCTACGCGGCGTGGGCGCGGCGGTCGCGCTGGACCGCGGCCGCGATCAGGTCGAGGTTCGGAGCGCCGAGCGCGTCGATGGCGCCCGGCGGCGGCGGCCGCCGATCCCGCGGCCGGATGCGCGTGTGCCGGTCCGGCGACCACGGGTCGGTCTTCACCGGCGGCGGCGGCGCGGCGGGCGGCGGCAACGGGTTCGTGTCCATGGGGTCGAGCGGCGCCGGCGGCTCGAGCGTGTGGGCGCCGGTGGTGCCGCCGCGGCCGCCCGGCTTGCCCTGCGGCCAGATCATGACGGCGACAGCGCCGATGATCGCGAGGACCGCGAGCGCGATCACGACGATCGGCCAGTTGCGCAGGACCGACCGACCGCCGCGAGAATCGACGACGGGCACGCGCGGCGGCAGGATGGCGCGGGGCGCGGGCCCGCCGACGTGGCCGCGCGGGGCCGTGAGCGGCCCGGCCGCGGCTGGCGGCGGGGG